>NZ_AP021881.1:1528132-1833759 GCF_009937995.1 Sulfuriferula nivalis
CTATTTCGGACACTTACCCCGTGTCGATACTACGTGAAATTCCCAGTGCTTTAGATGAGCTGCCAACTGCCGCGTTGAGTCCGAATGGTGGTGGTCAAATTCCTGTTGATCCAAACGACAGTAAAGGTCTTAAAACCATAGACAGGTTGTTTTTTGTTGATCTTAGTTTGCCGCTTAAAGCGACCCCCAATGCTTTCGGCGGGCGCGTATATGTGAGATTCGATCATCTTAGTGAACCACTGTTCAGCCAACTGCATCGTCGATTAAGGCAGTTATTCCTGAGTAGATTCCATGTCTAATGTAGCGGCTTTGATAAAAGGACGTTCGCTTAAGGTTTCTGATGGCGTGTATCTGGAGCGTACGCGTGATAGGGAACCGGTTTTTGAGGAATATTTGCGTGCATTATCTGCGCGTATCCCCAAACTGAAATCACGCACAAAACGTCTTCGTAAATTTATTGCAGAAGCGAATGCTGTTGAAGCGGAAATGCATGTGCTTGATGACCAGGAACTAGTTGCTAGCTTGAATAGCACTTGTATTGAAATGCGGCAGCAAGGATTTGCTGATAAATTATTGGCTCGGGCATTTGCAGCAGTACGCGAAGCCTCATTGCGCACCATTGGCATGCGGCATCATGATGTGCAGTTGGTCGGCGGATGGGTATTGCTGCAGGGTATGATCGCTGAAATGAATACGGGCGAGGGTAAGACGCTGGTTGCAACGTTGGCGGCATGCACCGCAGCTGCGGCAGGTGCAAGCGTGCATGTTATTACGGTTAACGATTATCTAGCAGAGCGTGATGCTAAGCTGAATTTGCCGCTTTACAACTTTTTTAATTTGCGGGTAGGTGTGGTCATACAGGGATTGTCACCGGGGCAGAGGCGTGCGGAATATGCATGTGATGTGGTTTATGTGTCCAATAAGGAAGTTGTTTTCGATTATCTCAAAGACCGTATTGCTACAGGGGCGGCGCTGGCAACCCATTACCACTTGCGGCGTTTATATGGCTCTGGACAGCAGCCAAGCTTGATAATGCGTGGTTTACATGTGGCTATTGTTGATGAGGCGGATAGTATTCTAATAGACGAGGCGCGTACTCCACTGATTATTTCTGAAACGGTGAACGATGAGCATGCGGCTTTGCTTTATCATACAGCGCTTGATCTTGCTCGGCGATTGGTGCGAGGTGAGCACTTCAATATTTCAGGGCATCATGAAGTGTGGGTTACTTCTCAGGGTGAGCAGTATATGCGTGAACTTAGTGCAGGATTGACTGGGGTGTGGACATCCGCATTGTGGCGGCATGAGTTGCTGCAAAAGGCATTGACAGCATTGTGGTGTTATCGGCGCGATCAGCACTATATTGTTCAGGATGGGAAAGTTGAAATCGTTGACGAATTTTCTGGGCGTGTGATGCCAGATCGTTCTTGGGAAAGTGGTTTACATCAGATAATCGAGGCGAAGGAAGGTTGCGAGATCACAGGGCAACGTAAAACTTTGTCGCGTATGACCTACCAGCGATTTTTGGGACGCTATCTTTTGCTATGCGGCATGACAGGAACTGCCGCTGAAGTAATGCCTGAATTAAAGCGTGTATATGATCTGGAAGTTTATACGGTTCCTACGCATGTACCCAGTAGACGAGAGCGATTGGCTAATCAGTTTTCCATTACGGCGGAAGAACGCTGGCAAGCGGTAGTCAAACGTGCCATCGAACTTAGTCAAATAGGAACTGCAATCTTGATTGGTACCCGATCAGTGGAAGCCTCCGAAAACTTAAGCGCGCGTTTTCATGAGCGGGGAATCGTTCATGCTGTTTTGAATGCCCGGAATGATCGCGAAGAAGCTGAAATTGTGGCGCAGGCTGGGCAGTCTGGGAGAATTACGATTGCAACAAATATGGCGGGGCGTGGAACTGATATCAAACCTTCGGATGAGGTAGTCAAAATAGGCGGGTTGCATGTTATTTTGACAGAGTTCCACGAGTCGGCCAGAGTCGATCGCCAATTGTTTGGACGTAGCGCTCGTCAAGGTCAGCCAGGAACGGTAGAGGCGATGGTTAGTCTTGATGATGATCTTTTCATTCGGTATGCGCCACTACTGCTGAATATCGCAAGACGTGTTTCGATTACGCAAGGAAAACCCCCTCTTTGGTTATTAAATTTGCTAGTGGACTATGCGCAGATGGCTGCGGAGAGACATAATGCGGGAATTAGAACTGCCACCCTCAAACAAGACAGAAAACTCCAGTCCTTGTTGGCATTTGCCGGAATTCCAAGTTGATGGGGTAGCTCTTTTTCTGTTAAGTTTAGTACGGTTAATCTGGGTACGATCGTTTCAAGCTGATTTTTGTAAATCTTGCTAAATTACTTAGCACGGGTCTGAATTTCGGCAAGCACTCCTGCTTGTGTGCCATATTAGTCTAATCAGTATCAGCGCTTAGTTGCGTACGGCTTTGTTTATTGATCCGGCCTGATTTATCCGTGAATTAGTGCATATTACACCCCAAACCCACCATTGATTCCAATACCAAACCCACCACTGATTCCAATCTCAAAACCGCCAGCTATTACAATCTAAACCCTCCACTTGTTTCAAATGATTCGCCTTAGCTTAACTGCAATCAGTCGTGTCACCAGCCACTATCTTGTCGTTGGCGTCAAATAACGCCGACGACCAACAGGAGCACTCTATCTATCGCTTTCATCCGCTCATCATCAAGGCGGCCAATCGGCTCGCTGATTTTGGCACGCGGCAGCGTCGAGAGCTTGTCCACCATGACTTGCGATAGCACGCGCAGCCCGTTAGCTGGATTCGGTTCTACAGTGACACGAAACGCGGCATTGCGCAGATCGCTTGTCACTGGACACAGCACGACGCTTTCCAGTTCGGTTAGCAGGTTTGATTGAATGATCAATGCTGGCCGTGGTTTACCGTAGTCACCTTGCAATGAAACTGTCACGAGGTCGCCTCGCTGTATCACTCCCAACCCTCAACGTGCGATGCTGCCTCTTCGGTGAAGCGCAAAGCCTCAGCTTCTGCTGGATCGCCCTTCAGGCTTTGGCACTGCATGCGCACTTGCGCCGTGAACTCAGGCGAGCGAGTGTCTGGCACCCAAAACTGGACAGGCCGTAGCCCCGCCGCGCGCATTCGCTCTCGGTGCCGCGCTACTTTTGATTCGTGAATTGATGGCATGATGCTAGCTCCACTGGTTGTATGTTGGGTTACATGATACCAGGCATGTAACTATAATGCAAGTGTGGTTAACTAAACAGTGAAGAACCCTTTCACGCCTTGCAAGCAGAAAAGCTTTATTCCTCATCCTTCCAAGGCAATCTACCATGTTCAAGATGATGAAGCCTATTGCTGTATCGGCAATATCATTTTGAGCGCTTGTTTGCTGTGTTTGACCTCAAATACATTCAGAAATAATGTTTAGATTTACGGCGTAAATAGATGCGTCGTTGGGCTTTCCAGACACGTCTTCTAACAATGCTAATGATTTCAACAATAATCATAATTCACCTATGCCAACTACTGGCCGACTTTGCAGTAGAACAGGTGGCGGGTTTGGGGTTCAATACGCAATAGTCAAATAGCGCGTGATCGCAGCGTTCACAGCGGACCAACTGAGCCCACTGTGCTCAACAAGCTGCATCACCGGCATCCTCTTACGGTGCATTCTGATGACTTGTTTGCGTCTCTCGTGCAGCACTTCTCGCGCTGCTTGCGGGCATCTTCCTTTTCCATGCGCAATGATACGAGATTCATGGCTTAAAGTTCATGAATAATTCGTGTCGAGTCTATAGGTACCCAAAACTTTTAAGCTAAAGCCAATTATTGATAACGTCTAAAGCAACCTCTCCCTCAATTGTCACTTATCCTTGTTGCGTTCATGAAATGCCTGAGGTTAATTGTGTGAGGGTTCTCTTTTCGTATGCTAAAGCCTGGCTGTTGTGTAATAATTTTGTAAGCATTTGGTGGTAGTATGTAAGACGTATGCCATATCGCTATATGGCAATTTTTTCGTGATTAATACTGCCTTATCTATTCAATACGGTGTGTTGTGAGCCATGGCTTATTGGTACGAAGTGGCGCCCATTATTAATAACAAGACAAAATAAATGATTTCAATAATTGCTTTGATCTGCCGAACTATAAGCGATACTCACAATTTACAACGCCTGACGACCTTGCTAATTGGTGAGGAGTGCATCTATACAGGCTATCCTGAAGCCAGCTATGCCAACCTTACTTAAATGCGCTTACTAAAATACGCCATTAAGCAAAACACTCAATATGCGAATCATGTCGATTTTGGCATTCGCAGAGTTATTGAGCGGGTGTGCGGTGTCATAAAACCACGCTGTGGCACGGGGTATCTCGGTATTCAGGCCTGGTTTGAAATCAAGGGGGTATGTTGATGATTTTTGCTTACAACCTGAAAGGGTGTTTGCTCTCTTGACCATATGACACCTATCAGTCGAATAAGGAATAAATAAACACAGCCCAGTAGCGCCAAAAATGGCTAAGTGGCAACCAAAACAACATCAAACTTAGCAAAATGTTGCTATTTTAGGAATTTTAATATGCAAATCCAAGGTCATTTCATTGACTCTTGGTAGATTGGGTAGTCTTAGTGCGTTTTAGTGCAAAGAACCCATTAATACTAACATCGGACGCTTACGGGGAATTAAAAAATGAGTCAACTTTTACTTGGAATACTGCGGCGGTTGCGTGGACAGAATGATGCACATCAAAACGCAATTGCATCTGTTGTACATCAAAACTCCATACGCTTTGAATCAATTGAACCGCGGGTGTTGATGTCGGGAGATGTGGCGCTTGCGGTAAATGGTGCGATTCATGTTCCGGGGGAGGTGAATCAGTACGCTTTCACAATTGCTTCCGATGTTAACGTAGTGTTTGACTCATTAACGAATAACTCCAATATGAACTGGAGTTTGTCAGGTCCACAGGGCACGATAGTAGATCCACGCAGCTTTACTGCTAGCGATGGTACCGGTCTTGCGGGTAGCCCTGCTATTGACCTGAGTGCGGGTAATTATACGGTTACAGTCGACGCAAACGCTGGTGTGACTGGTAATTATGGGTTCCGTTTGCTGGACTTGCAAAAGGCACCCGGAATACTTCCAGGCACTACCGTGACAGGTCAGCTTAGTCCTGCCAACGCGACAGATATTTATACGTTTAATGCCACCGCAGGTGATCACTTCTTTATGGATGTGGCAGGGCGTTCAGGAGGAGATGTTAGTTGGCAGTTGCTGGATCCGTCTGGACAGCAGGTTTTCGGCCCCACAGCAATGAATTCGGCCGGCCAGAATGTTAACCTGCCCAGCCTTGCCGCCACTGGCACCTATACCTTGCTGGTGGAAGGGCAGATCGGCTCAACCGAAACGGCAAACTACAGCTTCGACGCGCAACTCCTCCCCACTGCTTATATCCCACCCGCTGCTCCTGTTCCGACTGTCACATGGATTGGTGCCAGCGGGGCGGACTGGAATGTTGCATCAAACTGGAGTACGGGCGCTATACCTGCGTCGACAGATAATGTATACATTGGTTTGCCTGCAGGCCAGACCGTGAGCCTGTCCAGTGGTTCGGTCACTGTAAATTCACTTAGTTGTGACTGCGATCTGGCGTTGTCTGGCGGCGCTATTTTGAACCTCGCCGATGCTTCACAGATCAATGGAAGTCTTACCTTGGATGGTGGTACGCTTGGCGGTACAGGCGCGGTCACCGTGAGTGGTGCGCTCAACGTCACCAGCACCAGCACGCTCGACGGTACAGGTGCGTTTACTACTCAGGGTACCAGTCTGATCGACATCGCGGGAGGCGTTGGTTATCTTAGTCTCAATGATGGTAAAAGCTGGATCAATCAGGGCACGATTACGGTGGGTGGAGGCAGTTATATTTCTTTTGGTAACAGCGGCAGCAATACCCTGACTAATGGAGCAGGGGCCACGCTGAATCTCAGTAGTACTTCTGTTTTGCCTATAGCTTTTGGGGGAGGAATCGCCACACTGAACAATGCCGGTATACTGAACCAGACTATGGCCGACAGTGCTGAAATTGACAGCAACGTTGCTTTTAACAATACCGGCACAGTTAATGTCTATGCGGGGACACTCATTTATAACAACAATTTACTCAATCAGGGTACGTTGAGTGTCGCATCCGGCGCAATTATGAATATCGGTGGTAATTTTACTAATAGTGCACAAGCGACAGTGCGTATTGGTTTGGCAGCTTCGGTAGGCATGCTGGCTGTATCCGGTACAGCCAGTCTGGATGGGGTGTTAGACATCTATCTGGACGGTGGTTTTGTGCCTGCGCCTAGCGATGTCTTTGGTGTAATGAGCTATGCCAGTCGTACAGGAAATTTTAATAACTTGCTTGTAGAGAATCCAGGCACTCAACTCAATTTCAGCATTGACACTTCCAATGCAACTATGCTTAAAGTGTCCGCAAATAATGTCATGCCGGGCGTGCAGGACATCAACGGAACGTTGTTGCAGCCGGGTGAGCAGGATGCATACCAGTTCACGGTGAACAATCCATCGCAGTTCTTTTTCGATGGTATCAGCGGCAACCAAATTCAGTGGCAATTGACCGAAGGCGGCCAGACAGTATTTTCCAGTGAGAACCTGACCGCGACGGATAATCCTTTTTTGAACATGAATGCTGGGACGTATCAACTGAACGTCAGTAGTAATCAAGGCGCGACTGGAAATTATGATTTTCGTATTATGGGTGATACAGCGGCGGCTGCGCTGACGACCAACGTATTGACGACAGGGGATCTGGCGCCTGGTACACAAGCTGGATTGTATTCCTTCTCAGCTAATGCAGGAGACCAGCTGTTCCTGCAGACAGTTGCTGCTAATCCAGACTGGAACTGGCGTATCTTCGGGCCGAATGCGCAGCTTATAACGAGCAATAATTCCTATGGCAGCAGCGGACCGATAACAGCCACTACAACGGGTACTTATTACCTCAGTATCGAGGGACAAACGAACTATTCGACAGGTGTGGTGGATGCTGCCAATGAGCCTTATTCATTTACGCTGTTTCAGAGCACACCAACGAGTACGCCGCTGACGTTCGGGCAAACTACCCAAGCGAATCTGACACCGGGCTCGATTTCCAATTATACCTTCAACGTAACCAATCCGGGTTTTGTGAAATTCGATCAGTTGTCGTCAAATAGCTACAGTGCGAACTGGATATTACTCAATGCCGCTGGGCAGCAAGTAGCATCAGGCAACACCGCTGCCGAGCAAAATTATATGTCGGTGGTTGCGGTGCTTTCCGGAACCTATACACTGCAAATTGCAAATCCGGGCGCCAATGATGGCAGTGTGGACTTCCAGGTGCTGAATACCTCTGCATCAATGGTTACCGCTGTCCAAAGTGGGCAGAGCCTGTCGCTTGATTCAACTTCAGGCAGCAGTGAAGCTGTCTATAGCCTCAATGTGGCCGCCGCAACCAACCTTAATTTGTCAGCCAGCATCACTAGTGCAGATCCTTATGCAACCTGGCAGGTCACCAGTGTTAATGGTCGTGTAGTGGGTAGCGGTGATCTCTCCAATGGCGGGAATATCAACGTTGCATTGCCGCAAGGCGGTCAATACTTCTTGTGGCTGGGTGGTTCAAATTATTACAATCAGGTGCCATTGCAAGGCAGTGTAAAGGTAACCACCTGGAATAATCAGGTCATCGCTGCAGGTCAATTATCAGGCACAACCCCTACTGATTTGCCGGGTACGACATTGGCGCAAAATCAGACGGTTACTACGAATTTCAATGTCGCGCAATCGGGAACTTGGTTGTTCACCGTTCCGACCGCACTTTCAGGGGCACAATGGACGCTGGTAGGACCCGCTGGAGTGGTGATTCCAGCGACTGCACTGTCTGGCACTGGGGCAGCGGCTTATCTTACTGCAGGAAATTATCAACTTGTCGTTACCAGCGGTTCAACGGCTGGTGCGTTCGATATTCAGGCATTACCATTTTCTACGGCAACATCATTGGCAGATACTGTTCCGACCACGTTACCGACGCTGGCAACTGGTGCTTCAATATTATACAGCGTCAATGCGACGCCAGGAGACGGCTTTTCCGGAGTGCTGTTAGATACCGATAGTGCACCAAATGGCGAAGAATTTGCGGTCAGTGCGTTTGATGCCTATGGCAAGTTGCTGTATTCAGGGAGTACATCAAGTGTGCAGTTTACACAATCGCAGGCAACAGGACAGGTGTATCTTCTGGTTACCCGCACTGCTGCGCAGAGCACCGGTGCTACGTTTACGCTTTCGCGCACCCAGGCAACGCAGCCGGCTCTAGTTACAAGTACGCCGATTTTGGTCAATCAGGCTGTGTCAGATACCAGTGGAGGGCCTTCGCTTCCTAAGTATTCGCTGAGTTTGCCGCAGGACAGTTTGGTATTTGTGCAATCGTCTTCGACGATTTCCAATTCCATAACATTGACTGGAGCGCTGGCAACACTTTCTGGCAGCTTGCCAGCAGCGTCATCTCAAGGCATCCCGGCACCTGCCGTGCTCGGCTGGGCACCAGCCGGAGAATATCAGCTGCAGTTTTCTGATGTCGGAAATAGTTTTCCGTTTACGGTTTATACTGGCAGCAACGCAACGCACATCAGTTCAGGGCAGGGCGTCAATGACGAGTTTGCCACCGGTCAGTCGGTTGGCATGTACCAGATTGATGCACAGGCAGGGCAGAACTATCAGCTTAAAGGACTTCCAGCCGCATCCAGCGGGTTGGCATATGGGATTTACGATGCGAACGGTCAATTGCTGGTTTCCGGCGACCCTTCATCCGTCAGCGGGCAGAGCTGGTCCGTTGCACAAAATGAGACCTGTTACGTCGTCGTGTACCGCGACCCGAATCAGGCAACCCAGTCCGCTGCGGTTAACTTTAGTATTGCGCCCTATGTGGCACCATCGCTGGTTGATATTGGAGCACTGAGTGCAACGCAAACAACGACAGCTACAGTTCCCGTCAGTAACAACAGTGGTCAGGTGCAGTTTGAGGTAAGCCAGTCTGGCTGGTGGACGTTACAGGCTGCCAGCTCGGTTTTGAGTGGTTCGGGATGGACGATCAACGACGCACAGCAGACTTGGGTTGCGTCAGGTCACTTGGTTTCACCTCAATCTGTTTATCTGTCGTCAGGCACCTATACGCTTGTGATGGATCAAGCAAGCGGGGATACCCAGATCAGTCTTACACCGATCACAATGGTTCCAGTTGCATCTGGTCAGGCATCCGATATTGGACAATTGGCCGCTGGTCAGTCTATGGCAGTGACGCTCGACTCGGTACCAATGAGCAATTTCTCGGTAGACATCGCGTCAACTTCTGGCGTGCAGGACTATAACGTCCAAGCGTTTGATCAGAATGGCAATAGCCTAGCTGTTTCGACACAAATTAGTGCAACCACGGGCGACAATGTAGTGACATTTGCGCAAGGTTATACGGCAGGCCCTGTAACGTTATTGCTTACGGCCAACTCGATTGCGGTGACCACTGATTTGACAGTGAATGCAACGGAAATTGCAACCCAGACAGGCGGTGTGATGCCGTCTGCACAATGGACCAGTCAAGCTGGTAGCGGGATCTATACCTATACGTTAAGCGTAGCCCAGACGGCCACATTTTTCCTGGATTCTGATTCGCAGAATGGATTTAATTCCTGGTTGACCAATGCAGATGGCAGCCCTGTTTTGAATGGTGAAAATTCGCAGTGGGTATTAAACCCGGGGAATTATCTTCTTAATGTTCAGATCAATCAGACGGGGAGCAGTAATATCAGGTTAACCAGTTCCGCAGATGCCAGCGTGCTGCCATTTGGCGTTAGTCAGTCGGTGACACTGGCTGCCAATAACGTGCCTTCCTACTATAGTGTCAACCTTGCTGCAGGAGATGCCTTTACCTGGACACCGGGTACAGGTGGCACGACAGACGCAACCAGCGCCTATTCGCTATATGACGCCAACGGTAATGACGTTTATGATGGTAGCATCAATCAGGCTGGAATCTTTGTTGCGCAGCAGGCGGGTGCTTATACCGTAAAAATGCATGACAGCACTTCAATCACGACGACTGCCAATTTTACTGTAACGACAACGCCAACCTCGCTTGCCCTCAGCGCCCTTAGTACGACGCAGACGACAGCAGTCAGCGTCCCTTACAACTATGGAGAAAGTGCACAGTTTACTGTTACCCAGCCTGGCTGGTGGACGGTGCAGGTACCAACCAATGCAAACGTACAGAGCTATTCAAACTGGTGGATTAACAATGCGCAGCAGTCTCAGATTGCTTATGGCTATGCATCCAATCCCGAGGCTGTTTATCTTGCGGCTGGCAGCTATACTATTTCACTTGGCAGCATTGGTGGTGCAAATACGCCAGTCTTTCTTGCGCCTGCTCCAACAATTCAGGTAACGTCAGGTCAGCCAGCCGACATTGGGCAATTGTCAGCTGGTCAATCGGTAGCGATTGCGCTTGATTCAAATCCTTTAACCCAGTATTCGGTGGATATCGGATCTAGTTCCAGTGTGCATGACTATACCGTACAAGCCTATGACCAGTATGGCAACAACCTTAATGTTTCGACGCAAATAAACGCTACTACAGGCGACAATATTATTACCTTTGCACAGGATTATGCAGCAGGTCTAGTAAACCTCGTTTTGACAGCTAACGTTACTGCTGCAACAACTGATTTGACGGTTAATCCGACGCGGACCGATGTCGCTGTGCCTGTGGCTGCCAACGGTAGCATCACGGCCAGTCAAGCAGTCTCTCTGGCTGCAGGAACCTCGTATAGTTACAACCTGAATGTCACTCAGACAACCACATACTTGGTGGATCCTGTACCTAATTCGAATGTATATGTAGACGGGGTAAATGGCAGCTACATCGTTGGGGGGCCAGGTTCGCTGTGGACGCTCAAGCCGGGCGACTATACGGTTAATGCCTACCTGTATTCTGGAACCGGAAACCTGAAGCTCACGGATCTGGCCAGTATTGCGCCGATTGCAACCAATGTTGCCCAGTCGATTCAGGTCGCCGCCAATGATGTGGTGTCCTACGCCAGCGTTACGCTTGCAGTAGGAGATGAACTGGCTTGGCAGCCGGGTGTGGCCAGTACGACCGGAGGATATACCTTGTTTGACGCGAACGGTAACAGCGTCTACAGTGGTGACATCAATCAGACAAGCAATTTCATCGTGCAGCAGGCAGGTACCTATTACCTCGCGATTCATAACGATGCAGCCACATCAGCAGCGGTTAATTTTACGCTGATGCAGTTGCCGGCCGCGGCACCCTTGGCATTCAATGCCGGTTCATTGGCAAGTGCTACTTTGTCGACGCTCAGCACGGCATTTACATCCGGCAATCAGGTAGCCACCCAGACCTTTACTGTGACCCAAAGTGGGCTTTGGTCATTCCAGCCTGTCTCATCGGACGCAGGCATCAGCGGTACGCTTAGCGGTTCTTCCGGCTCGGTGGTGGCGAGCTGGCCGGATTTCTCAACTTCATTAGGGCAGAATCAGGTTGTTTATCTGCCTCCCGGGCAATATACGCTGACGCTGAACAATCGGGGTGTAACGAGTGCTTCGACGGTGCTTGTACTGACGCCGTTCGCCTCCGCTGTACCGCTGGACAATGCTACGCCACCTGACCTGAGTGCGATGACCGTCGGCCAGCAAAGCTGGTACAGTATCAATGTACAGAATGGCGATACGGTATCGGCTGTAATGAATGCGCAGTCCAACAGCGATTTCAATATCTCCGTATATGATACAGCTGGAAATTTGCAGGTGTCTTCAGGGCTTGCCGGTGGCAGCTTTATCAGCAGTTATGACGGAACGGCTTATGTGCTGGTTAGGCGAATAGCCAATACCGGCAATGTCGGCGGCACCATCCTTGAACTCACTGCAGCGGCGGGACCCTCTACCGTTACATTGCCAGCAATTCAGGCCGGAGTCGCAGAAAACTGGACCGCCGAGGTGCTCAACTACAGTTTTGCGGTGGCAAATGACGGCCTGATTGCCCTTGACTGGCAGGGCGGTAACTACCAGAACTATCAGTTGACTGGGCCTGCAGGTCTGATCAATGGGCAGGTTAGCGGTGCAATCGTGAAATGGCTGGTGGCGGGAAACTACCAGTTGTCACTGTTGAACGGCGCAGGTCCAGCACAGTTTGAAGTTGCAGACACAACTCAGGCGACGACCGTTATTCCAGGCACACCGGTCTCAGCAAGCATGAATGCAGGTCAGCAGTACGCGCTGTTTAACGTCACGCTGGATGGGACGCAGAATACCTGGTTCACAGGTCTTGCTGGTGCGAGTTCTGGCGAAACATATCAGTTGTATGATCCATCGGGCAAGCTGGTTGCTTCTGGAGATCCGTCGAAAAGTAATTTTGCTCAGCTTAACCAGATATCTGTGAGCGGGCAATACCTGCTGGTGGTATCGCGCAGTGCGGTCAATGCATCTGGCACTGCGTCACTGAATTTCAATCTGGTACAAACGCCGACATCGTCATTGCCTTTACAGTTTGGTACGGTCACTCAGGGTGAGTTTATTAGCCAACAGTATTATGCGTGGTGGTATGGCGGATACTATTATTCCATCAATCAAAGTCAAAATTATACGTTTACTAGCACTGGTCCTGAACATATTGCGCTGACACCGCCAGCCAGTGGTATCAGCTATCAGTTGTATGACACATTTGGCAATGTTGTCAGTCCGTTAAATCTGAATGGAAGTGGAACGAACACCTATGCTATTGGTGCTGGCAACTATACGCTCAGAGTTAATGGCAGTTCTTCCACGGCTACGCTTCCGTATACTGTTACCGCCAGTATTGTACCGACAACCACCGTTGTAATGGTGGTCGGGGGAAGCGCGACTATCAACTGGAGCAACGGATTGCCAGATCAGCAGATTCAGATAGCTGCACAGGCAGGAGGTGTCTATGCGCTGGTTCCATCAACGCCGCTTGTTTATGGCAATACCATTATTTATAAAGTATTTGATTCATCTGGTAACACGGTTGCCAGTGGAGATGAAGCGAGCGGCTGGTGGAGCGTTAATCCTACCATCAAATTTACTGCGCCAACTTCGGACAACTACACTGTTCAGTTCTCTGCCCAGCAGTATTATTCTCCGTTGACGAGCGGCACGACAATATATAGCTTAGTTCAAGGTCAATCAACAACCAATGCGCTGACGTTAGGAACAGCGGCAACGGGCACCCTGAACCAGACAGCGGACAATTCGAGTTATCAGTTTACGCTGACTAATCCAACCAGTGTGTTTTTCGATATTACCGGCGGCGCATATAACGCGACCTTGTTGCGAACCGATCAGCCTGCTACTGTTTTCAACTATAGCGGCAACCCGATTTCGAATCAGGGTGTCTACCAATTGGCAGCGGGTACCTATTCATTGAATATGGTTCCTAATCAGACTTCTCCAGGCAGTTTTAGTATTTTAACCACCCTTGTGGCAAATCTTCCTGCGCTGACGCTGGGAACGCCAGCGCAAATATCGGTCTCTCAGGCGAATCAGGCCAGCGCATTCCAGTTAACAGGCACTACAGGGCAGCAGGTGCTGATCGATGCTCGTTATGGCAGCTACTATCAATACTGGGTCATGGTTGGTCCGAACGGGCAAAATGTTGCATCGGGAAATGATTACTACAATTATGACCAATCACAAAAGGTGACCTTGCCACAGGATGGCACTTATGTTCTTTACGTATATGGAACAGGCACAGCACCCGCATCAAGTACGTTAACTGTGAGCAATTGCGTGACTTCGGTCAATAGCATCAATCTGGGCGATCAGGTGAGTGGTACGATCGCCGGTCCTGGAGATGTTAACCAGTATCAGTTCACACTGGCACAGGACACCACGGTATTCCTGAATCCGCAAGGTGGCACTGCCAATATTTCATTGGCAGGTGCCAATGGCGTGGTACTTAATACGAATTCAGCGACGGGTAATTTTTATACTGAATTTCTGAAAGCAGGTGCCTACACGGTGACTGTTTCAGGTTCAGGTGCGAGTACACCCAACTTTGCATTCTCAGTTTTGTCTACGCAGGGCGCGATCGATGATGGTAGTACAGGCGCTATAGCCGGTACGACACCAGCCAATAAAGCATTGGGAATTTACCAGTTTGAGGTAACGTCTGGCGCAAGTTACAACCTGAATTTTACTACGCCAGCTACAACTGATTATACCGATGAGTTGAGCTATACCCTGGTTGATGCTTACGGACATACGCTGGGAAGTTCAGGAACCTACTATCAGCAATCGATGAGTTTTGTTGCGCCTGCAAGCGGTCCCGTTTATCTCTTGATCAAAAACTCGGGTTCCTCAACCAGCGCTACGTCGTTCAGTGCCACCCTGACGCAACCGATTGTTACTACCACGCAGCTAGCCTGGAACAGCCCGACGTCTGCTACGTTTGCAACTCGTCAGGATCAGTCGACTTTTAATTTTACCCAGAATACGTCGGGCTGGATTGAGCTGCAGGGGATCACTGCGCCTTCAACAAACGTGAGTTTTTCCATTGTCGCACCTAATGGCACAGTTGTTGCTACCAAAAACGGTTTTAACGCGACCACTGCAGGCACCTGGGATGTGTATCTTTCCGCCGGTCAGTATGCGGTGCGGATTAATGCTAATACCGACGGGGTAGTTGGAACTGCACAGTTCAGCGCTGTTCAGGTGCCAGCTACACAACAATTTGCACGCCAAGCGGGGATGTTACAAACGCTGCAAATGCCAGATGGCAGCGATACGCTCTCGTTGTGGAGCATGACAGCCCAGGCGGGAGATGCCTTCACGCTGAGTGCGCAGACTTGGTCAGGATCGGGTTCGGTGCAGGTGCTTAATCCAAATGGCGCTGTCATCGCGACTTGGAATCCATCCAGCGGCACACCGTTGAGTCTCACCTTATCACAGGCAGGTAGCTATCTGATCAGGGTGCAGCGTGATACATTGGTCAATGTAACTTCGAATGCATTCAACTTGTCGGCAACGATAGGGGTGGTAAGCACCACTACGCCTGTACCTATCGTCTCAACCTTCAGCGCAGCTGGATCTATCACAAATGGTACCCCGCAGACTTTCCAATTTCAGCTAACTCAGGCGGGTATCTATTATGTCGATCGAAATAGCCCGCCAGATTATTATGGCAATTATTACCAGATGCCGACTATTACTGATGCCAACGGTGTTGTGGTGTCTTCAGGTTATGACCAGCCAGTGCTACTCTCGGCAGGTGTCTATACGATTATGCTGCAGCAGACTTATAGCAGCAGCACTTACGATTTTACTGTGCAACAACTGGATAGTAATCAGTTGCCTGTGCTGAACTATGGCCAGTCGGTGACGACTGCATTGCCAAACTATGCCTCGCTTGGTTACCAGATTAATGCGACGGTCGGCGATCAGTTAAGTTTTAACGCACTGGGTGGCGCAGGCAATTATTATGGTTATCGTCCGTGGAGTCTAGTGAATCAGTATGGACAGGTACTGCAGCAGGGAACGACGGGTGTGGATGGAAACCCCTATATGGTTACCACGACCGGTCCGCTGTATCTTCTCATTCAGAATCCGACTTATTCTGGCTACGCAACTTCTGGGGCGACTTTGTCATTCGAAGTGGATCAGGGGGTAGCAACGCCGACGCCGATTACATTGGGGCAATCTGTGTCAGGCACAGTTGATGCGCAGACACAAAGCCAGAGCTATACCTTCAATATTACCCAGCCGACCAATGTTTTGTTTAATGGACAAAATGGCACAAGTGACAATACTACTTCCTGGTATCTGGCAGGCCCCAATGGGGCAGTCGCATCGAGTGGTTTTTCTAGTTATTCTGGATATGATCAACAAGTGATGACGCTGAATCCGGGTCAATATACGATGACGGTGAAGAACAGCGGATTCGATAGCAGTAATTACGGTTTTCAGCTGACTGATCTTTCTACCCCCGCTTTGCTTAGCAATGCGCAGCAGGTTCAGGGCACATTGCAACCAATTGGCAAAGCTGATACCTATAATGTCAGTCTCAATGCTGGCGATAGCCTGTATCTGGCATTGCAGAATCTGCCGTCAAGCACTTATGCGTATGACCCAAATATCGGCAGTTATCATTATAGCTATACTGCCAACATTGAAGTGATAGACCCGAATGGTAATGTAGTTGCTTCTGGCAATCTTGCCAATACCCAGTTGATTGCCACAATGTCCGGTAAATATACGGTCGAACTAATCAATGATTACGCCTATGATGTGCCAGTGCCCTATACGCTGACTGCGTACATTAACCCAAAAACTGCACCAAGGGTCATTGATCTTTATGCGAATACTGGGCCATCAGTCGATTTGGTGGTGCAGAATGTCACGGTCGCCCCTGCCGTTACAGGCGGAACCATCCAGGCAGGGTCAACCATACAGGTCAACTGGAACACGATCAATATGGGCACGGCAGCAACTCAGGGCGATTTCAACGAGCGCCTGGTTGTCACCGACGCCACCACTGGCGCAGTGGTGTTGCAGGCCATCGTACCTTACACCGAGTCGACCTCAGGTCCGTTGACGACAGGTCAGTTTGTCGAGCGGAGTGCTACGCTGCAATTACCCATTGGTCCTTCCGGTTCAGGAAACCTGGTGGTGTCTGTACAGACCGATGCCAACAATACGCAAAATGAAGTGGGTGCAGCGCTTGCCAATAATATTTCGCCGGCAACATTTACCAGTGCGGCGATTGCTTATCCTGATCTGCAGGTATCTGGTCTTAGCCTGTCTCCCGGCTCAGGCTGGCAAGCAGGCGATCCAGTCACAGTGAACTGGAATACCGTCAACAACGGTTTGGGCGCAGCGACTGGCGACTGGAGCGAGCAGGTTCAACTGATCAATACCACGACAGGTAATGTCGTTGCAACCCTTAGCCAAGCACTTATCGGGCAGGATATTGCAGCAGGTGCACTGGCTGCACGTTCAGCAACATTTAACTGGCCAAGCGGCTTGGACGGGATTGGTACCTTCAAGCTGGTGGTGACGGTGAATTCTCTGGGACAGGTTGCTGAGTACAATAGTCAGGGTGCAATCACTGGTGATAATACGGCGACCCAGCAACTTGTAGTCGGCCCTAGCATCCTTGCGCAAAACGTGGGTTTGCTCCAATCTTCAGTGCAGGATGGACAGACTGTCACCATTGTTTGGAATGACGTCAATCAGGGTAGTGTTGCAGTTCCCGGACAATATCAGGATCGAGTCACCGTGCAACAGGTCAATGCCGATGGCAGTCTGGGCACCGTGGTGTTGAATACCGTGGTGGCTTTCCCTGCTGATGCTGGAAATCCGCTTGCCGCAGGCGCTTCACGCCAGAGATCCGCTCAGCTGACGCTGCCGACAGGTATTGCTGGAACGGGGAATTTTATTGTGACTGTTGCAGCTGATAGTCAGGCCAATGGTACCACCAGCGTATTTGAAGTGGATGCTTCAGGGCAGCCTCTGCTGCAACCGGTTATTGCCACTGGTAATTTCACCTCGACTGAACAAGCCTATGCCAACCTTAATGTGACTGGGTTGACTGTACCATCGACAGTCAATTCCGGTGATTCCACACAAGTAAGCTGGACTGTCACCAATACCGGCACGGCCACGGCCACTGGCCCTTGGGTTGATCGGGTCGTCCTAGTCGGTACAAATAACAATGGCGTATTCGAAGATGTCACGCTGCTCAACCTGACTCAGCCCAATTCGCTGGTTGCTGGTCAGAGCTATACACAAACCGCTACGGTGCAGATTCCAAGCCGTTTGTTAGGTACCTTCAAGATCGTATTGGTCAGCGATGTCAACAAGTCAGTTGCCGAACCCGATACGCGCGCTGACAGCACACTTGCGTCCGGACCTATCACCGTCGGACAAACTTATTCCGACCTGGTTCCTGTCATTACCCAGTTACCAACGCTCGCTTATGCAAATATGCCTGGCACCGTGCAGTGGACGGTAACCAATAACGGTACCATGCCGACTGACGTATCAAACTGGGTCGATCAGATATATCTTTCTTCCACGCCAACGTTGGATTCGAGTGCCATCTTGCTGGGTTCGACGACGCATGTCGGCACAGTGGCTATCGGTGGCAGCTATGCGGGTAATCTGAATTTCACCTTCCCGCAAGGGATCACCGGGTCATATTACGTCATCGTGCATACGGATGGCTATGGCAACACCTATGAACCAGGCCATACCGCCGACAATGTGGTGGCTTCCAGCACGCCGATCACGATTGCGCCGCAGCCGCTGCCGGACCTTGTGGTCAGTAATATCGTTGCGCCCACTATCTGGGCAGCTGGCAGCACCGTGCAGGTCAGCTATACGGTCAATAATCAGGGCAATGCAGCCGTCAACGGCTATGCCGCCGAGTACCTGCAACTGGTTAACACAGCCAATCCGTCTCAGGTTGTCAATCTTTCCTGGCAGGGTACATCGAGGCAGGTTGCCGTCGGTGGTTCCTACACCAATCAGGTGAACATCACTGTGCCCAACATGCCGACCGGCAACTGGCAGTTTCAGGTAACAGCCAATGCGGGTAACTATGTCAGCGAATCGAATACTGCCAATGATGTAACGAGCACCCCGGTGACGGTGGTCAGTCCCGATCTTGCGGTCGACACGCTGGTAACATCCGGCACGCTGCAAGGCGGCAGCAACGTTACGCTGAACTGGATGACGCGCAACATCGGCAGCAGCGATGCGACCGCATTTAATGATGCAGTCTATCTGTCGCAAAATGGCATAGTCGATGCTAATTCGGTGCTGCTGGGCCAGGTTAGCCACGCTGCGCTGACAGCAGGCGCATCGGTTGCCAGTCAATTGAGCTTTCAGGTTCCAATACCCGATTCTGGCAACTACCAGCTGATCGTGGTAAGTAATGCGGCGATCGGCAATAATTCTACGGTCTTTGAGGACGGCGCGACCGCAAACAACACAGCGGCATTAAGCGTCAACATTGCCCAGGACAACTACGAAGTGCTGACGCTAAGCAACGTGCAGGCACCAACCCAGATTGTCAACAACCCAGCCAATATCAACGTTAGCTATACCGTCACTAATAACGGTAACGGCGTTGGTAGCACCACGAACTGGACCGACAAACTGGTGTTCTCTGCAAGCGGTGTATTGGGCGCTAGCGACAATGTTGTGCTTGCTACCAATATTCAAAGTGGTGGTTTGGCTGTGGGCGCAAGTTACAACGGCACATTCAGCGGTCAGTTCCCAGTTGGATTCTCCGCTAAAGGGCAATTGTTTGTGGTCACTAACGCTGGCAATACGGTGTGGCAAAATGGACAGACTAGCGGCAATGTAGTCAGCCAGACCTTGACTGTAATGCCTGAGCTTTATGCTGATCTGACTACTTCGATGGTCACGGTAACCGGTGCACCCGTCAGCGGTGGACCGATCACCATCAACTGGACAGTCGCTAACAATGGACTTGGGGTGACCAGCACCTCTAACTGGAATGATAATGTATGGCTCAGCACCAATTCTGACGGGACAGGTACGCTGATTCAACTGGGCTCCGTCAACCATGTTGGGCAAATGGTAGTAGGGGCTTCCTACACAGGCGCATTGACGGCTACTTTGCCACAAGGCCTGCAGGGAACCTTCTACGTCAATGTCAAGGCTGCCGCGAGTGGTAACACACCTTACGAATTTACCCATACCACCGACGCTACTGCGACTTCGCTGGCAGTACCAGTCACCTTGTCGCCTTCACCGGATCTGGTGGTGCAATCCATCACGGCGCCTGCCACAGCAGATGAAAGCGGCACAATGGATCTGAGCTGGACCGTGATCAACCAGGGGGCTGGAACCGCAACCGGCCCCTGGGTTGACCGCATCCAATTGGTGCCAAGTTCGGGCACCGGTGCTGCGATTTCTTTGGGAACATTTACTTATAGCCAGGATTTGGCTTCAGGCATCACCTATACCCGCACGCAACAAGTGACGATTCCGCAACATATCAGCGGGCAGTACGTGGTTCAGATAACCACCAACAGCACGGGATCGGTGTATGAATATGGCGCAGCGGCGAGTAACGATGTCACGCAAGCCTCCGCAGTCACAGTGGTACAGGCGACGCCGCGTCCGATTTTGCAAGTCAGCAACATCACCGTGCCGACCCAGGTCACCGCAGGCACCAACATGTCGGTGAATTATACCGTCACAAATAACGGCCCTGCAGTTGCGGCTGGGCAGTGGACAGATAATGTCTATCTGTCACTGAATGGACAACTCGATGTTAATTCAGTCTTGGTAGCAAGTGTACCGAACGGATCGGCACTGACCACAGGCGAAAGCTATAATAGTCAGACGCCGTCGTTTATCATCCCGTTGCGTTATAGCGGCACGGTCTACGTGATCGTCAAAGCCAATGCTAACGGCACGCTAGATCAGTGGCCAAATACCAGTGAGAGCGTGAGCATCCCGCAAGCGTTCCAGGTAAATTCAGTACCGTTCGCTGATCTTGTAACCAGCAATGTAGTCGCACCTGCTCAGGGAAGCTATGGCTCGACTTTCAATGTTAGCTATACCGTCACAAACAGCGGATCAGCCGCAACAAGGGCTGCTGATGGCAGCAGCAATGAATCCTGGACGGATACCGTATGGTTAACGACCACTAAAGGTCAGCCGCAACCCGGATATGGCGATATCCTGCTTAGTACAACCACCCATACTGGCGTGATGAATCCAGGCGACAGCTACAATGGCAATATGCAGGTGACCCTGCCGGCGGATGTCAAATCTGGCCAGTATTTCATCACGGTGTGGACCAACCCGACTGGTGTGATCGCGCAGACCGAGTTGGCTACCAACGTCAATCCAGACGCGCCCAATACTTTCTACAGCGACAACTTCAAGTCTACACCAATCAGTGTGCTCGGGCCTGTTGCGGCAGATCTGGCCGTGACTAGCATCACTGCGCCACCTCAGTCGGCGGCTGGTGGGGCGTACAGCTTCAGCTATACAGTGCAGAACCAGGGAAATGCCGTTAGTGGATCTTGGACAGACGAGGTTTACCTGACCAACAATCCTAATTTTAATCAGGCAACGACCCGTTGGCTGATTGGGCAATATTCAGAAAATCAGACACTCAATCTGAATCAGAGCTATACCGTATCGGATACGGTGAATCTGTCACCTTCGGTGTCGGGTCAGTACATTGTGGTAGTTACAGACAATGGCAAATCGATCACCGAATCGAGTTATGCGAATAATACGGTGGCGGTTGCCTCAACAGTGACTCCCAGCCCGGCCGATTTGCAGGTCAGCGCAGTGACGGTTCCAAGTATCGAACACGATTCAGGCCAGCCTACCACGGTCACCTATACGGTGACCAATGCGGGAGCTGCAATCTGGAACGGCACGAAGAGCTGGATAGACAATATCTATTTCAGCGCAGAACCCACCTTCAACGCTAGCCAGGTTACCTTGCTGGCTTCAGTCACGCATGATAATACATCAGGCTTAGGGGCAGGGCAGAGCTATACCACGACGACCAACATTACGCCGCCTGAAGGTACTAACGGTCCTTATTATATCTATGTGATCGCCAACAACGATCATAGTTACCCTTATGGCCCGGGTGGTTACAAAGTCGCCAGTCAGGAGCTTAACGGAAGTTTTAATCAGAATACGCTAACCTATTACCAGACGACCGCCTACGAAGGCACACTGACCAATAACAATATCGGTCAGGGAACCATCGCGATCACCTACAAGGAAGCGGCGCTCACAGTCAATAATATCACTGTGTCGGATCCAAATCCGACTGCGGGTGAGACCGTTACGGTAACTTGGACTGTTACCAACACAGGAACTCGTGCAACGCGTGTCAGCGGTTGGTATGATGGCGTTTACCTGTCGAACGGCACGTCTATATCCTCGGGTGATTATTCACTGATCCCGCCGACTTATAATGCTCCGATCGGCGCTCAGCTGACTCAGATGCCGAACGATGCCAATGGAAAACAGACTTATCTTCAGCCAGGGCAGAGTTATACTAATTCAGCCGTTGTGACTTTGCCGACCTCGATTTCCGGTAATTATCACATTATCGTCAAAGCCAGTACTGATCTGATGGGCAGTAATGAGGCTGGCGTTTATGTGCCTAGCGATATTCGAAGCGGTCTTGATGCTTTGTGTCAATACGACCCCACAGGTATGGGCGCTGTCCATGCGTTCCAAAACGAAGGCACGAATGTCGGCAACATTGCGCTGCCGATCACGGCGGTCATTCCGCCGTTCCTGCAGGTTTCCAGCATTGCGGTGTCATCAAACGGCACCACTTCCAGTCAGCAGGCAATCAATGTCACGGCTGGCCAGAGTTTCACCGTCAACTACACGGTGGCGAATAACGGCGGTGCAACGCCGTCAGATCAGAGCAACTGGAACGATTTGATCTATCTGTCGCAAGATCCGAATAATCTGGATCTGAATCATGACACCTTGCTGGGATATGTCGCGCATACTGGTGGATTGACTGCCGCAGGTACCTACAGTAATACGCAGACCTATACCGCGCCGCAGAAACTTAACGGCACATACTATGTCTGGGTGGTGACAAATCCTGCTAACGCACTCGGTGCGGGCAGGGCTGCCGTGCTTGAAACGCAGGCTGATCAGGTGCATAACATGGCATCATCTGCACCGCTGCTGATCCAAATGCCGCCGCCAGCTGATCTGGTGGTGCAAACGGTGACTGCGCCGACCAGCGCCCAGGTGGGCGACGCAGTTAGCTTAAGCTATACCGTCACCAACACATCCACTAATGCTGCCAACGGCAGTTGGAGCGATGCGATTTATCTGTCGCAGGACACCACATGGTCAACTTCTGCGATCCTGATCGGAAAAGTGCCGCAAAATGGCCCATTGGTCAGTGGCGCCAGCTATACTGGTACGCTGAACACGACCCTGCCACCGCTGTCTGAAGGCAACTGGCATGTGATCGTGCGCCCAGATATCTACGATAATGTTGGGCAGGCAACCAACGGAACAGTGCCTTCGGCTGAAGGCAATGCCATCAGTGTCACAGTACCAGCCCTGACGCTGGGCACCCCGTTATCGACCACGTTATCGACAGGTCAAGGACTGGAGTACAAGGTGGATGTTGCAGCAGGCCAGACCCTGCGCGTTAATCTTGATTCCACTGCTACCGACGGTAATAACGAGGTCTACATTAAATACGGTTCCATTCCTACTTCGTCAAATTATGACGCTGCCTATACGCAGGCACTGTCACCCAGCCAGCAGGCGATTATTCCGTCTACGCAGGCTGGAACCTATTATATTCTGATCAAGTCGGATAGTTCGCCTGCCAATACGCCGGTGACAATCAGCGCGAATTTGATACCGTTGTCGATTACCAGTATCACGCCTACCTCGGGTGGCGCTGCGACGGCTGCTAATCAGTATGTCACAATGGATATTTACGGCGCGGCCTTTGCGGCCGGCGCGCAGGTCGTGCTGTCCCGTCCTGGCCTATTCCAGATTCAGCCGCAAAGCTGGCAAGTGCTTGATGCCACTCATATTCAGGCCACTTTTAACCTTTCCAATGTTCCCTATGGTCAGTATGACGTGGAAGTGATTAATCCAGATGGCACTTCTGTCACGCAGCCGTACCAGTATCTGGTGACGCAAGCGATCCAGCCAGATGTTACAGTTGGCATTGGTGGTCCTGCGCAACTGACGCCTGGTGCAAGTGGAATTTATACGGTGTCGTTGCAAAACTTGTCCAACGTTAACACGCCGTATGTGCAATTCAATGTCGGCGCTACCAATATGGGTGTGCCAGATACGAATTATGGTACTTCAGGTGATCCGTTGTTGCAGGTGCTTGGCGTACCATACGTCACCTTGGCGTCCAACATACAGGGTCAACCTCCAGGCGTGCCGGCAAACAACGGCGGTAACAACCAGGCCTATGGCGCAACCCCCACAGATAGTACATCTTTGCCAACCATACAGTGGTCTGCACTTACAGGCGCACAGGATACCACTGGGTTCAACATGACCCCAGGTTTTGCATTCAACCTGGCAGGCAGCGGAACTATAGATCAGACCTTCAGCGTACAAACCTACCCAGGTTTGACCGCGTGGCTGGCGCGTGATTTCAACGGATTGCGCACTGCGCTTTATGAACTACATCCCGACTGGGCAGCGCAAAACCTGCTTGCTAACGGCCCGCAGGATCTAGATAAAATTCAGTCTGGATTGACCAAACAGTACCTGAGCACGGATCCTGATACCGGAACCAATCTGACCCCGGATGAAGTGTTATCATTGTCGTTTATGTTCAATGTGTTTGCCACGGCAACGCCGCTGACTCGCGCCCAGTTCATCACAGAACAAACTGCGTATGCGGATCAGATGCGCACTGCAATTCTAAAGGATGCCACCGCGCCGATCGCGTTGCAAGTGCTCGCTGCAAATCAGACGCAATGGGAACAAGGCTGGCTGGCAGCACTTGAAACTGGCGGTGTATTACTGCCAGATGGCGTAGCACCTCCGATCAGCACCCAGCCAACGGTGATGAGCCTGAACGCGATGCTGGCTACTGGCATACTGCTGCAAAATGGCAATCAGAGCTACACCACCCAAGCCAGCGTACTTGGCTTCTTCCAACAAGTGCAAAAATGGTATGGCAGTACAGGTACTTATTCCGGAGATCCGAATTCAGCAGTCAATGCCTTGACAGGCACCGCCTCCAGGGATGTTTTTTATCCATTAACAGGTACCGAAGCTCAAGCAACCAGTCCTGTAACGGCATTGCCGAACGCAGCCGGTTTTGTGAATCCCTACTCTACGGCGCCTAATCAGTTCATCGATTTGAATGTGTTTGTGCTTGGTGGTCCTTCCATAGCTGGAGATGCGCTACAAGAGTATTTATCAAGAATCGGCGCGTTGAACGGCCCTGGCGCGCTAAATTTACTGCAATACATTAAACAGGCGACAGCCGTCAGTGCAACAACAGCACCTGTTACGGTACAGGGGCCGTCGGTAACGCCTAATTCGCAGGGCGTATCCTATGTGCCGGCAGGTCAGTCCCTGCCATACACGGTGTCGTTCCAGAATACGGCTGCCACACCAGTTGACCAGATCCGCATCGTCACCCAGCTTGACCCTAGCCTCAATCTGAGCACAGTGCGTCTGGGTGATCTGCATATCGGCAACCTAGACGTCAAGATACCTGCCGATCGTGCGGTTTTCCAGGGCACGTTCGATTACACCACCAGCAATGGTTTCATCCTCAGTGTGAGCGCAGGGGTGGATTCGACCGAGCACGCAATCACCTGGCTGATCCAGGCGCTCGATCCCAACACCGGCGAATTGCTGAGCAGTTCTGCGCTGGGTCTGCTGCTGGGCAGCGGGTCAAGTGCGGGGACGTCATCCGGATATGTCAGCTATACCGTACAGGCAAGTCCTGCTGCAGTCAGCGGCGCTTCGATCAACACCAGTGCGACGATCGCCTTTAACAATGCACCACCCGTCACTGGCAACACGGTGAGTTATACGCTCGATGCGACCCCGCCCCAAACGACCTTGACGGCTGTTGCGAGCGGCACCGATGCATCCGGCAATCCGACCTACAACGTCAGCTGGAATTCGACTGATGATGCGAGCGGCGTCAAGTATGTGACCGTGTATGTGGCAGAGGATGGCGGCAACTTTATGATCTGGAATGACCAGGTTGCGGGTGCCAGCGGTCAGGCTGTGTTCACAGGTCAAGCCGGCCACAGCTATCAGTTTCTGGCGGCGGCAGCGGACAATGCCGGCAACAGCGAAGCGGCCAGCATCACCAATGCGGTGCTGCCAAGCGACGGTACAGCAGCCCAGGTGGCAGCCGGCCTCGGCACAACGCCTTCCGTGTCTTCGACCACGGCTCAGACACCGCAGGCACCAGTAGACCGGACTTATCCTGCCAACGCGATGTTTGAACAGGCTACGCAAGCTTTGCCAGGACCCGTTTCTACGACCAATCCTGGCGATCTGCAAACCGTGCTGGCGCCGATGTCGCTGCAAAGTTTTGCGAGCGGTTTTACCAGTGGTGCTGCCGATATCGGAGCGATGGCAATGGTTCAGTTGCCAGATCAGACCGTTCTTGCCAGCGCAGGCCCGAACGGCAACCAGGTGTTTGCCTATTCGAAGACAGGCGGCCAGAGCACCACGCCGCTGTTTACCCTGAATGCACCGATACTTTCAATGGTGCTCGACAATGTCGGCCAGCTGTGGGTGACCACCGGCGACCAATTACTGCAGGTCGATCCTGTGACCGGCACCGTGCTGCAGACCTTCTCAGGCCCAGGCGGCGAGCCGCTGACGCAGGCATTGGCGATCAATCCCGCTACTGGTTTGATCTACGTTTCCTCGGGCAATGGCATCGAGATTTTTAACCCTAACGCTACAGATCCGTCCTTAATTTGGCAGCACTTCTCAAATGCCAAGGTGACCAGTCTGGCCTTTGGGCCGGACGGCCGTCTGTGGGGTGTGCAGAGCACAGGTGCCACCATCAGCAACGCCGAGCCGCATCCGACAAGCAATATCATTAGCTTCCCGATGACAGGTTACACCGCTGGACAGGCACAGCTTGAATACACCTTGGCCGGCACAATAGACAGCATTACCTTCGGACAGAGTGGCACAGGACTTGCCGGCTTGTTGTTTGCGTCCACCTCGCTGCCGCAGCAGGCAATTCCGCAAGGCGGCGCAGCTGCGCCGCACGAGAGCGCAGTATGGATGGTCGAGCTTTCCTCGCGTAAATCCCTGCAACTTGCTACTGGCGGTACTCAGGGTGAAGCTGTAGTTGCAACCAGCGACGGCCGTTTGCTAGTTGCGCAAACCAACAGCATCGACCAGATCGCACCGGCTGCACCGCCTCATGTGACCGCCAGTTCGATACCCAACGGTTCGCTGGTGGCATTGCCGATGAATGAAATGTCGGTGACGTTCGATCAGAACATGTGGCAAGGGGCAAACGGCAGCGATCCGACCGATCCTGCCAGTGTTCTCAACCCGAACAATTACACGCTGGTGTCTAGTGATGCCAACAACCCGCTTACTTTCAGTCCGACTTCTGTCAGCTGGAACACGGCGACTAACTCTGCTTTCTTGAATTTGCCGGTCTTGCCGACGGGCACCTGGACTTTGCAGGTATCGTCCAGCATTGCCAGCGCCTACGATGTGGCGCTGGCCAATACCTATGTCAGCAGCTTCACCACAGTATTGAATTTTTCGAGTCAGGTGAAACTTGCCTTCAGCAATACGCGTGCAAATCAGGCTACCGGCACGGTCAGCTACGACATCAGCGTGACCAATATCGGCAGCGAAGATATTCATGGACCGTTGACGTTGATAATCGATCCAGGTCAATACTTCGGTGGTTCTATCGCAAATGCTACACAAGGAGCGGGTGGACAGTCCAATCTTTGGACGATCGATTTGACCGCGGCACTGAATGCTGCTGGTGGCGTTCTGAGTGTTGGACAGACGCTTGCCGCCCAGACTGTGACGGTGCAGCCGATGGCTGGGAATGTGGGCGTGGTGACGGGCACTGGTGGGCTGGTTAAATTCGATCCGACCAGTGACATTTACGCTATGCCTTATGCCGATACGCCACCGACGATCAGTGTGGTGAATGACAACGGTAATAGTGTTACAGGCACCAGTACGCCTACTGCTTCGACGACGGAAACGCCTGCCGGAACTGTGGTCGATGCCGATGGTAGCAGCGTTGTGACGACCAACGATGGGTTGGGCAACGTGGTGAGCAAGACCTATAGCGCCAACGGCGCACTCGTGAGCGAGATCTGGCAAAAAGCAGATGGCTCAAGCGGTGCGAATACCTTTAATGCCGACGGTTCGAGTGCAGGCACCATCAAAAGTGTGAATGGATCGAGCCACACCTATACCAAGGATGCGCTGGGCAATGCTACTTTCACTGATATTGATTCCGTTGGCAATCAGAGCGATAGTGGTACTGTCACTGTCAATACGGACGGTACAACGACCACAGTAACGAAATATGCCGATGGTACAAGCGCAAGTGTGACACTGGATGCGGCGGGTAATGGCAGCCTCTCGCATTACGGCAACAACGGCGCGTTGAGTGCCAGCGGTACTGTTTCGGTCAGCGCAGCTGGTGTTACAACAACTTCGATCCAGAATGTCGAAGGGACTTCTTCCATTGAAACTGACGACGGCAAGGGTAATGTTACGATCACCCAGTACAATGCTGTTAGCGTCAAGACCAGCGATTCATGGCAGAAAGCGGATGGCAGCAGCGGCACGGATATTTACAACGTTGATGGCAGCAGTTCGGGTACCACCTTGAATTCTGATGGAACGTCCAGCAGCTATACGGACAATGGCAAAGGTATCGTCATTACTTCCAGTTATGATACGAGCGGCACATTGACCGGTACGATCACAACGACGACAACCACCAATGCGGACAGCACTAACACGGTCGAAAGCGATGATGGGCAGGGTAATGTCACAACGACACAAGAAAGTGCCTCCGGCATTGCCACCAGTGACACCTGGAAGAAATCCGATAGCAGTTCAGGTACCGATACGTTCAATGCAGATGGTTCGAGCAGCGGCACAACACTGAATGCGGTTGGAACGTCCAGTACATACACCAACGATGGCAAAGGTACTATCGTCACCACTGATTTTAATGCTGCAGGAATACAAACTAGCCAGAGCACGCAATCGACAATCATCAATGCCGATGGCAGCACCACCAGCTACAGCAATGATGGCTTGGGTAATATTTCTACTACTAACTATGCCGCAAATGGTGTTGAGACCAGCAATACCTGGCAGAAATCTGATGGCAGTTCAGGCATGGATGCCTATAACGCAGATGGCTCCAGTTCCGGCACCACCAAAAATGCCGACGGCACATCGAGCAGCTATATCAACGATGGCAAGGGCACGCTGACCACGACTTACTTTAACGCCAGCGGTACGCAAACCAGCATAACCACTTCAGTTATCACCACGAATGCGGACGGCAGCAGCACAAATGTAACCAACGACGGCTTGGACAACATCACCACCACGCAATACGATGTATCCGGCACCATGACTAGCGATGCATGGGTGAGGGCGGGTGGCAGCTCTGGCACAGACACCTTCAATTCCGATGGGTCGAGTTCTGGCACAATCAGCAATGCCGACGGAAGCAGCAGTACCTATACAGATGATGGCGCGGGCAACATCACGACCACACTGTACAGCGCGTCCAGCGTCAAAACAGGGGATATATGGCAAAAAGCTGACGGCAGCTCGGGCACTGACACTTTTAATTCTAATGGTTTGAGCAGCGGCACGACTAAGAATGCAGACGGCTCTTCTTCAAGCTATACGAAGGATAGCCAGGGCAATCAAACGTTTATCGATTATGATACAAACAGTATTGAGACTGCGACCGGCACCATTACGCCAAATACCGACGGCACCACCACGACCGTGACGACCAATGCGGACGGCGCATCGAACAGTGCAATGCTAGCTTCAACCGGTAGCGGCACCAAGACTTACTACAATGCAAGTCAAGTCATCACCGCAACGGCTACCATCACCGTCAACTCGGATGGAACGAGCAGTATCGCAACAGCTTACGCGAACGGTACCAGCAGTACTGAGAGCAACGATGGCCAGGGAAATATAACAACCACGCTGTCTGATACCACAGGCAAGACGCTAAGTGATACATGGCAGAAATCCGATGGCAGTTCGGGCACTGACACCTTTAATGCCGACGGTTCGAGCAGCGGCGCAACCCATAATTCGGATGGGACTTCCAGCAGCTACACCAATAATGGAACTGGTACCGTCATCACTACCAGTTTCAATGCGGCAGGCTTGCAAACAACTCAAACCACTTCTGTTACTACCAAAAATGCTGATGGCAGCAGCACAAATGTAACCCATGACAGCCTGGGTAATATCACCACAACGCAATATGATGCCAGCGGAAACAAGACCAGCGACACTTGGCAAAAAGCCGACGGCAGTAGCGGCACGGACACTTTTAATGCTGACGGATCAAGTTTGGGCTTCACAAAGAATGCAGATGGTTCATCCAGCACCTATACCAATGATGGTAAGGGAAATACGACGGCTGTCACATTCAACGCTTCAGGTGTCCAGACAGGCAGCTCTGCTCAGAATGCCGATGGCAGCGCTAGCTCCAGCACGATCAATGCAGACGGCACATCAAGCAAAACCACAAATGATGGCACGGGCAACATCATTACAATTCAGTACGATGCCAGCGGCAAAGAAACTAGCGACACGTGGAAAATGACCGACGGAAGCTCTGGCTCTGACACCTTCAACGCGGATGGTTCGAGCAGGGGCAATACAATCAACGCAGATAAGAGTTCGAAAAGCTATACGGACGACGGCAAAGGAACAGTGATCACGCTTCAGCTCGATTCGGACAGTGTGCAGATCGATAAGGCTACCGCAATTTCGACGAAGAACGCCGATGGCAGCATGTCGACGATTGCTCATGACACTAATGGTCTGGTTACTACGACACAATACGACGCAAAGGGTAACAAGCTTAGCGATGTTTGGCAGAAGGCTGATGGCAGCAGCGGCGCTGATACCTTTAATGTCGATGGTTCAAGTACCGGTACCACACAGAATGCAGATGGCACGGCTAGCAGTTATGTTAATGACGGTCAAGGTGCTCTTGGCACGACTGATTATAATGCTGTGGGAGTAAAGGTAAGCTATAGCTGGAATAAGAGTGATGGCAGTTCAGGATCTGAGACCTACAATGCAGACGGCAGCATAGTGAGTTCAACACATAACGCAGCCAGCAGCACGGCAGCAACTGCTGTTCCTGGTACAGCGCAATTGTCCGATGCAAGTGTTGGAAAGTCCTGGACAGTCTCGCTGGGCGCAAATTCATCGAGCGATGCCCAGTTCTTCTGGCAACTGGTGCAGGCGCCAGCCGGTGTGACCCTGACGCCTTCCACCACAATTGCGCCAGGTGCTACCGGCGGCTACAGCAATCAGGCCACCTTGAGCTGGACACCAACCGCCGGCAATTTGGCTGACAACACCATCGTCGTGCGTGTGCAGGATGGCCGTGGCGGCGTAATTTACAGCACATACTCGGTGCATGTTGCAGGCGGCAACAATCCGCCTGTGATTGCACCAATTGCAGTTGTTAGTGCCACCGAAGGCCAGGCAATATCGATCCCGGTCTCTGTTTTCGATGCAGATGGATATCCTGTCACCGTCACGGTTCGTAATCTGCCGTCTGGTGCCACCTATGACGCGATCAACGGTCAAATTAACTGGACGCCGACCTATAATCAGGCAGGTACGTACAACAACATAACGATCGTTGCCAATGATGGTAAAACAACCGCAACACAAAGCTTCAATATCACCATTGCTCAAGGTTTTGCAAACCCGATTCTGAATCCAATCCCGGCACAAACCCTGAGCGAAGGCACAAGTTTCGGTCTGCAACTTTACGGCAGCATGCCAGGTGGCATGACTAAAGCAGATGGTTCGACAATTTCGCTTAGTTATAGCGCACCTATGTTACCTGGTGGTGCGACACTCGATCCGAATACCGGCTGGCTCTCGTGGACGCCAGATTATGCTTCTGCAGGTTTGGTCACCGTACCTATCACGTTGATCGCAACTTATACACCGACTGATGGCAGCCAACCAACCACCACATCGGTCACGCAAAATCTGACAATGACTGTGCTGGCAACACCCGTTGCGCCACAGTTTGCGCCTGTTCAAACGTATTTCACGCTTGCAGGCCAGCCGCTGCAAGTTTCCGTGTTCGCTTTTGATCCGGCCAACCCTAACTTCGAACCCGCCATTCAAAATGGTCAGGGCTCACCCGATACGCCTGCGAATGGCACGCCATCGGTTACCTATCAGGTAACAGGTCTGCCGACTGGTGCAACTTTTGATTCTGCGGCTGCGATGATCAACTGGCAGCCAGACTATACCCAGGCTGGCACTTACAACGTTTCAGTCACCGCGACAAGTGATGGCGATGGGACTGGTGTCTCATTGTCGACGACGACCACGATTCCTGTTGTGGTTGAGCTGGTTACTCTGGCACCCGTTATCACACAGATCAGCAATGCGTCACTGGCAGAAGGTTCTACGCTTTCCATCCCGGTTTCTGCGGGCGACCCAAGCGGAAATCCCGTCACCCTTTCGGTCAGCGGGCTGCCGTCTTTTGCCACCTTCACTCAGACAGATACTGGCCAGTTTGCTTCAGGTACATTATCTTTCGCCCCTGGAACTCATCAGCGTGGTGACTACACGATCACCGTTACTGCCAGCGATAATGGCGGCGGCGATCCATCCAAGGTACAGTCGTCTGCGACTACCTTTGTGCTGTCTGCTACCAGCCTCACGGAACCGCCAGTACTGACAGCGCCGCAACAGGTAGTTGCGGTAGCAGGCCAGACGCTGTTGGTGCCTTTGAGCGCCACAGATATGGACCAGGATCCGTTGACTTTCGCAGCTCAAGGGCTACCACCTGGCGCCACCATCGTGCAGGGCACGCAATACGGCCAGGCCTATCTGCAATGGACACCAGCTGCCAATGCGACGCCTGGTAACTATAACGTCAGCCTGACCATCACCGACAGCGGCCTGCCACCAGCTAATACACCGCTGCCGACCGATTTTGTGGCGGTGCCGAATGTGGTCGCAGCCGACCTCAACATCGTGTTAAAGGCCAGCAATACCGCACCGCAAGTGCTACAGGTGCAAACTAATGGTCAGACCGTTGCTGATCAGACAGGACATCCTGGCACCACATTGGTCTCCGCATCTGAAGGCCAGCCAGTATCGGTGAACCTGCTTGCCGTTGATCCAGATGGTGATGTGCTCAACTGGACGGCAAACAGCCTGCCTCCCGGCATGACCATGACCCAGACTGCGGGCAGCAACGGTCAGGCGCAGCTCGTGCTTAACTGGACGCCAGGACTATTAGCCTCACAATCGGCAACATCAGGTAATCCGAACGGTGTGTATACCATGACGGTCACAGCAGGTGACGGCATGGCGCAGGCTGTGCAGACCATACAGTTTACCGTAGCTCATGTTTCACAACCGCCAGTAATCCTGCCGCTGCCGACACAGATCGTCAATGAAGGTAATACGTTGGGTTTCAACCTCAATGCATCTGTCGCTGATGGCAGCACACCAATACTGAGCATGGTACAGGATGCTAACACCCCGGCAGGCGCCAGTTTTGATCCGAAAACAGGCTACTTTGAATGGACACCCGATGCGAATACGGTGAATGAACTGGGTGCAGCAAGCAAAACGTATGCCTTCACCTTCTCGGCCACCAACGGCCCGAACACTGTCTACCAGACCGTGCAGGTACAGGTCGTGCATGTCGATCGCGCACCGCAGATTTTTGTATCTAACCACTCGTTACTGGTTGGTCAGAGTTTCAGTCTGGCCGTCCTCAAAGGAGGAGTCGCATCCAGCACTAACGCATCCGACACCATCGTTGTCAATGATCTGGATGGTATTGCGCAAACCCAGGCGTTGACCGTTGCATTCAGTAATTTGCCGGCAGGTGCCACTTATGATGCGCAGAACGGTTTTGTTAATTGGACGCCAGGGCCAGGTCAGGCAGGCAGCTACCAGGTCAAAGCCAACGTTACCGACAGTTTTGGCACCACCAGTACGTATACCTTTACGCTGCGCGTGGAAGCAGATGCGTCAGCTAATGCACCGACGATCTCCATCAACACCACACCTTCGATGGCCGTGCAGCCTGGGGCTTCAGTGCTCACAACAGTGCGCGCCACCGCCTTTGCTAATATTGCGAGCATACAGGTACAGATTGAAGGTAGCGCTATTGGTGATGCCAGCTGGACCGATGTGCAGCTTAATGGAGCGGGGCAAGTCAGCCTGACGCCAATAGCACCCGGCATAGTCAGCATCCGTGTGATCGCCACCGATGCCGATGGCAATACTTCCACCAAAATCGGCAGCATCCTGGTAGCCGACCCGAATGCCGACAAGGCACCTGCACTTTCATGGGGCGGTGCACTGGTTGGCAACTGGGGCAGCGACGGCAACAACTTGCCACCGATGGTCGTGACCCAGCCGGCATTATTGCAGGCGCAGATCAGCGATGTTCAGTTGATGGGGTGGCAATTACAGATTGCTCAGGCTGGCACTAACCAGTGGAGCACCGTAGCGAGTCAACAGGATAGCGCAACCGTTGCCACAGGTTTGGTTGATCTTGCCACGATAGATCCGTCCATGTTTGCCAACGGCATTTACGAATTGCGTCTGACCGCGCAGAACTTGATCGGCGGCTTGAGCGAGATCGACAGCCGCATCGAGATCAATTCCACAACCAAGAGCCTGACTCAGGCAACAGCAACTGATGCGACATTCCAACTTGGTAGCCATAGTTTCGCCCTTACGCGCACGCTGCCTGTTAATGTTAATAACAGCAACGACATGGGTAACTGGCAATTGCCAGTATTGTCGACGCAATTGTCCAGCGATCAGCCGGCCACCGATAGTCAGGGCGGCACCGCTGCCTGGACTGCTGGTGCGCAGGTATGGCTGCAGGTGCCAGGTTCGTTGACGAATGCGAATACCCCAACCCAGTATCTCAATTTCACGCTGGGTACCAGCAGCCAGCCGCTGTCGAATGCACCCGGCGCGCCTGTTGTGGTTAATCCTGTATTTGGCACCAGCAATGGCTGGACCTTGAGTGCAATCAACGTCGATGCAAATGGTAACCCGATGCCAGGTCAGGTTAACCTGCAGACTGAAGGCAGCAAGTTGTATGATGAAGTGACAGGTATGCCATGGCAACCAACTGCCTTCCAACTGACAGGACTGGATGGTACGCAATACCAGCTGGATGCAAGCGGCAATGTTAATTCGATCACTTTCACCGACGGTCAGCAATGGCAGGTTGGCAGCAGCGGCATCGCGCTGGTGGGCAATGATCCAACTCAGCGTATCGACTTCATGCGCAATGGCGCAGGTCAGATCACCAGTGTGACTGGCCCTGTTGTAAATACCAATAACACCCTAAATCCGTCCAGTGATCAGACCATCGTTTATGAATACGATAGGCAGGGTCGTCTGGAACTGGCAAGACAGTTGGGTAGTACGGGCTTTGGCACGACTTACGGCTACAATACCGATGGCAGCCTGATCACGGCGCCCATCACCGCCAATCTTGGCGAGGCGGCCAACTGGATCACGACAGGTGCGAATGCGGTTGCCAATCCGACCAATACATGGAACGGAACCTTAAGCAGTACGCCTGTCAACCTGAGCTATTTCGTGGGCGACAGTGAAATTGCGTCCACAATTAAGACTGAAGGTGCTGTAGGTGCCGTCATCCTTGCGGTGCAGACCCAGGGCGTGAACGTCAGCCTGAACGTGGCAGGTGCAACTGTGCTGGGCACATCCAGCATAGGCAATGTCACGACCACCTTGATCAGCGTGACCAGTGCGGGCATGAAGTTGTTGAGCCTGACCGGCACGGGGGCTGGTAGCCTGTCGATCTCGGTTGCAGGCGACATGAACCATGACGGCACCGTAGATGGCACAGATTCAGCGTTGCTCTCATCGGCAATCGCCGCGAATAATCCGAATGCTGATCTGCTGGGCAACGGTCAGATAGGTTCTGCTGATACCGAATTGCTTGATGCCAACTATGGTTTTGCTGCAGCCTTGGCACCGCAAGCCATCCCGCAAAGCGGCGCACTGATCACCACCCACGAAAATCTGACTGCGAGCGTAAGTCTGGCTTCGGTTGCTCAGGATTACGAGGGTAATCCAATCTTCTGGACGATAGTGGGTGCCACCAACGGCACAGCTTCCATCAGTGTCGATGGGAAATCGCTGGTCTTCAACCCAACTGCGGGTTACACAGGTCCTGCCACCGTCACACTGCTGGCAGATGATGGTTTTGCCGTCAGTAGCCCGATTACCGTCAACGTCAACGTCAGTGCCGCCAAACTGGTCGCGCTGCATCTGTCGGATCTATCCAGCCTGCAACCGGGACAAAGCGCCTCATTGCATGTAACAGCCGATTTTACCGATCAGACAGGTGTGAGCCTCGATGGTAGTTCTGGTTACTATAATGTGATCGCGCAAAGCTTAGCGCCACTCGGTTATGTAGGGCCTACCGTGGTCACCATGAATTCTGCTGGCACGGTGATTACTGATTTGAATCAGGGCTCAGCGATGTTGACGGTTAGCCACACAGACGCTAGCGGTGAGACGGTACAGACAGCTGAGGCATTTAATACCAATTCGCAAGGTAATACCGCATTCAACCCCGATCTTTACCCGACTGCCCTGACGCTCGTGCCGGGTGGAACCCGGCAGATCAAGGACGTTAATTCGATAGGTGTGGCCAATGCGATCAATCTTGATTTCCCCGTTGGCACACAATATGTCAGCAGTGATAACAGCATTGCCACGGTGGATAGCAATGGCCTGATCACCGGATTGAAAGCTGGTAAGGTCATCATCAGCGTGATTCATCTGACGACGGATACGACAGGGCAGAACATCGGTCAGAGCAATATTACACTGAACGTTCAGGCAGCCCAACTTGTAGATAACAGCGGCACTTCCGCACCTGCCAGCATCGTTGTCAGCGCAGCCAATGGTGGTGCGGTGGCCGATGCGACTGGCGAGACAGTGCTGATCGGTGCAGGTGCATTGGCGCAGGACACGCCTGTCAGCATCAACCAGGTTGATGTGAATAACCTGCAAACAGCTACCGGCATGGCAGCACCCGCTGCAAGCATTTTGCAAACGGTGGGTGCATTCCATCTGGATATGGGCGCAACGGGAACGCAAATTCCTGTGCAGCTGGCCGTCCCAATGCAGGGCAGCAGCGCATTGGCGGCAGGTACGGAAGTCTATTTCTTCCGCAAAGGCACAGTATTGCAACCAGATGGCAGCACCCAGAACACCTGGTGGTTGGTGGATAACGGATACGTCGGTGCCGATGGTGTGGCGCGTACCGCCAGCCTGCCGATGCCGGGGGTGAGTGTGTCGGGAGATTACGCAGTTTGTGCAACGCTTCCGGGTGTTATTTCCAATCCGTATCTCAGTATCGCTGGCGATATTGGCGCAGCAACCGGGGCTATTATGTCTTCGGTTGGGCTGGGTGTGTCATTTGGTATCAATGCAGGGATGGCGACACTGGATATCGTTGGCATCATGCTTTCATCGTCCAGTATCAACGTCAGCGCGTATCATTTTGGTGTGCCGCAATTCTCTACCATAACGATACCGCCAGGTGTACCTTACACCTTGAATCTGGGCGATATTTTACCGCCGGTGGCAGCACCCAATGGTGGCAGTGTTTCGTCACCGAATATCACTACTGCATCGGTAGATTCCTCGGGTAATCTTAATTTCACGTTAGACAATGCGTCACCAGGACAATATGTCGGGACATTGGCCCTACGTGCAATTTACTCGGACGGCACCTATTATCAGTTACCCAACACCTTTGCTGGCGCAGCTGCCAGCATCAGTGTTGCACCGCCCGCCGGCATCGCAGTCGGCTCGGTGAGCTGGCAAGTGGTGCGGTTAATCTCAACCAGCCAATATACTGGTGATGGCAGCCTGACAGACAGTCCGCCTATGGAATTCGCAGGCAATACAGTCAATTTCACCCCTGCACTGTACATTGCGGCCACACTCACGCGCACGGGCATTAACTTTACCAATGAGAATGGCGCTATCATAGGTCAGGCCAATCTGGCGAAAGATGCCACCTTGCTTAATCAGCTAGGCACAAATAATCTGGATGGCACATATCTCACTGGAGAAAAAGTACAGCCTGTCGTCATCAGCGATGACCGCACGCGTTGTTATGTGGGTGGCAAGGGTGTCATATATGAAATTGACACCATCACGGATCAGCTCATTGCGACCATTACCGTTCCTGCAGGCAAGAACATCAGCAGCCTTGCGACCTATGGAAACCTCCTGTTTATAGGAGAAGGGCAGAGCTGGGGCAGTGGTGCCAGTAGCGACCGTCTGCTGGCGATGGACATAGGCGTGGGTAGCAGTACTGAATACAAGATAGTGACACTTCAGAATAGCGGCGTGGAATCTTCGCCACGCGGCGTCTCAGGGATGGCGATCAGTGCCGATGGTTCCACACTGGTGGTTGCCACACCGATTGGGGAAAATGCTTATGGTAGGTCGGAGTCAGGCGCTGCCAAGGGTAATGTTCTGGTATTCGATCTGAACACGTTTGATTTTGCGACTGGCAAGATAGCTGCGCCTGTTATCGCCGCATTGCCAGGAGACGGCATCAGTGGCAAGTCGCCGCAGACCGTAACGGCAACGTCGAACCCGGATCAGTTCCTGATCTCGGACATACAGGATTACGGTCGCGGCCTCGCCACACTGGTGATTACCCGCGATGGTAACGGCACGATTACCGGTGCCGCGATGAATGCGATCCACATGTCTCAGCCAGGTGATGCCATCAAGATTGACAGACTCGACATCCAGCGTGCGCAAAGTGCAGTGCTGGTGACCGTAGGCGGGATCCAGTATGCGATTGTCGCGGACGATAACAATCCTTGGAATGACCCGTATTTTACGGCCATGTTTGAGGTGCCTTACTTCCTTTACCCACCGTACGGCCCCCCTATTGCTTATGGTGGTAGTGTCAGTGCCAAACACGTAGCCGTGGGTGGTAAACTGGGCATCATCCAGGATCCGTTTGGTACCCCAGTATACCTGGGTGCGACGTTGCCGCTGGCAGGTTACGGCATTGATAACCTGTCAGTATCACCCGACAACAACGTATTGATTGGCCAGTTGAATGGGGGCTATAGCCAGCCTTACCAGAGCCAGGCGAATCCTAATCAATCTGTTGCCTGGAATGTAAATACCCTGATTCAGGCTGCGGTGGCAAACTATAACACTGGCACTAGCCTGACCAACCATATCAAGGTTGACCCGAGTGCACAGCAAGTGATTCCGGGTGCGGGGTTTATAGCTGGGACCATGTTTGACAAGCTGTCTGTTAGTGCGTCTGCAACAGGGAATATGGGTGATGTGGTCGGCATAGACCTGAGGTTGCAGGCGGCTATGCAGTTGTTGATTGCTGGTGCCAACAGTAATTATCCGGATAGCCCGAAGCTGTCACCCACTCAGATTGATGAGTTGAAGGCTGCTGTTGCTGCTAATACGCCTTTGGTTAATTTGCCAAATATAAAGGACGATCCTTTGCAAAAAATTGTACAGAATCGTATGGACCAATTAACAAACTTCACAATCGAGATGAAGGACTTGAAGACTTTGACTAACACGAGTAGTCAAATGCAATTGGTTACCACAGCAAGTGGAAATTCGATTCCCTACTCGCGTAAAGCCATTGATAGTACGACCCCTGACGGGCTTAAAACTGACACTTTCAGTCATTCAGGTATTTTGTTTTTTGCGCCGAACATTACTCCGGACGACGAAAATTTATTACGTATGGGAAAGACTCTTGATGACAAGCCCACGCAGACATTCTATTTCAATTTTGACGATGTGCTTAAGCAATCGGCTTCAGGTTATGCGTCTGTGAAAGCGCAGGATTATGCGCATGCGTCCAATACGTTCTTCGGTGACAGACCACTGAATGATCCTGGGTATTCGCCATTCGCTTTGATGGGTGCTGTTGGGGATAAGCAGGAAAATGATGTTTTGGATGTGTATCGTGTAGAGCAAAGGCTGGCGTATCTGGGGTTCCCGGCGATGGGCGCATCCGATGCGGCAGGTTTGCCCACTCAAGCGAATAACCAGATTCAGGATTTCAAGGTGAACGGCGTATGGGGCAGGAGTGAATCGCTTGCAGCCAACCTGTTTAGTGATGTGGTCACTTATACGGGCGGCCAACGTCAACTGGCGCCACATACTAAAAATCGTTCCGCCTACTTCAGCGGTCTGTACGCAATAGCGGACAGTTTCGTCATCAAAGCAGACGGTAGTTTTAATAGCAGTGCGTGGACCAGTACGCCCGGCGCATTTACGACTTGGCTAAACGCCTACAACGCGCCGCACTGGATGAATATCGGCCCGCAGATGCAATTCCAGAATGGGGTGGCGCAAGCCAGCTATTCAATTGCGGGCTGGAACAACTTGCAGATTGGTCAAAGAGCCGAGAGTTATGGCACCAGTTGGATGCGCGACCTGATGGTGTCCAAGCAATACGCCTCACCAACACTGGTGCAATCGGAGTCGTTGTTCAACGGTGGCGTCGATGCCAATCAGGGCTTTACGCCGTTTGAACATGCGACGCATGATCTGGGCATGGCGTTTGATTTGGGGGTATCCAATTACATTGGGGGTGGTGCACAAGGCCGCCAAAATGAACCGATGATTCCAAGTATCGCCCATCTGGCCACAGGATCGTGGAACATTGCCAATGCGGTGAATAATTCCGCACTGTTGTCTGCCATCCAAACACCTCCCGCTCAGAAAAACGACCAGGTGTCAGCCCTGAGAGACTTCCTGTCCTTGTACGCAGTGACCCAACGTGACGGGTGGGCGGCCCTGGCCCAGCACGTCGTCAACGGTACGGCGGTACTCAGTGACCTGTTCGGCAACGGCACGCAAAGTGGCGGACTGATTTCGAGCTTCATAATTGGCGGCACAGGAACCCAGAACCCATATACCAATATACACAAGGTGTTGAAAAGTCTTGGTATTGCCACCAGCCCTAACGTTATAAATCACAACTCGCACTTCCACATATATTTGCGTATACCCACGGCCGTGGGAATCGACACCACTCAGCATTTGCTGGCCGATGGTTCATCGGCATCAACGACAGATTTGGCAACGCCCATTGCAACCCTGCAAACAGCAGCACAAGGGTTGCTGGGCTACGCCCAAACCATAACCAATACAGGAGAAGAACTCATGTTTACTATGGATGTGCCCTATGTGCCGGCGCAGAATGCACCTATCGTTATGGCGCAAGCTGCCGCCCCGGGCGCGAGTGCTACACCCCAACCCGATTACATCCTAAAAGATTGTCAGGAAGTTTCAAGCTCACCCCCATCGTGGTCTGCCATGCGCAGTGTTGACCCTGCAGGCGCGCTCCAAGATTACATAGAAAATTATCAAGTCCATCATGCCATTGATCTAGCGACTATCAAAAATATCACTTTGCTGAAAGGCACAACTCATGGGACACTTTCTGCAGAAGTCGATACTGCGGGGTTTACTTCTTATTACTACGACCCAGTGCCGGGTTACGACGGCAAGGACAGGGCGGTCTTCATGGTTGAGTATCAAGGCAAACTTTACAAAATTGTGATAAACCTTGTTGTGTCTATTCTGGTTGATGAGCATGACGGAACACCGCCAGTATGCCCACCTCCCACGCTTATCAAGGTCAATGGCAAGCCGGTTTCAGGTTCATCCAGCCTTAGTACCGGCATCACCGTCACCGTCGCCGACCTCCCCGGCGGAGCCGTCGGCCAGACCACCGGCACGAGCATCACCCTCGACACCAACGCCGCAGGCTACGGCTGGTATGTCGACCCGAACCCTGCGGCTAACACCGACTTCCTGCCAACCAGCAACCCTGACGTATGGATGGCAAAGGCGGGTAGTGCAGCTGCAGGCAAGATGGATATGCTCAGCGTATTGCTGCACGAGTACGGCCATGCGCTGGGGCTCGATCACAGCGCCAACCCCAACGACTTCATGGCGCCCGACCTCCAGCCCGGCGAGCGCCGCCTGCCGAGTGCAGCAGAACTCGCGCAGCTGAGTCAATTCGCCACGCAGCTTGCGTCAGGTAACAGCACACCGAATAATCCGACTTCACCCACGCTGCCCGTGGGAGCGGCTCTGAGCGCCTTGTTGATCGGACGCCTGCGCCGCACCGATTACGGCGCCTGGTCGCCCGTCATCGACAACGTACAAATTCCCGCACCCATTCCTAAGCTTGAGCTTGCCATCAACCCCACCCTGGTCGGACTGGGCAGCCCTGTAGGCTGGACGACCCAAGGCAAAGTCACCACCGACAGCACTGGCACCGCCACGCTTAAAAACAGCACCAATGCCGATGCCCAACTGTCGCAAGCCTTTAACATCACCAGTCAGGACCATTATATTGAATTCACCGTAGCCAATGGCCTGCAACAGACCGGCACCGGTCCCGCAGACGCCTTCGAAGTCGCCCTCGACAATGCCGTCACTGGCACGGCGCTGGTCGGCACCGATGGCCTCACCAACAGCGACAGCCTGCTGAACATCCAGGCTGACGGCACCACCCATACCGCCTCTTCTGTTTACAAGAGCGTCAATGCTGACGGCACCACCACCTACGTGATTGACCTGCAAAGCGCACTAGGCAGCGGCGCTGTCACCAGCGCGCCGGCTGCATTGTCTTTCGACCTGATCGGCTTCGGCAACTCGCAAAGTCAGGTCAGCATCCGCGACATCCAGTTGCTGCAAACACCGCTGGCACTGAACGAAAAGCTGAGCACCAATGAAGATGCGGCCGTCAACATCAACCCGCTGGCTGCAAACCCAATCGCAGCTGGCACTACGCCGCAGCTGAACATCACGCAGCAACCTGCCAACGGCATGTTGACCCAGAATGCAGACGGCAGCTACGCCTTTGTTCCGAACACGCACTTCTTCGGAACAGACAGCTTCCAGTACAGCTACACGGTGAACGGACAGACATCCAATGTCGCCACGGTCAACATCACCGTCAACGAAGTCGCCTATCCGCCAGTGGGCGCCAACAGCAGCGCAGCAGCCACTGCCGGCAAGCCATATACGTTTGATCCGCTAGCGGGCGCAGCCGACATCAACGGCAATGCCATGACCGCCGTACTCGACACGCCGCCCGCCAACGGCACCATTGCGCAGAATGCGGACGGCACCTGGACCTACACGGCGAGCGCAAGCTATGTCGGCCCAGATAGCATGGTCTACCACATCGCAGACGGACAGGCCAACTCAACACCGATCACCGCAAGCTTCACGGTTCAGCCTGCCCACCATGCCCCTGTTGCCAGCGACAGCGTCGTACAGCTTCAAGAAAACGGCAGCCTGCTGATCAACCTTGCCAACTATGGTGTTGATGAGGATGGTAACCCGATGACAGGGAGCGTCACCGCTCAGCCCATCAACGGCACGTTGACGCAAAACACTGATGGCACCTACACCTATACGCCAGCAGCAGGCTACTATGGTCATGACAGTTTGAATTTCGTGCTAAGCGATGCATACCTCAGCTCGCAGCAGGCAACCCTCACACTGGATGTCACCCCGGTATTGGCGAATAGCAGCCTGAGCCTGAACGAAGCGGGAAGCATCCTATTCAATCCAACAGCCAGCCAGAACCCAAGTGCACCGCTGACCGCAAGCGTCATTGCCCAGCCTGCCAACGGCACGATCTTGGTCAATGCGGATGGCACATGGACCTACACGCCGAAAGTGCCTTTCTACGGCGTCGACAGCTTCAGCTATCAGGTCAATGACGGCACCGACAATTCCAATGTCGCCACCGTCAACTTAAGCATCGTTCATCCGGCACCCGTACTTGCCAACAGCAGCGCGACGCTGAACGAAGATGCCAGCCTCAACCTGAATCTGACGGCCAATGTCGTCGACGTTCCGGGCTATACCTTGAGCACACAGATTGGCACGCAACCTGCACACGGCATAGTCACACAGAATGCAGATGGCACCTGGACCTATACACCGAAGCAGTATTTCTTCGGCACCGACACGTTCACTTATGCGGTAAGCGACGGTGTTGCCAGTTCCAACCTGGCAACAGTCCAACTCACCGTCAACAAGATCGAAATCGCACCGACTGCAGCAAACTCTGTCGTCACCGGCACAGAAAACACTCCTCTTGTCCTCACCTGGGGCAATTTCGCAGTGAACGACGTCAATGGCGATCCTGTTTCCATCGTTATTTCCGCACTCCCTGCGGCAGGCCAACTGCAAAGCCTGCAAGCCGACGGATCATGGGCAGCGGTAGCCGTGGGGGCTACCTTCAATCAGGCGGCGATCGATGCTGGCAGCCTGCGCTTCGTACCTGAACAGTACGCCTCAGGCGGCCCGGGCTACAGTCTCGTGGGTGACGGCAACATGCACCAGACTTATGCCGCTTTCGGCTACACTGCAACTGACGGTATCCTCAACAGCAACGCAGCATTGGTCAATATCAACATTACCGCCGTTGCGACTGCGCCAACCCTTGCACTCGGCCCACTCAGCGCCACCCGGCAGCTGTTCGACACCAGCTGGGAAGATGCGCCTGGATCGACAACAAACCTGCAACCTGTGCTGGTCAAGGGCAGCGTACTGGACGGCTGGAGCCTGATCACCCAGCATCATCAGCACTGGAAACATCGGGGTGGTTTTGAAATGTGGACCAGTGGCGATAAAATGAAGGCAGCCAATGGCCAGACCTACGCAGTCAGCGCAGCCGCGGGGGACGGCAGCAAATTCCTCGAACTCAGTGGTGCTAATGATGAGACCCATAGCCAAACACTGGGCATCAGCCGCCAAGTGAGCACCGTTGCTGGCGACACCTACGCACTCAGCTTTGATCTGGCTGGCCAGCCAGGCTTTGATGCCGGCGCGGCCAGCATCAGCATCCTGCTCGACGGCAAACAGATCGCAAGCTTTGACCCCACCAGCCCCGACGCAGCACTTAACTGGCAACATGCCAACATCAGCTTCGTTGGTAACGGCAGCCCACAGACCATCAGCATCGTTACCACCCACAGCTGTGGTGACGACAGAGCCGCAGGCACAATGCTCGACAACATCGCACTCAGCCAGATACAGCCGCTGGACACAGGCAATCAAGGCAACAGCATTGCATTGCAAAGCATCAAAGCCGCCCTGATCGACACCGACGGCTCCGAAACCCTGCAGCTTGCACTGTCCGGCATGCCGATGGGCAGCATACTAACCGACGGCACAAACAGCTACACGACTACCGCAGCCCAGCCAGTCGCCAACATCACCGGCTGGAACACTGGCACACTGTCGATTACACCCCCTGCGGACTACAACGGCACACTGACCCTGCAAATCACCGCAACAGCAGCAGAATCAGTGGGCGGCAGCACCGCCAGCGTCAGCCAGAACCTCACCGTAGCAGTTGACGCCATTGCCCAGACACCCACGCTCACACTCAGCCCACCTACAGACAGTGTCAGCCGCAGCCTGATCTCCACCAGCTGGGAAGACGTGAACAATACCGGCAGCGGCGCCACCGTCATCACCAACACTCAATTGGACGGATGGCGCATACTGCCAGTCGCCGGTAAAATGAAAGCTGCCTTTGAAGTCTGGCGCAACGGCGACCTGATGAGCAACGCCCAGGGCAAAACCCAAAGCGTGCAAGATGCAAGCAGCGCAGGCCAGCAATGGCTGGGACTGACCAACGGCGTTGGCACCAGATACCAGTCGCCTGGTATCGCACAAAGCATCAACACCATCGCCGGTGCCCAATACACCTTCAGCCTCGACTACGCAGGTCAACTGGGCTTAACCAGTGCCAACACCCAGATCGGCGTCTACCTTGACGGCCAGCTGCTGGGCAACTACAGCAACACCAGCATCAACAGCCTCAACTGGCAAACGCTCAACTACAGCTTTAAAGGAGATGGTGCAACACACACCCTAAGCGTACAACTGATCAACGGCACCAACACCAGCACTGCCCGCGGCGCGATGATCGATGCGTTAAGCCTCATCGAAACCCTGCCGCAAAGTGCAAGCACCATATACGGCTTTACTGGCAGCCCGATCACCTTACCGCAGATCTCGGACCAACTGACAGCGAACGACCCTGGCCAGCTCATCACCACCCTGCAGGGCTTACCAGCAGGCACGGTAGTGAGCGACGGCAAGAACAGCGTCACCATAAAGGGCGACGACACCGCATTCAACATTACCGGCTGGAACCTTAACAGCCTGACCCTGACCGTATCGACCAACCAGCAAGCAGGTGAGGGAGAGGATAACAACAATTGCACCACCCTCAACCTCCAGGTAGTCGCCACCAGCGTGGAATCAGCCAATGGATCCATGGCAAGCATAACGAAAAACATAACAGTACAACTGCTGAGCGGAAAAGCATGCGTCACACCAGTGGGTGTAAACCCCTATGTGAGCTACATCAACAACCCGTCCAGCACACAGATACTGAAGCCACAGAGCAACCAGATCATCGTTGCAAGCGGGCTCGTACCCGTGAGCAGCCGTTACGCCATGACCGATCCGATGCAACAGTGGAGCACATTTATTGACCTGAATAATGATACGGACAGTGAACCGGATCAGGATAGAATCAAACCAGTATTGGACTGGCGTGCCAACCCGGAAGACTTCATCTTTGATGATGGAGAGGGTGACAGGAAAGATGCCAGATCCAGCTGGTTGACTGGATTCCTCGGTGCAGACAAAACGACTGGGCAGGATGCGGCAACGCTGTGCAATCTGTCGGTGAGTCTGAATAAAGATGGTTCGAAGTCGCTGTGAGCGAGAGGAAGAGGCTGGGGGTGTCGAGCGAATTGCTTGGATCCGTTGAATATTCCAAGAGACGCTCGGAGTCCTTCAGTTCAGTTCGCTCTTGGCTGGTCGAACACGGTAAATTTGTTCTTATGAAGTTTATCCATAAAATCAACAAAAGCAGATTATTCTGTACGGCAAAGGAATCAATGAGTTACAAGGAGAACAAATTTGCCCTGGCTGGTCGAAGGCTTAGCCTTGAACGGATTGACTCAGTGTGTCCTTAAGCATCAACCCGAATGAAGCAGAGAGTTTACAGTGCAGGCTCAAGAAGTATCGCGAGAGGATTTTATGTACAAGAATAATTATTTGCACCCACGCACGTTAATATTGATTCATGTCATTGCACTGCTTTTGATCGTCGGCAACCGAATGTGTTGTAATGGCCGCCAAGAGTGTTGCCATGCAGGTATTCCAGAATATCCATTTCATAAAATAAGCCCCAATCAATTATGTTAAATGGCGTTCTTTATCTTCTATTCCTACTTCTTTTATTTTCTTCTATGTTCGTAGTTGCAAGAAAAGTTACTTTGAATTAGATGTCACATGCGACCGACCGATTGTGGCCAATTGTTACTGGTCACAACAGTCTGCTTTCTTGCTGGATATTTTATACCGCGACCTGCAGCTGATGGCACACAGCCGTCCATCGACCTGCGTGATATCCTACCTGAAAGTCGAACTTCAAGCCCGTAAAGATTTTGAAAGTGATTCAGCCCAAACAAACTGGGTTGCTTGTATCGTATCTGCAGGGTGGCTGGTTTATATCGTAACGGGTGGCGGTTTTGCGATTGGATTCGCTGGCGGGTTTCAATTGGAATTACTGGCGGGTTTGGGGTGTAATATGCATAGAAAAGTTCGGCTTGAACTTCAGTAAAACCATCGGCACTGATATCGGCAGAACTATCGCGTTATCTCATGCTAACTATTTAATTATTTATGGACTATAATCGGCACAGTCATCGGCAAATATAGAGGGAAAAGTGATGGAACTATACGACGACCCAGCTCAGATGGAACCGCTAGTTATCGATAGCTCTCGACCTGCCTACGATGCGCTAATCGGGCTTGCTCACGAGCTGTCAGAAGCTTCTGCCTGCTTGGATGCTGCACTCGCTCCAGCGACCGCGAAAAGTCTCTCTGAGCTTGTCTCGGGGATGAACTGTTACTACTCGAACTTGATCGAGGGTCATCACACCCTACCAATTGATATCGAGAAAGCACTGTTCGAAGTAAAGGAGCAGGTAGCACAACAGGACTTGCAGAATCTTGCAGTTGCTCACATCGAGGCTGATCGATGGGCAAAATCACAGTCGCTCAACAAAAGCTCTCTACTACCCTTTATCCTCGAAGTTCACCAACGCTTCTGCGAGCGCTTGCCGAAGGAAATGCTGAAGCTCAAGGACGGGAGCTACATGGATCCTGGAATATTCCGTGAGAGAGATGTCAGTGTAGGCATACATGTAGCACCAAGAGCAGACATGCTTAATCGCTTCTTGGAACGCTTCACAGAGGTTTACGGTCTCCGCCTCGAATGGTCAAAAAAAGGAGGAATAAGCAAATTAGACGGCATTCTTACAACTTTCGCAGCCCATCATCGAATTGTGTGGATTCACCCTTTTCTTGACGGAAACGGTCGCGTTGCGCGGATCACCATCGACGCAATGCTCCGAGAATGTGGCGTAAATTGCGCATGTCTGTGGTCGATATCCAGAGGGTTCGCGAAAACAGCGGAAGAATACAAGGCGAAACTGGCTGGAGCCGACCAGCCTAGAATGGGCGATCTTGATGGACGTGGAAACCTGTCCGAAAAACGGCTGGCAGAGTTTTGTGAGTACGCCATGCAAACAGCCATTGATCAGGCAAAATTCATGGCTCGGATGTTCGCACTCGACAACTTCAGGTTCAGAGCCGAACATTTTTTCCAGAAAGTGCGGTTCGACCTCAAACCTGAGTCTGCATACCTCTTCATCCATGCCTTCGCTACTGGAGAGTTTGAGCGCATGGAGGCAAGCCGTCTCACCGGCCTTCCAGAAAGGACAGCGAGAGACGTGCTTAACGCGCTCGTCATCGAAGGATTTCTTGTCTCAGATACTCCGCGAGGAAAGGTTCGAGTCGGATTTCCTATGCATGCTCTCGGGTCTCTATTGCCTAACCTCTATCCAGCAGGTGATCTTGACGTGGATCCACAAGCGCTAAGACAGCTTATCAAAGCAGACAAAGCAGACAAAGCCAGTGCTGCTGCGAGAAATGTGCTTGTTCACAATATGAAGATTAAGTAGCGGTGGGCAAGGGCCTGTTGTTTTACATCACTGAGGCTACCCATAACGGCTGGACCTTGAGTGCAATCAACGTCGATGCAAATGGTAACCCGATGCCAGGTCAGGTTAACCTGCAGACTGAAGGCAGCAAGTTGTATGATGAAGTGACAGGTATGCCATGGCAACCAACTGCCTTCCAACTGACAGGACTGGATGGTACGCAATACCAGCTGGATGCAAGCGGCAATGTTAATTCGATCACTTTCACCGACGGTCAGCAATGGCAGGTTGGCAGCAGCGGCATCGCGCTGGTGGGCAATGATCCAACTCAGCGTATCGACTTCATGCGCAATGGCGCAGGTCAGATCACCAGTGTGACTGGCCCTGTTGTAAATACCAATAACACCCTAAATCCGTCCAGTGATCAGACCATCGTTTATGAATACGATAGGCAGGGTCGTCTGGAACTGGCAAGACAGTTGGGTAGTACGGGCTTTGGCACGACTTACGGCTACAATACCGATGGCAGCCTGATCACGGCGCCCATCACCGCCAATCTTGGCGAGGCGGCCAACTGGATCACGACAGGTGCGAATGCGGTTGCCAATCCGACCAATACATGGAACGGAACCTTAAGCAGTACGCCTGTCAACCTGAGCTATTTCGTGGGCGACAGTGAAATTGCGTCCACAATTAAGACTGAAGGTGCTGTAGGTGCCGTCATCCTTGCGGTGCAGACCCAGGGCGTGAACGTCAGCCTGAACGTGGCAGGTGCAACTGTGCTGGGCACATCCAGCATAGGCAATGTCACGACCACCTTGATCAGCGTGACCAGTGCGGGCATGAAGTTGTTGAGCCTGACCGGCACGGGGGCTGGTAGCCTGTCGATCTCGGTTGCAGGCGACATGAACCATGACGGCACCGTAGATGGCACAGATTCAGCGTTGCTCTCATCGGCAATCGCCGCGAATAATCCGAATGCTGATCTGCTGGGCAACGGTCAGATAGGTTCTGCTGATACCGAATTGCTTGATGCCAACTATGGTTTTGCTGCAGCCTTGGCACCGCAAGCCATCCCGCAAAGCGGCGCACTGATCACCACCCACGAAAATCTGACTGCGAGCGTAAGTCTGGCTTCGGTTGCTCAGGATTACGAGGGTAATCCAATCTTCTGGACGATAGTGGGTGCCACCAACGGCACAGCTTCCATCAGTGTCGATGGGAAATCGCTGGTCTTCAACCCAACTGCGGGTTACACAGGTCCTGCCACCGTCACACTGCTGGCAGATGATGGTTTTGCCGTCAGTAGCCCGATTACCGTCAACGTCAACGTCAGTGCCGCCAAACTGGTCGCGCTGCATCTGTCGGATCTATCCAGCCTGCAACCGGGACAAAGCGCCTCATTGCATGTAACAGCCGATTTTACCGATCAGACAGGTGTGAGCCTCGATGGTAGTTCTGGTTACTATAATGTGATCGCGCAAAGCTTAGCGCCACTCGGTTATGTAGGGCCTACCGTGGTCACCATGAATTCTGCTGGCACGGTGATTACTGATTTGAATCAGGGCTCAGCGATGTTGACGGTTAGCCACACAGACGCTAGCGGTGAGACGGTACAGACAGCTGAGGCATTTAATACCAATTCGCAAGGTAATACCGCATTCAACCCCGATCTTTACCCGACTGCCCTGACGCTCGTGCCGGGTGGAACCCGGCAGATCAAGGACGTTAATTCGATAGGTGTGGCCAATGCGATCAATCTTGATTTCCCCGTTGGCACACAATATGTCAGCAGTGATAACAGCATTGCCACGGTGGATAGCAATGGCCTGATCACCGGATTGAAAGCTGGTAAGGTCATCATCAGCGTGATTCATCTGACGACGGATACGACAGGGCAGAACATCGGTCAGAGCAATATTACACTGAACGTTCAGGCAGCCCAACTTGTAGATAACAGCGGCACTTCCGCACCTGCCAGCATCGTTGTCAGCGCAGCCAATGGTGGTGCGGTGGCCGATGCGACTGGCGAGACAGTGCTGATCGGTGCAGGTGCATTGGCGCAGGACACGCCTGTCAGCATCAACCAGGTTGATGTGAATAACCTGCAAACAGCTACCGGCATGGCAGCACCCGCTGCAAGCATTTTGCAAACGGTGGGTGCATTCCATCTGGATATGGGCGCAACGGGAACGCAAATTCCTGTGCAGCTGGCCGTCCCAATGCAGGGCAGCAGCGCATTGGCGGCAGGTACGGAAGTCTATTTCTTCCGCAAAGGCACAGTATTGCAACCAGATGGCAGCACCCAGAACACCTGGTGGTTGGTGGATAACGGATACGTCGGTGCCGATGGTGTGGCGCGTACCGCCAGCCTGCCGATGCCGGGGGTGAGTGTGTCGGGAGATTACGCAGTTTGTGCAACGCTTCCGGGTGTTATTTCCAATCCGTATCTCAGTATCGCTGGCGATATTGGCGCAGCAACCGGGGCTATTATGTCTTCGGTTGGGCTGGGTGTGTCATTTGGTATCAATGCAGGGATGGCGACACTGGATATCGTTGGCATCATGCTTTCATCGTCCAGTATCAACGTCAGCGCGTATCATTTTGGTGTGCCGCAATTCTCTACCATAACGATACCGCCAGGTGTACCTTACACCTTGAATCTGGGCGATATTTTACCGCCGGTGGCAGCACCCAATGGTGGCAGTGTTTCGTCACCGAATATCACTACTGCATCGGTAGATTCCTCGGGTAATCTTAATTTCACGTTAGACAATGCGTCACCAGGACAATATGTCGGGACATTGGCCCTACGTGCAATTTACTCGGACGGCACCTATTATCAGTTACCCAACACCTTTGCTGGCGCAGCTGCCAGCATCAGTGTTGCACCGCCCGCCGGCATCGCAGTCGGCTCGGTGAGCTGGCAAGTGGTGCGGTTAATCTCAACCAGCCAATATACTGGTGATGGCAGCCTGACAGACAGTCCGCCTATGGAATTCGCAGGCAATACAGTCAATTTCACCCCTGCACTGTACATTGCGGCCACACTCACGCGCACGGGCATTAACTTTACCAATGAGAATGGCGCTATCATAGGTCAGGCCAATCTGGCGAAAGATGCCACCTTGCTTAATCAGCTAGGCACAAATAATCTGGATGGCACATATCTCACTGGAGAAAAAGTACAGCCTGTCGTCATCAGCGATGACCGCACGCGTTGTTATGTGGGTGGCAAGGGTGTCATATATGAAATTGACACCATCACGGATCAGCTCATTGCGACCATTACCGTTCCTGCAGGCAAGAACATCAGCAGCCTTGCGACCTATGGAAACCTCCTGTTTATAGGAGAAGGGCAGAGCTGGGGCAGTGGTGCCAGTAGCGACCGTCTGCTGGCGATGGACATAGGCGTGGGTAGCAGTACTGAATACAAGATAGTGACACTTCAGAATAGCGGCGTGGAATCTTCGCCACGCGGCGTCTCAGGGATGGCGATCAGTGCCGATGGTTCCACACTGGTGGTTGCCACACCGATTGGGGAAAATGCTTATGGTAGGTCGGAGTCAGGCGCTGCCAAGGGTAATGTTCTGGTATTCGATCTGAACACGTTTGATTTTGCGACTGGCAAGATAGCTGCGCCTGTTATCGCCGCATTGCCAGGAGACGGCATCAGTGGCAAGTCGCCGCAGACCGTAACGGCAACGTCGAACCCGGATCAGTTCCTGATCTCGGACATACAGGATTACGGTCGCGGCCTCGCCACACTGGTGATTACCCGCGATGGTAACGGCACGATTACCGGTGCCGCGATGAATGCGATCCACATGTCTCAGCCAGGTGATGCCATCAAGATTGACAGACTCGACATCCAGCGTGCGCAAAGTGCAGTGCTGGTGACCGTAGGCGGGATCCAGTATGCGATTGTCGCGGACGATAACAATCCTTGGAATGACCCGTATTTTACGGCCATGTTTGAGGTGCCTTACTTCCTTTACCCACCGTACGGCCCCCCTATTGCTTATGGTGGTAGTGTCAGTGCCAAACACGTAGCCGTGGGTGGTAAACTGGGCATCATCCAGGATCCGTTTGGTACCCCAGTATACCTGGGTGCGACGTTGCCGCTGGCAGGTTACGGCATTGATAACCTGTCAGTATCACCCGACAACAACGTATTGATTGGCCAGTTGAATGGGGGCTATAGCCAGCCTTACCAGAGCCAGGCGAATCCTAATCAATCTGTTGCCTGGAATGTAAATACCCTGATTCAGGCTGCGGTGGCAAACTATAACACTGGCACTAGCCTGACCAACCATATCAAGGTTGACCCGAGTGCACAGCAAGTGATTCCGGGTGCGGGGTTTATAGCTGGGACGTTTTTTGATGATGCCCCTTCAGTTTCATTCACTGGAAACGTGGGGGATGTGATAGAAGTGAACCCCCAATTGCAGGTGGCGTTAGATTTATTACAGGCAGTGGGAACTATTACTTCTGCTCAGGCAGCCCTTTATTCGAAAATGACAGTTGCACAATTATTACTGACCCAAGCAACCGTTGTTACAGACAGAATGGCTACGTTGAGTAATTTCACCATAGATCCAAATAGTTTGAACAGCTCATTCAAGATTTTGTTGGATCCTAATACTGGCAAACCGATACAAGGCCCCAATTTTAAAGGTACTCAAGCGGGCTTAGGAGCTGATTTCTATGTGGTGCCAGTGATTAATAGCAATGATGAACAAACCTTGCTGGCTGGTGGAGTGTTGAATCCAAAATCTGGACAAATCAATTTTACATACAACGATAATAAATTATCTAAATCTGACCTTCCTTATTTGGCTAAGATAACAGCAAATGATTATACCAAGAAGGCAGGTGTTGAATTTATGGGCGATCGCCCGCTGTCCGATCCTGGATACAGTAAAATCACAGCAGCACCAGGAACAGCGCTTTTCATCGATGAAGAAGAGCAGCGTCTGAAATATCTTGGGTATGACCCCGCCGTGTTTACAGCAGGGGAATCGGCTTATTCAATTGATGGCAAGAGCTCCAACCCGCAATTTCAAATCGCATTAAGCAGCTTTAAAAATGTGTTGAACAGCACTGCCGTATTGAGTAGCGCAACAGCTTCAGATACGGATGTTCTTAATTGGCTTAACGCCTATAATGCACCGCATTGGATGCAGTTTTTTGCAAATACGGCGACTGGCCACGCAGCGACAAATAATCAGTTGTCGGGATGGACGAACTTGCAGACGGACAATGTGAAAAAAGATGTCTTTGGCGTCAGCTGGGTCTATGACCTTATGATCGCGGCGCAGAATGCAGCGAAAGCGCAAAATGATTTAGCCGACGCAGCTGCAATAGCCGCGCATAAGCCTGTAAGTCGGCACTATCCGTTACTGTTTAACGGTACTGGACCGACAGGCACGCAGTTGAATTTGGGAATTAATACGGCTTACATATCCAAGCCAAATCAGGATAAAGTCAACGGCAAAGATGTGGTTCTCGGACTTGCGCCTGATAAAGTCCCGCCATCGGTAATTACAGGGCCTGCAAATATCCAGGATTATAAGAACAATCTTTGGAATCTTAGCAATGCCCAATCTTTGGCTGGGCTATTGTTGAATCCCGACGTGGCAAACCATTACAACCCAACAACAAATACTTTTGGCAACGCCCCCGATAACACCAGTGGTGCAAACCAACAGAACCAAGCATTACTGGACTTTTTGACGGTGTATTCTGCCACGAAGAAAGATGGTTCCTGGGATTCACTTAAAATCAGCAGCACCACCGATCCGGTACAGCAAGCAACGATCCGCGCAGCGCTGTTTGGCGATGGCTCGAAAAGTGGCGGGCTGATCGATAGTAAAAATATATTGCTTGGGGGAATGGCTACCGCTATAGGCAGCCAGATGACTGCTAAATCATTAGGCCTGTTGATGGGTAACCAGCTTAGCGATGCGGATTATGCCAAATGGGTTAAACCGCTTCAACAGGCGATGACTGAGTTCAATATCAATACGCCCCAACGCATTGCCGCATTTTTGGCACAGGTTAAGCAAGAATCGGGAGGGTTAACTTCATTAGAGGAATTGGATGGACAGTATGGTGTGGCTGTCTTGTTGGCTAAATATCATGGGGCTTTTTATCCTGACAAAAATAATGCCGCAGATCGTTTAGCAAATCCAAACAAGTCTGGCAACACCGTGGTCAAACAACTATTGACAGGTAATCCAGCAGACACGGGAAATATAGTGCTGACGGATAAGCAAGCGACATTCCTAAATCTAAAAGCGTTTGTAAAGAATGTTCTTAAGCGAACTGATCTGGATAATGTCTCAATGAATGGGAATAGCGTAATCTATACGGGAACTACAAACTCTGCTGGCGATGCAAAGGTCAAACTTCCTACACAAGCATTAAAAAATTTATTTTTTGATCGTTACTTATCAGAAGATGTAGGTAATGGTGTAGCTGGAAACGGTACATTGGCTGATCACAAAGCTCATAACTGGAAGGGGCGGGGCATTATTCAGGTAACGCAACAGACAAATTACGAAAAATTTGCGCTCTATATAGCAACAAATCATCCAGAACTTGTCGCATCCTCGACAGGCAAAACGGTACTGCAAATACAGCAATTGTTAATGGATAACACGAAGCAAATTACAGATATTGCTAATAATCCTAATGCATATATGTTGTCTGCTTTGTCAGGTGCCTGGTTTTGGGGAAGTAATGTCAACATGGCTGGACACAGCCTGAATAAGGAAGCCGATAAACTGACAGCAACACCCGCGAATGACGCAACCGCTTTTCGGAAAGTCAGCGCGGGGATTGCAACCGACTCGGGGTCGTTTGGTGCACGATTCGATTGGTATGCAAAAATAATCATGCCACTCGCACAGGATGGCGGTAACCCTTATGAAAGCATGCAGCAGGTTTTGCAGCGCTTGGGAATTAATTCCACCAATGCTGCGGGGTATGAAAAACAATTCGGCATCAACTTGAATGTATCTACAAGGCAACCTATTGTTGATGCACCGCATCTGCTGATGGCAGATGGCGCCGCTAATCCACCAGACAGCTTGGCTGCATCCATCACCGATCCGGCACTACCCGCAATGCAATCCTTGTTAGCGCAAGCGCAATCCGAACTCAACCTACAACCAGGAAAATTCGCCATGCTCATTCCAGATATGCCCGCCGCACCACCACAAACATCGCCAATTGTCATGATTGCCCAGACCAACCAGACGCAAGACAGTACCAAGAAAGCAGAGCGTGTATTGGGCATATGTTCAGTAATCGACAACGAAGAGCGAACAGGAAAAAACGGAGAAATCTACCCTAATACTCAAGAGCTATTTCCTGTTGGTAATGCAGGTGATTATCTTCTGAACTATGAGCATCGCAATTATCCTTCAACCGAAGACATTAACTCAGCCAAAGTCACTATATTGAAAGGACCTAAATATGGAACATTCATTAGTGAGGCGCTCCCTATCGGCGGTGTTTATATTTATTCACCCAATGCGGGTTATGTCGGCAAGGATTCTGTCGAGGTACTGATCGAAATCAAAGGAATAAAAGTTAAAGTCCATTACTTTATTCATGTCCTGGAATATGGTGAGAAGGACGCATATGATGCCAACTGCACGGAGATGCCAGCAGGTGGTTATGGCGAATGGAAAATCTCCACCGACGCCAACGGCAACAGTGTTCTGGCAGCCGTCAATTATCTGCCTTCTCTGGATAATAGCGCACCGGTAACAGGCACTGCCACGCTGGCTACCATCCTGGGTACAAGTCTCTCGAGCAGCCTCGATGCCAACACTTCGGGCGTTACCCTCAATATTGCCGACCTCGCTGGCGGCGCCGTCGGCCAGACCACCGGCACGAGCATCACCCTCGACACCAACGCCGCAGGCTACGGCTGGTATGTCGACCCGAACCCTGCGGCTAACACCGACTTCCTGCCAACCAGCAACCCTGACGTATGGATGGCAAAGGCGGGTAGTGCAGCTGCAGGCAAGATGGATATGCTCAGCGTATTGCTGCACGAGTACGGCCATGCGCTGGGGCTCGATCACAGCGCCAACCCCAACGACTTCATGGCGCCCGACCTCCAGCCCGGCGAGCGCCGCCTGCCGAGTGCAGCAGAACTCGCGCAGCTGAGTCAATTCGCCACGCAGCTTGCGTCAGGTAACAGCACACCGAATAATCCGACTTCACCCACGCTGCCCGTGGGAGCGGCTCTGAGCGCCTTGTTGATCGGACGCCTGCGCCGCACCGATTACGGCGCCTGGTCGCCCGTCATCGACAACGTACAAATTCCCGCACCCATTCCTAAGCTTGAGCTTGCCATCAACCCCACCCTGGTCGGACTGGGCAGCCCTGTAGGCTGGACGACCCAAGGCAAAGTCACCACCGACAGCACTGGCACCGCCACGCTTAAAAACAGCACCAATGCCGATGCCCAACTGTCGCAAGCCTTTAACATCACCAGTCAGGACCATTATATTGAATTCACCGTAGCCAATGGCCTGCAACAGACCGGCACCGGTCCCGCAGACGCCTTCGAAGTCGCCCTCGACAATGCCGTCACTGGCACGGCGCTGGTCGGCACCGATGGCCTCACCAACAGCGACAGCCTGCTGAACATCCAGGCTGACGGCACCACCCATACCGCCTCTTCTGTTTACAAGAGCGTCAATGCTGACGGCACCACCACCTACGTGATTGACCTGCAAAGCGCACTAGGCAGCGGCGCTGTCACCAGCGCGCCGGCTGCATTGTCTTTCGACCTGATCGGCTTCGGCAACTCGCAAAGTCAGGTCAGCATCCGCGACATCCAGTTGCTGCAAACACCGCTGGCACTGAACGAAAAGCTGAGCACCAATGAAGATGCGGCCGTCAACATCAACCCGCTGGCTGCAAACCCAATCGCAGCTGGCACTACGCCGCAGCTGAACATCACGCAGCAACCTGCCAACGGCATGTTGACCCAGAATGCAGACGGCAGCTACGCCTTTGTTCCGAACACGCACTTCTTCGGAACAGACAGCTTCCAGTACAGCTACACGGTGAACGGACAGACATCCAATGTCGCCACGGTCAACATCACCGTCAACGAAGTCGCCTATCCGCCAGTGGGCGCCAACAGCAGCGCAGCAGCCACTGCCGGCAAGCCATATACGTTTGATCCGCTAGCGGGCGCAGCCGACATCAACGGCAATGCCATGACCGCCGTACTCGACACGCCGCCCGCCAACGGCACCATTGCGCAGAATGCGGACGGCACCTGGACCTACACGGCGAGCGCAAGCTATGTCGGCCCAGATAGCATGGTCTACCACATCGCAGACGGACAGGCCAACTCAACACCGATCACCGCAAGCTTCACGGTTCAGCCTGCCCACCATGCCCCTGTTGCCAGCGACAGCGTCGTACAGCTTCAAGAAAACGGCAGCCTGCTGATCAACCTTGCCAACTATGGTGTTGATGAGGATGGTAACCCGATGACAGGGAGCGTCACCGCTCAGCCCATCAACGGCACGTTGACGCAAAACACTGATGGCACCTACACCTATACGCCAGCAGCAGGCTACTATGGTCATGACAGTTTGAATTTCGTGCTAAGCGATGCATACCTCAGCTCGCAGCAGGCAACCCTCACACTGGATGTCACCCCGGTATTGGCGAATAGCAGCCTGAGCCTGAACGAAGCGGGAAGCATCCTATTCAATCCAACAGCCAGCCAGAACCCAAGTGCACCGCTGACCGCAAGCGTCATTGCCCAGCCTGCCAACGGCACGATCTTGGTCAATGCGGATGGCACATGGACCTACACGCCGAAAGTGCCTTTCTACGGCGTCGACAGCTTCAGCTATCAGGTCAATGACGGCACCGACAATTCCAATGTCGCCACCGTCAACTTAAGCATCGTTCATCCGGCACCCGTACTTGCCAACAGCAGCGCGACGCTGAACGAAGATGCCAGCCTCAACCTGAATCTGACGGCCAATGTCGTCGACGTTCCGGGCTATACCTTGAGCACACAGATTGGCACGCAACCTGCACACGGCATAGTCACACAGAATGCAGATGGCACCTGGACCTATACACCGAAGCAGTATTTCTTCGGCACCGACACGTTCACTTATGCGGTAAGCGACGGTGTTGCCAGTTCCAACCTGGCAACAGTCCAACTCACCGTCAACAAGATCGAAATCGCACCGACTGCAGCAAACTCTGTCGTCACCGGCACAGAAAACACTCCTCTTGTCCTCACCTGGGGCAATTTCGCAGTGAACGACGTCAATGGCGATCCTGTTTCCATCGTTATTTCCGCACTCCCTGCGGCAGGCCAACTGCAAAGCCTGCAAGCCGACGGATCATGGGCAGCGGTAGCCGTGGGGGCTACCTTCAATCAGGCGGCGATCGATGCTGGCAGCCTGCGCTTCGTACCTGAACAGTACGCCTCAGGCGGCCCGGGCTACAGTCTCGTGGGTGACGGCAACATGCACCAGACTTATGCCGCTTTCGGCTACACTGCAACTGACGGTATCCTCAACAGCAACGCAGCATTGGTCAATATCAACATTACCGCCGTTGCGACTGCGCCAACCCTTGCACTCGGCCCACTCAGCGCCACCCGGCAGCTGTTCGACACCAGCTGGGAAGATGCGCCTGGATCGACAACAAACCTGCAACCTGTGCTGGTCAAGGGCAGCGTACTGGACGGCTGGAGCCTGATCACCCAGCATCATCAGCACTGGAAACATCGGGGTGGTTTTGAAATGTGGACCAGTGGCGATAAAATGAAGGCAGCCAATGGCCAGACCTACGCAGTCAGCGCAGCCGCGGGGGACGGCAGCAAATTCCTCGAACTCAGTGGTGCTAATGATGAGACCCATAGCCAAACACTGGGCATCAGCCGCCAAGTGAGCACCGTTGCTGGCGACACCTACGCACTCAGCTTTGATCTGGCTGGCCAGCCAGGCTTTGATGCCGGCGCGGCCAGCATCAGCATCCTGCTCGACGGCAAACAGATCGCAAGCTTTGACCCCACCAGCCCCGACGCAGCACTTAACTGGCAACATGCCAACATCAGCTTCGTTGGTAACGGCAGCCCACAGACCATCAGCATCGTTACCACCCACAGCTGTGGTGACGACAGAGCCGCAGGCACAATGCTCGACAACATCGCACTCAGCCAGATACAGCCGCTGGACACAGGCAATCAAGGCAACAGCATTGCATTGCAAAGCATCAAAGCCGCCCTGATCGACACCGACGGCTCCGAAACCCTGCAGCTTGCACTGTCCGGCATGCCGATGGGCAGCATACTAACCGACGGCACAAACAGCTACACGACTACCGCAGCCCAGCCAGTCGCCAACATCACCGGCTGGAACACTGGCACACTGTCGATTACACCCCCTGCGGACTACAACGGCACACTGACCCTGCAAATCACCGCAACAGCAGCAGAATCAGTGGGCGGCAGCACCGCCAGCGTCAGCCAGAACCTCACCGTAGCAGTTGACGCCATTGCCCAGACACCCACGCTCACACTCAGCCCACCTACAGACAGTGTCAGCCGCAGCCTGATCTCCACCAGCTGGGAAGACGTGAACAATACCGGCAGCGGCGCCACCGTCATCACCAACACTCAATTGGACGGATGGCGCATACTGCCAGTCGCCGGTAAAATGAAAGCTGCCTTTGAAGTCTGGCGCAACGGCGACCTGATGAGCAACGCCCAGGGCAAAACCCAAAGCGTGCAAGATGCAAGCAGCGCAGGCCAGCAATGGCTGGGACTGACCAACGGCGTTGGCACCAGATACCAGTCGCCTGGTATCGCACAAAGCATCAACACCATCGCCGGTGCCCAATACACCTTCAGCCTCGACTACGCAGGTCAACTGGGCTTAACCAGTGCCAACACCCAGATCGGCGTCTACCTTGACGGCCAGCTGCTGGGCAACTACAGCAACACCAGCATCAACAGCCTCAACTGGCAAACGCTCAACTACAGCTTTAAAGGAGATGGTGCAACACACACCCTAAGCGTACAACTGATCAACGGCACCAACACCAGCACTGCCCGCGGCGCGATGATCGATGCGTTAAGCCTCATCGAAACCCTGCCGCAAAGTGCAAGCACCATATACGGCTTTACTGGCAGCCCGATCACCTTACCGCAGATCTCGGACCAACTGACAGCGAACGACCCTGGCCAGCTCATCACCACCCTGCAGGGCTTACCAGCAGGCACGGTAGTGAGCGACGGCAAGAACAGCGTCACCATAAAGGGCGACGACACCGCATTCAACATTACCGGCTGGAACCTTAACAGCCTGACCCTGACCGTATCGACCAACCAGCAAGCAGGTGAGGGAGAGGATAACAACAATTGCACCACCCTCAACCTCCAGGTAGTCGCCACCAGCGTGGAATCAGCCAATGGATCCATGGCAAGCATAACGAAAAACATAACAGTACAACTGCTGAGCGGAAAAGCATGCGTCACACCAGTGGGTGTAAACCCCTATGTGAGCTACATCAACAACCCGTCCAGCACACAGATACTGAAGCCACAGAGCAACCAGATCATCGTTGCAAGCGGGCTCGTACCCGTGAGCAGCCGTTACGCCATGACCGATCCGATGCAACAGTGGAGCACATTTATTGACCTGAATAATGATACGGACAGTGAACCGGATCAGGATAGAATCAAACCAGTATTGGACTGGCGTGCCAACCCGGAAGACTTCATCTTTGATGATGGAGAGGGTGACAGGAAAGATGCCAGATCCAGCTGGTTGACTGGATTCCTCGGTGCAGACAAAACGACTGGGCAGGATGCGGCAACGCTGTGCAATCTGTCGGTGAGTCTGAATAAAGATGGTTCGAAGTCGCTGTGAGCGAGAGGAAGAGGCTGGGGGTGTCGAGCGAATTGCTTGGATCCGTTGAATATTCCAAGAGACGCTCGGAGTCCTTCAGTTCAGTTCGCTCTGGGCTGGTCGAAGGCTTAGCCTTGAACGGATTGACTCAGTGTGTCCTTAAGCATCAACCCGAATGAAGCAGAGAGTTTACAGTGCAGGCTCAAGAAGTATCGCGAGAGGATTTTATGTACAAGAATAATTATTTGCACCCACGCACGTTAATATTGATTGATGTCATTGCACTGCTTTTGATCGTGAGTTGCCTGTTACCGATGCCGGTCCACGCTGCTGATTCGACAGTACCTTCTTGGCAAGGTGTTTGGCAAGGAACCATAGGCAAATCGAAAGTCATGGTTTGCCTTGCTGCTAATGGCAAGTCAGCCTATAAATACCAACGCCATCAGACTGATATTCCGCTGTCCCGGCACGGTGAGGAATGGGAAGAATCAGTAAATGGTGTTGTCAGCGGGGTATGGCGGTTATCCGAGGCGCAAGGTGGCAGCCTGGAAGGCGATTGGCAGAACCCACAGTCACAGCGCACTTTACCCATTCGCTTGAAAAAAATAGTGGATGCGGACAACTCAGTACCTTGCGAAACCCGTGCTTACAAAAGCGGAGTGAGTGGGGACGCTTCAGCCGTGAGCGTACCAGGTACAGCGGTAACTGTGAATGCGGGCAATGCCAAACGTCCTGAATATGCTTATGTGGTAAACATCGGCGACGGCACTATTTCGGCCTATAGCATCAACTCCGCCACGGGCGCGCTCACCCAAGTTGCGGACAGCCAGCTTGTAGCAGGAGCATCATCTATTACAATCAATCCTGCAGGCACTTTTGCCTATGTGGCGACGACCAAAGGGGATATCTCAATTTACAGAATCAACCCTAACACTGGCGCACTCACCCAAATCGAAGGCAGTTCTGTAGCGGTAGGAAAGTATCCTATCACCGTCACGGTCAATCCCTCAGGTAACATCGCTTATGTGACGAGCAATGATAGTCAAACTATCTCACAAACCATCTTAACTTACTCCATCAATGCCAAAACTGGCGCACTTACCCTGATTCCTGGCAGCCCACTTATGTTAAAGGAAGGTATTTCATCATTCACGATCAATCCCGCAGGTACCTTCGCTTATGTTGCAACTGGTAATACCATCTCGGCCTACCGCATCAACGTTACGACAGGTACGCTGCTCACCCCAGTTTCTGGTAGTCAGTTCATGGGAGATGCAGTTCCCGGTTCTCTTGCGATCAACCCTGCAGGCACTTTCGTCTATGTGACGAACATCAACGAGGACTCTGTTTCGACTTATCGCATTAATGCTAACACGGGCGTGCTCACCCTCGTCAAAGGGAGTCCAATCACAGCAGGTAAGTCTCCCATCACCGTCACCGTTAATCCCGCAGGTACTTTCACGTATGTCGCGAATATGGGTGACAACACCATCTCGGCCTACCGCATCACCACCACCGGCACACTCACCCCAATCGCAGGCAGTCCGTTCTATGTGTCGAGACAACCCCAATCCGTTACTATCAGTCATGCGGGCACCTTCCTTTATATAGCGAATACAAACAATGACTCTGTTTCAGCCTGCCGAATCAACGCTGTCACAGGAACGCTCACTGAAGTCGAAAGCAGTCCATTTTCGGCAGGATATGGGCCCCAATCTGTCACGGTTGTGCAACCTTGACTCAACAGCAACGCCGCACTGGTCAATATCAACATTACCGCCGTTGCGACTGCTCCAACCCTTGCACTCGGCCCACTCAGCGCCACCCGGCAACTGTTCGACACCAGCTGGGAAGATACCCCCGCATCAGGAGCCAGCCTGCAACCCGTGTTTGTAAAGGGCAGCGTACTGGACGGCTGGAACCTGATCACCCGGAAAGATCAGCAATGGAATCATCAGGGCGGTTTTGAAGTGTGGGCAAGTGGCGACCAGATGGAAGCCGCCGACGGCCAGACCTTTACCGTCAGCGCAGCCCCGGGGGACGGCAGCAAATTCCTCGAACTCAGTGGGGCTAATGATGAGACCCATAGCCAAACACTGGGTATCAGCCGCCAGGTGAGCACCGTTGCTGGCGACACCTACGCCCTCAGCTTTGATCTTGCCGGCCAGCCAGGCTTTGATGCCGCCTCAACATTCGAGGAGCGTCAACAGCAATTCAACAGTGCAACTTTTTCAGTTTCGGAAAGGATAGTTAATCGCTCGTTATGGTTACCGCGCAGTTATCACTCCTTGGAGTAACAAAAGCAAAGGTGCATGCCAGAACTCATGTACCGAGTGGTAAATACAGGATCATCGGGTTATCACGGCATGTAATAAATCCGTAATGCTCATAGAAGGACTTGGCGTCTTCACCTTTTGCATCGACCACCAGTGCATACGCAGCCACATGTTTCTTTGCTTCTAAACAGCGTTCAACGGCGCACCCTATGAGGAGTCGCCCTAACCCACGATTGCGATGCGCCAAATGCGCAGCCAACCGGCCTAAACGAAAGCAAGGCACTGGATAACGCGGTAATTTTTTTTGCGTTTGCTCATCCATTTGAACCGCATCGATTTGTGCTGCACTTAAACTGTAATAACCCAGTATGGCTTTTGGCATGTCTGTATCGACCAAAACGCGTACCACAGCAATACCCTTTTTGCTTTGCTGGACGGCAAACCGGTGAAGGTATTCATCTAGCTCTGCAACGCCAGACGTAAAGGCTTGGCGATCATGGTGGTGAGGATCGAGCAATTGCTCTTCAAGCACGCTTAACCTTTCGTGCATCGTTCAGTGCATTTTGCAACGCGACATTCGGCGTAAATGTTCCATTAAGAGCCATGGTGAATGCCTGAAAATCCTGAGCTGACATCGTGATACGGGATTCACGATCTAACAGTTCACGTGCCTTTTCTTTGGCGGCCGTGCGCACAAATGCAGCCATCGTGGTGCCCACCAAGGCCGCAGCACGAGAAACAACATCTTTTTCCTCTACATCCATTTTTAAATCAAATCGAGCGACAGCAGACATGATAATCTCCTAAAATACGGTAAATTTACGTATACGGTAATATACCGTACATATAATAAGTAAGCAAGTGTCACTTTTTGAAATTTTATACGTTTATGATACGTTGAACATGTGACTGATAAAGTGACACTTTCTGGCAAGCAAAAATGCAAATATTAAGTGTCACGCAAACGAACGTTCAGGTGACATTATGTTGATTGGCAACACCATCGCCGGTGCCCAATACACCTTCAGCCTCGACTACGCAGGTCAACTGGGCTTAACCAGTGCCAATACCCAGATAGGCGTCTACCTCGATGGACAGCTGCTGGGTAATTACAGCAACACCAGCATCAACAGCCTCAACTGGCAAACGCTCAACTACAGCTTTAAAGGAGATGGTGCAACACACACCCTAAGCGTACAACTGATCAACGGCACCAACACCAGCACTGCCCGCGGCGCGATGATCGATGCGTTAAGCCTCATCGAAACCCTGCCGCAAAGTGCAAGCACCATATACGGCTTTACTGGCAGCCCGATCACCTTACCGCAGATCTCGGACCAACTGGCAGCGAACGACCCTGGTCTGCTCATCACCACCCTGCAGGGCTTACCAGCAGGCACGGTAGTGAGCGACGGCAAGAATAGTGCTACCATCAAACCTGCAAGTGGCGCACTCAACCTGACCGGTTGGAACCTCGGCAGCCTGACCCTGACCGTACCGACCAACCAGCAAGCAGGTGAGGGAGAGGATAACAACAATTGCACCACCCTCAACCTCCAGGTAGTCGCCACCAGCGTGGAATCAGCCAATGGATCCATGGCAAGCATAACGAAAAACATAACAGTACAACTGCTGAGCGGAAAAGCATGCGCCACACCAGTGGGTGTAAACCCCTATGTGAGCTACATCAACAACCCGTCCAGCACACAGATACTGAACACTAATAACGTTTCATATTTTGCACGTATCACGGTGAATTTGTGTATAATATGAAACATTATGCCAAGCAAACCAATTACTCTTTTCCCGCAAGAAATAAAGCTGCTTACCAATTTAGGTGGGCGATTAAAGCTTGCTCGACTGCGTCGAGAACTTGGCGCAGATACCGTTGCAACAAGGGCGCGCATATCAAGAACAACGCTGTATCGCGCTGAAGAAGGGTCGCCGGCTGTGGCGATGGGCGTTTATTTGCGCATTCTGGTTGTGCTTGGACTTGAGAACGATCTTGCTCAGGTAGCTGTTGACGATAAATTGGGTAGAAAACTTCAGGATATTGGCTTAACCATCAAGAAAAGGGCGCGGAAGAGTGAACGGGAAACTTGAGGTCTGGCTAGATGTTGATTTTATTCCAGAAATAACCAGGGTAGGCACGTTGTCCCACGACAAAGGACAGGTTCGTTTTGCCTATGACGCGAACTGGTTAAAAAATCCTCTGAAATTTATTATCGATCCAAATCTATCCCTCGATGCGGCACCGTTTTATCCAAATCCCGACACGGGTAATTTTGGAATATTTCTCGACTCTTCCCCCGATCGATGGGGACAAACACTGATGAAGCGGCGCGAGCTACTTGAGGCAAAAGATCAAGGGCGTGCTGCTCGCACGTTATATGCATGGGACTTTCTGGTCGGGGTGCAGGACGAGACACGACAAGGGGCGCTTCGTTTTCGCTATGAAGGCGAAATTGAGTTTTTAGCTGGCGACAAATTATCAGCCCCACCCATTACAAGTCTTGGTGAATTGGAGTCTATCGCACGCGAGCTAACAAATAAACGCATTGATGACTTGAATGCATTACGCAAATGGATTTCCGTGCTGGTAGCTCCTGGCGCGTCTCTTGGTGGCGCAAGACCAAAAGCAAACTTTGTTGATAATGATGGTTCGCTTTGGATAGCAAAATTTCCCTCTCGTTATGACCAAATCAATGTGGCAGCATGGGAGATGGTGACGCATACCTTAGCCAAGAATGCGGGGATCAACGTTCCTTCAGCAAAGATTATGCGATTCAATAGTGATCATCACACATTTTGCATCAAGCGTTTTGATCGAACCGAATCAAATCGTGTGTTTTATGCGTCCGCCATGACTATGTTAAAGAAAATTGATAGTGAAAATTCCAGTTATCTTGATATTGCGCAATCAATACAGACGCACTGCGCAGCTGAAAATATCGCATCCGATCTTGCTCAACTGTTTCGTCGCGTAGCTTTTAATATTGCCGTATCCAATCGTGATGATCATTTGCGAAACCACGGGTTTATTCTAAATAAGAATGGCTGGTCACTTGCCCCCGCTTTTGATATGAATCCAAATATTGACAAGGCAGAGCACGTACTAAATATTGACGACAGCGATAATCGGCCTGATATGAATACTGTATTATCCACATCTGATTTCTACGGATTAAAAACAGAGAGAGCGGAACAGATTGTTGATGAAGTCTTGGGCGCGGTGGGAATGTGGCATCAGGCAGCTCAAAGAGTCGGTTTACACAAAGGCGAGATTGAACTTATGGAATCCGCTTTTGATTTAGAACAGCAACAACTATTGCTGCCAGGGCATGAGCAATAAACCTTCAATGGCTTGAATCAACGGAATCAGGCTAGAGTCAACTTCGTCCAAACTTTTCACGGATTGACAATGCACGCTGCACCAGTTTGCATAAAAGGAAATCAAGCCATGTTCCTCAAGCAAAGAAAGGGGTATATCCCCCCCTTAAACTGTGGTGTGCCACAGGCATGTGGCCAAGTTATCTTTCCTGAAAGAATATTTTCTACGGTCTTTCGATCCAATCCCGGAGTAGCAAGGGTGGCATTAGTAAGAAATACCGATAACGCCTTAGCGTGGATATGATCCGTATATGAATAGGATTCGACACGTCGGTTTCTAGACGCATACCCTTTTAGGATGGATTCGAGGTGTTGCCAGTTTTCTGAATAGTTCTGCATTCTGAGTGTGGGTGCGCTGCAATTAAGTTGACCTGCTACATCAGGGTAGCGGCAATTATGGGGCATATCAGAAAATATGTGTTTTCCGAATAACCGCTTCGCTATCTGTAGCAGACGTACCCAGAATTAATGCCTATTGACCTCTATTGGCACGTAAGCGACATTAAAGACTTCAGATTCCAGAGCCATTCTACGACTGCTTTCGACATATTACCAGACACACCCATGCTGCATTGCCAATCAGCTTTTGCTGCTGGATAGGTGAGTCATTTCAAGTAGCTGCTTTGGAAAATAATGAGTGGCGGGTTTGAGAGCAGTACAGGTGGCGGTTTTCACCAGAATACGCAGTGAGGCGGAGCTTCAACAGTGATAGCATCAGCATATGGGCTACTCATACCCATTATTAGCATATCCCGAAATCCTTGATTAACGCCCCGGGTAGCACTTCATTAAGTTGTCTTGTATTGAGCCCATACATGCGTGACAGAATATTTCCAAGCACACTGCGATAATCGTTAAATACAGGTAAATCCCGCTGTTGAAACAAGGTGGCTTCGTTGATGTCCATCAATTCACCTGCTAGTTTGCCACCTGATACACTACCACCCAATATCCACATTGTATTACCGTGCCCATGATCAGTGCCGCGATTGCCGTTTTCACGGAAAGTGCGGCCAAACTCTGACATGACTACCACTGTAGTATTACGCCAGGCGTCAACGCCCAACTCATCAGCATAGCTCGATAGACCTCGTCCAAGATTGCCCAAATTGTTAGCCAGCACACCATTAGATGCACCCTGATTGACGTGTGTATCCCAGCCCCCCACGTCAACGAAACCCACTGCATAAGCTGGGTTGTCGCGCATCAATGCGGCCATTGAACGCGCCACTTTCTCGAAACCACTTGCTTTGGCTGCGCCTCTGGAAGCATCCTTCATTTCTTTATCCAACAATGCGGATACTTGTTGCCGTGTCTGGATACCTTCATCGACGTACATCTGCATGGCTTGTCCTTGGTACAAGGCTTCAAGCATGCTGGTTTGACGTGGATCCGCCATCGCGTTGACCTGCCCTTGCAAGTTAATATTAGGTATCTCAGCAACGCCCTTGAATATCGGTGTGATATTGGAAGTAAACGACATGCCATTCAGATTGCGCCCACCTTGTCGTAACAGTGCAACCAAACGATATAAAAAACCGCTACTGTAATCTAGCGCATGACTGGAATTTTGCCCTAGTTCCATCACATCCTGCGACTGGAAATGACTGCGAGACAAATCCTGACTTCCTGAAAATGGCACCAATACTGCCTGCTGCGCTTGAAACATGGTATGTAGCGATGATGCAACCGCTGGATGTAAGCCATACCCATGACCTATATCCAATGCAGCATCGGGATTGGCTGGATTAGGCTGGGCAAGTGCAATATTAGGTCTGGCGGCATAATAAAACGGATAACCATGTGGAACTAACAGACTTGCCCCATCATAAGCACCGCGTAACATGACGACCAACAGCCGTGGAGATGATGAACTATTAGGAATAGCCCACGTCTTCCAGGACAATCCCAAACCAGTCATGGCCAGTGTTTGATTGATAAATTGTCTACGATTCATCATATTTCGCCTTACCGATACATAAATTCAGGTGAGGAGAGTAGTAAGCTATTCCACTCATCCATCGTCAATGTCTGTCTCAATATCTGTGAAGTCTGGCTGGATAACAGCGGACGAATCAAGTCGTAAATTCCAAAAGTATCGACAGGATGTGCGATACGAGCTTCGTTACGCACAGTCTGCAACTGTTTTTTGTCAGTAGCATCCAGCGAAATCGCCAACTGCTCGTTGGTATAAAGCGTACCAGCATTCCAGAACATGGCACGGGCGATTTCAAAACGTTTGGCCATCTGGTCAGCACTCAAACTGTCTTGCTTACGCATGCCATAGCCTTCTGGTGTTAAATGTGTGTATAGCGGCTCACCTAACTGATTGATCCAGTTTACCACTGGACGCACATCCTGTATGGGCTCGCCGCCATACAGCAGGCGCATTGATGACAGCACATATTGCACTGGGTCTTTGTACTTGCTTCCCAAATACTGACCGCTCGAAAATGCCGCGGAATGAAACAAGGTATTGAGGGTCTTGGCAATATCGCCGTCAGTTTTGCTAAAGGTATGCGCCATCTCATCCACTACGCTGGCAGGTGGATTGTCATCCAAGAAATATAGCGCTAGCTGATGCGCTATAAAATGCGCTGTGGCGGGTTGCTGTGCCAGCATGTCCACCGCACGCACCACCTCATCAGCATTTCCTCCTGCGGGAAAATTCTGACCTAAGAAGAATTTGGCATGTTGATCATGACGCTTGGGATTAAAACAAAACAGTGAACTGGATGCGGTTACATTTGCCAATTGCGATGTCCCGGCCAAGCAGCCATTGCCTGCCAAATCGACTCCAACACCAGTCAATATGCGAGCCAAATTTTCCACATCGGCTTGGGTATATCCGCTGTCAACACCCATGGTATGCAGCTCCATGATTTCTCGGGCATAGTTTTCATTCACCGCACCAGCTGAGTTTTGTGCATTATCCAGATAAATCAGCATGGCTGGATGGGTCAGGGTAGCTAACAGCAAATCACGGAATTTACCCAACACATGCGGTCGTATTGCATGTTCCTCATAATCCGCTAGGAGCAGGCTGTTGTTACCCTTGTATTGAAAGACATTGAAGTGATTAAACCAAAACCAGGTCAACATTTCCTGTAACTGATTAGTTGAATAAATGGCTCGCAATACTCGCCGTTCTGCGGCTTGCTGTACATATAATCCAGTGTGTTGGTTGAGTGCTTGCTGCAATTTATCCTTCATATCAGGGTTAGCCGCATTGACCTGCTGCTCTGCCAAACGACGCTCAGCAAGCAGATCAATGGGGGTGCGCTGGCTAATATCCATCGCTGCAATTTGGCTACGCACCATAGCGGGCAATCCATCATCACCTTGAAACACCAGTTGAACGAAGCCGCTATCGCGGAGAAATATTCCCGAACCATCAAATTACGCAGCATAATTTCGTCTCCCCCAGCAATGGAATTTTGATTACTGTACCACGAGGAGACGACATTGACAGCCCCCACACCCATCCCCGCGCACTTCGAGCACAATCACCAGCGACTGCTGAATTGCCTCAAGCTCAGAGGCATGCAGCCTAAAACCATCGCCTTGTATTCACACGGCGTACGGCGCGCAGCGGTGTATTTTAATGACCAGATAGACGCGCTCACCAAGCCACAATTAACCGACTATTTTGTTCGCATCCTGGATACCCATTCATGGAGTACGCTCAAACATGATCTGTATGGACTGAAGTTCTATTATGCCCATGTACTCAGCCAACCCTGGCCAGGTGCGGATCTGGTTAAACCACCCAAGTCATATAGCCTGCCCGACATCATTACCGTCGCCCAGGCACAACAAATCTTCATGGCCACCCGCGTATTGAGCTACCGCGTATTCTTCTTCACCCTCTACAGCCTGGGCTTACGATTAGGCGAAGGCTTACGCTTGCAGGTAGGGGATATCGATGCGGATCGGATGCGGGTGCAAGTACGCAACGCCAAAGGCAACCGTGATCGATTGGTGCCGTTATCAGAGAACACCTTGCAGGTATTGCGCCGTTTCTGGCTCACCCATCGCAACCCAAGCTTGCTCTTTCCTAATCGACACGGCGGTCTTGCCAAATCGCACTTGGCACGCACCCCGCTGGATCGTGGTGGTATCCAGACCACCTTGGGTCAAGTGACCCGTGACTGTGGCTTAAAAAAAGAATTACACCACACAGCCTGCGCCACAGCTATGCCACCCACCTGATAGAAGCTGGCATCGATTTACTCGAAATTCAGCAGATACTCGGACACCAGTCCATCCTCACCACCATCCGCTACACCCACCTCACCGAACAACGCCATCAGAGCGCACACACTCGCCTTAATCAATTAATGGAGAAATTCCACATTCATTGGGGCAAAGTCAAATGATCAGACTGGCGCACATCGTAGCAACCTACGCAGCTAAACTGCTTGCACAACACGGTCATCACCTATTGCCCAGCCAGCAAGCTGCCTTAACCGCCTTTCAAACCTGCCGTAGCCAGATGAGCCCGAGGATGCAACTTGCCTGTGATGATTGTCAAACACCCAGCTACCTGCCACATTCCTGCGGTCATCGGCATTGCCCGCATTGCCAGGCGCACGAATCACAGCGCTGGATAGACCAGCAATTACACAAATCCATCCCCGCCAACTACTTCATGCTCACCTTCACCGTGCCCGCCCAGTTGCGCACACTGGCCTGGCAACATCAGCGCGTCATGTATGACTTGATCACACGCTGCGCGTGGGAAACAGTCAACACCTTCAGCCAAAACGACAACAAGCTGCGCGGCAGCGCAGGGGCGGTGACTGTACTGCATACCCATAACCGCCGACTGGACTATCACCCCCATGTGCATCTCGTCATGCCCGCTGTCGCCTTTAACCCCAAACAGCGACGCATGCGTCATAAACACGGCAACTACCTGTTTAACCACAAAGCCCTGGCCAAAGTATTTCGTGCCAAATTACTGGCAGGCATCAGACAAGCAGGACTCACCCTGCCAAACGATTACCCGACCGATTGGGTGGTGGATTGCAAAGCCGTCGGCACTGGACAGCACGCTCTGATCTACCTTGGGCGCTATCTGTATCGGGGGGTGATACAGGAGAAAGACATCCTCTCCGACCGGCATGGTCAGGTCACCTTCCGTTACCGGAACAGCCAAACCAAACAAATGGAAACCCGTACCTTGAGTGGTGTAGCCTTCCTGCGACTGATACTGCAACACATTCTGCCCAAAGGCTACCGCCGCGCCCGCAACTTTGGCTACCTGCATCCCAATAGCAAACTACTCACCCAGCTACAGCTGACCCACCTATGGCGACGGAACAATCCGCCGCCAGCGCAACCCAGACCAGCGATACGTTGCCAATGTTGCGGTGGGGTGATGAAGATAGTGCGCACACGTATCAAAGCGATACCGCTAGCCACATCAGCCCCATCTATAAAACGGGAACACAGAGCAGATGACACAGGGTGGGAGACCATGCGCTAAACCAGCCCACACCGCCCACCTGCCAGACTAGGCAGGTATGGCCGTGCTCGCCCTGAAGAAGGCTGAAATTGGGTTAACATGCCCGAAAAGCCGACTAAAAACGGTGAGTTGAATAGAATAAGTTGCTGCAATGGCAACGTGAAGGTCGTGAAATGGCGGGTGGGATGCGTAACGCGTCCAGTTATGCCAGCATAGTCAAAAAGATATTTCCATAAGCGCTCAAGCAACACCCGCCCCAGCCATGCCGGGCTTGTCCAACAAACGGTTCAGATTGTGGCTCGCTTCGCGATCACAATCTAACCTTATTCGTTGGCTTTGGAGATAACGCTCATGCCCCAAGGCTTGATATTGCTTCAATGAGTCAGTATTAACACCATATGTGATCCGATTCAGCAACTGCAAATCAGCTTGCATCGTACCCAATGGTGCCGCATGCACCGAAGTAACTATACACAACAACCCTAGCAGCATAGGCATGCCAATATGCCGCACTACATAATGTTGACCTGACGATTTTTTATTTAAGTGCATAATGTGACCAGTAAATAATTAAGGCCAGACAACATGAACTTGCTGTCTAGCCCAACAAACTAACAATAACAAATTAGTAATGTCGCATAATTACTGACCTATTTGTTTACTGACACCATTTTCTTGTTGATTCAGCATTTTTTGGTCTTGCTTGGTGATGTGCCCACCATCCTGGTGCGCCATATCGCGCTCTTCCTGACGAATTTGATGGTCATCTTTATGTAGCTTGTTAGCTTCGCGTTTGCTCATGTCACCTTCTTTAACTTCCTTGTTAATGCGCTTATCCTGATTGTGTACACGATCATTGACTTGATCACGTCGTGGGTGCGTTTTTTCGAACTTTGATTCGGCCATTGCGCTAGTTGCTGTTGCAGCAATAAATCCAGTGAGTACAGTAATCAGAACAGCTTTGCTTGTGCGGTTTAACATGACAATCTCCATATCGGTTATTTGGTTAAGTAGCTACGTGCTACATTGCAAATAACGATATGGATCAACAGTTGTTGACCATGGTCTGGTTACAATAGGTTTCAGAAATGTATCAATTCTGTATCAAATCGACCACGGCTTAGTGATTGAATCTACTCAGTAGTTGTCGTGTTTGTCGCTAACTTAAAACTGACGAGCTATGCTTGTCGAGTTTTGACCAAGCATTTATTTGTAATTTTAGAGCATATGACGAATCTGAGTCTGGGTGACTATGAAGATTATTTTTCTGCACATAAAATATGCAGAATGCTGGTTACTATTATATTTGAGCGCAGTATTACACTCACTAGTGGGCTTTTTGTCAGGCCAAGGCAATGCAGTTGTCACTTAATTATTTTGTTTGTCTTTTCGCTGCTTATCTTCAGAGCGATGATTATTGGCATAAATAGCAATTACAAGCAGGATAAGGGTTGCAAAACCCAAACCAATTAACGAATTAATGGCCATTTTTATGTCCTTTTTTTCTATAATAAATCGCACTTAACGCAGCATATTTTTCTTCTAACTCATCCCATGCTGCTTTAAATTCTGGACTTGCAAAAAGCCGTTCATCGTCTTCAGGCGTATGTGGCAGAGATTGCAAAACATTACCATTTTTGTCTTTCTTTTTTTCACTATCTTCAGCACGATGTTTGTTAGCATAGATTGAAAATAAAAATAAAACCAGAGTAAAAGCACCGAGCCCAATTAAAGATTGAATCGACATTGTCGTTCTCCAATTCGAAAATAAGACTTAATTAAATTTAAATTGTCTGCACCTGTTTCCATACGCTTTCCGTATAACGGAAATTGTACGTATAAGACCTGCGAACGGCGATAAGAAAACATACCTGCGATCATGAAATCTAGTCGTTGCTTCAGTCAAGTTAGTATAACTCAACATACTAGCACTTAATACTGCTACAAGTTTTTTGAAAGCTTCAATACCTTTTGTGTGTATTCACACTAACGCAAAAAAAATCCTAATGGAATTGGGAAGAGGGATTTATCAATCGACTTCATTATCATGGCAACGAGTCAACAGGACAAACATGACTATGACAACTGACAAGATGATCGAAAAGTAGATAATTTAACCTTGGTTTTTAGCTAACATAAATCAATATAAACCCTAGTCTTTTACTCAAATAGTTAGAAAAATTAAAGTTCGCTTTTTGATGAAAATTACATTAATGTTGGTTGATTTAACTGCGGGATATTAATGCTGAATAGATACTAATGTAGGTAAATACTTGGCTGTAGCAATATATGAACTTTAATATCAATTAAAATGATGGGGTGTAGAATTGCTGAAATAGATTAACAGTCGTCGCTCTACCGACTGAGCTATCAGGGAATTGAAGATAGGCATTATAAAGATTACTGGATAAAACGCAAGTGGTTTTGCTAAATAAAAACCTACAAATGCCTATTTGATGAGGTTTGCGGGGTGAATTGCATATATTTTGTAATTGAAATTAATACTATCCTGAAGTGCAATAATGTGTAGATTCGCTTAACCATTATTCTTTAGGAACAAATTCGAGATTGAGTGCTTTGAGAAAAATGTATTGTTCCACAGAGCGGGGTAGGGCATTACTCATGCCGCAATGCTTCAATCGGATTCATCTGCGCGGCGCGTCTGGCTGGGAAGTAGCCGAACACCACGCCGATGGCTGCAGAGAATAACAGAGATAACAGATTGATGGCTGGGTCAAACGTGTAGGGTACGCCCATCATGCCTGACAGCAGGTACGACGCAACGGTGGCGATGACGATTCCGATTACACCGCCCAGCGCCGACAGCACCATGGCCTCGATAAGAAACTGCAGTAGCACTTCTCTTTCCAGTGCACCCACGGCCAGACGCAAGCCTATTTCGTGTGTACGTTCGGTGACGCTGACCAGCATGATGTTCATGATGCCAATGCCGCCCACCAGCAGGCTTACCGCAGCCACCGCGCCGAGCAGGCTGGTGAGCACGCCCATAGTGCTGCTCAGTGTTTCGGCCAGTTGTTGGGTATCGAAAATGTTGAAATTATCGTCATCGCTTTTGGCCAGATGGCGGCGCTCGCGTAGCAGCTGCCGCAGGCTGGCCTTTAGTGGGGCACTGTCGCTGCCGTCCTGCATTGACACTAGCAGGTTGTCGACCTTGTGGCCGCCAGTGACACGGCGCTGAAGCGTGTGCAACGGTAGCAGTACGGTGTCGTCCTGATCACCCATGCCGCCTTGTCCTTTGGCCGCCAGCACAGCGATAACATCACAGGAAAACTGCTTCACGCGCAACTGCTGACCCAGGCCGGTCTGGCCTGCTGTGCCGCCCCATAATTCGCGCCGCACGGTCTCGCCGACGATACACACGGCCGCCCCCGACAGCTGTTCATCCGGTGCGAACAGGCGCCCGCTGGCGAGCTGCCAGTTGCCAGTCTCGAACCAAGCATTGCTGCTGCCGACGACGGTGGTAGCCCAGTTTCTGCCATTGGCCACGACCGTGGCAGTGGTGCGGTCCTGAGGTGCTACCGCAGCTACGCCACCGATCTGCGCGGCAATGGCTTCGCCGTCAGCTTCGGTGAATTGCGGCACGCCGCCATGACCGCCACCACCGATGCGTTGGCCGGGGCTGACCATCAGCAGGTTAGTGCCAAGGCTGGTGATTTTCTCTTCGATTGCTTGTGTGGCGCCGTTGCCCAAGGTCACCATCGTGATGACCGCGCTGACACCGATGACGATGCCCAGGATGGTAAGGAACGAGCGCAGCATGTTACGTCGTACTGAACGCAGAGCCAGCATGAAGACACTGAACAGCATCAGATGGTTTCCATCGGTGTGGGCGGTGGTGCGGTGAGGGTGGGGTTCGGATTGACCGCATCTTTGGCGATGCGACCATCAATGAAGTGCACCATGCGGCGCGCGTAGGCAGCCATGTCGGGCTCGTGCGTCACCATCAGCACGGTGATGCCGTGGTCACGGTTTAGTGCCATCAGCAGACCCATGATCTCGTGGCTGCGCTGCGTATCTAAGTTGCCGGTGGGTTCGTCGGCCAGCACCACGGCGGGCTGGGTGACGATGGCGCGAGCTATTGCTACACGCTGCTGTTGTCCGCCCGACAATTCAGTTGGTGTGTGGTGTTCCCAGCCAGCCAGACCTACATCACGCAGAGCCTGACTGGCGGCAATGGCACGGGCGCGGGCACCGTCACCGCGGTACAGTAGCGGAAGCTCCACGTTCTCCTGCGCCGAGGTGCGTGCAAGCAAGTTAAAACCCTGAAACACAAATCCCAGATAGCGCCGTCGCAGCCGCGCGCGCTGGTCGCGCGACAGGGCTTCGACATGCGCACCTTTGAACAAATACTCGCCACTGGTGGGCGTGTCCAGGCAGCCCAGAATGTTCATGGCTGTGGACTTGCCCGAGCCACTTGGACCCATGATGGACACAAATTCACCTGCGTTGATCTCCAGGTCGATGCCGTTCAACGCCATCAGCTCGTTAGCGCCGCTACCATAGCGCTTGCTGACGCCGCGTAGCTGGATCAGGGGCGTGCTCATTTTGAGGCCGCGGTTTTCTGCGCGGTGACGACCTGCATGCCAACTTTCAGGTCTCCGCCGATGATTTCGGTCATATGGCCGTCGCTGATGCCAGGCATAACAGCCGTGGCCACTGGCGTGCCGCTCGCACCTACGGGCAGCACCCAGACTTGACGTGCGTTGGCTGTGCTGGCGCTGTCGGCAGCGCCCTTGCGGCTGCTCTCGGTCTTAGGTCGGCCAAAATTGATGCCGGAAGCGAGACCTTTTTTCGCGTCGGCCGCAGCAGTGGTCGGTGTGTAACGCAATGCGGCGTTGGGCACCAGCAGTACGTCTTTGCGCTGTTTGGCTACGATGGTGGCGGTGGCTGTCATGCCCGGGCGCAGGCTCAGATCCGTATTGTTAACGTCCAGGTAGGTTAAGTAGGTGACAACATTGTCGGTGATCGTAGAGCCGAAACCTACGCGCGTAATGTGTGCTGGGAACGACCGGCTTGGATACGCACTGACGGTGAAGGTTGCCTCTTGCCCGAGCTTCACCACGCCGACATCGGCCTCGTCTACATAGACCCACAGACGCAACCTTGTGAGGTCTTCGGCCACGGTGAATAGAGTGACGGCCTGCAGTGAGGCGGCAACAGCATTGCCCGGATCCACCGCGCGGGTCAGCACGACGCCATCGGCGGGTGCACGGATCGATGCTTTTGACAGGTTGATCTGGTTGGTAGACAGCGTTGCTTGCGCGGTTTTAACGGCAGCACGGGCGCTGGCATCGGCAGCTTTAGCGCGGGTGAGCGTCGCACGGGCGACATCAAGCTCGGTTTTGGCTGGCACCTTGCCGCCGGAAAGTTTTTCTACGGCTTCAAGACGCGCAAGGCTGGCTTGCGCCTCTGTGATGGTGGCGGCAGTTTCATTTGTTTTACTTTGAGCGGCGTCCAGTGCCGCCTGCGAACCAGTGACCTGATCGCGTAATTTAGCAGGGTCGAGTTCGACTAGTACTTGCCCCCGCTTGATCTGATCGTTGACATCGGCGTTAACCTTCAGCACCGTGCCCGAGAGTTCGCTGCCTATACTGATCGTGCGTGTGGGCTGTATCGTGCCGTTGGCAGTGACGGTCAGTGTCAGGTTGCCGCGCGTCACTGCCTGTGTGATGTAGACCGGTGCAGCGTTGGCGATTCGGCTCATATACCAGTACCACAGGCCAATGGCTACCAGCAGTATCAGCGCGACGCCTGCCCAAATCATTGGTCGTCGATACCAACTTTTCGCAGTCGGTTCGTCAAGCATTGCGGCCAGATTAGTGGCGGGTGCTTGATCGTTTGCAACCTCGGCTTTAGTTTTAGCATCAGCTGAGTTTGCAGTTGGCGCTGGTGATGCTGCGTCGGGTGAGGGGGTCAGGTCGGTCATGATAGCGGAGTCCGTTGTTCGGTATGGGATGTTGCATGATCGTTGTTGTCGGGTATCCAGCCGCCACCCAGCGCCTTGTACAGACGCACATGATCGGCGCTGAGGTCGGCAGTGGCGCTGGCCACACTGTCCTGCGTGCTGAGCTGGGTGCGCTGGGTTTGCAGCACGGTCGCGAAGTCCACCAATCCGCTGTCGTAGCTCTGGCGCGCAAGCCGCGCGGCATTAGTCGCCGCCTTGGCGGCTTCGCGCAGATGTAACAGGCGCTCGCGGTCGCCGCGTATTGCAACCAGTGCGTTTTCCACCTCCTGTAATGCCTTTAGCACAACAGCTTTGTAGGCCATACCCGCCTGATCCAGCGCGGCCTGCTGAGCGCGAATCTGGCCGCGTATGGCTCCACCGTCGAATACCGGCATGGAGATGCTGGCCAACAGTGAACTGACGACTGACGCGCCGTTGGTTAGCGCTCCCAGTGTCAGCGCGCTCAAGCCGAGCGAACCACCAAGATTGAAACTTGGTAGACGCGCCGCTTCGGCCTGCGATACGCGAGCCAGTGCTGCTGTCACCTGAAATTCGGCAGCCCTGACGTCGGGCCGCTGGCGTAGTGTATCGGCGGGCATGCTCATCGCCAGGTTGTCATCCGCCTGCGGCACCGGGGCGACAGCAGACAGCACAGTCAGCAGGGCTGCCGGTGGCTTGCCGGTCAGCACGGCGAGCGCATGGCTGGCCTGGTCGATGCTGATTTGTAAGAGCGGCAGTTGAGCACGTGTCTGTTCTGTTGCGGCACGCGCCTGCTCAACATCAAGTGATGTGACCAGGCCAGCCTGCATGCGCCACTGCGTGATCTGTTGCGTCTCCTGCTGGCTGGCCAAGTTGTTTCTGGCAATCGTCAGTCGCGCCTGTGCGACGCGTAAGGTGATATAGCTGAGCGCCACTTCGGCGGCAATCGACACCTGTACGTCGCCGAGGCTCGCGGAGCTGGCTCTCGCCGTGGCGGCGCTGGCATTCAGCGCACTCCGTTTGGCGCCAAAGACATCAATCTCCCAACTCGCGTCCAGTCCGGCGTTGAAGTGGTTAATTGCATCGCTATCACCAGATTTACTGCGTTGTGCCGATGCCGAGGCACCGACTGTCGGCAACAGTGCAGCGGCAGCGACATCACGCAGCGCCCGAGCCTGCCGCAAAGCAGCTTCGGCACTTTTTACGCTGGTATTGGCCTGCATGGCCTGTGCCACAAGATTACCAAGCAGCGGGTCGTTAAAGCGCAGCCACCACTGTGTCAGTGAAGATGATCCCACCGATGCCGTGTCATTGGTGACTGACCATGTGGCCGGTACTTCGATAGCGACGGGCGCTGTACGATACGATGAAGTAAGTGATGAGCAACCGTGCAGGGTCAGCAGCAAACCACCCACGACAGTGTGGATGCATATTTTGGCTGTAATGAGCCGGCTACGTGTAGTGAAAGGAATATTCATGGGTTAGGCAGGGATCGTGGGTCCGTGGGTGCTGGCTACTTAGTGATGACAATATTGCTCCGTGACCTTTGTGTAGGTCTGTTCGGTAGCGCACGAAGTTGAAAGTCATATAAATCCACAACACACAAGGCGAAATGCCAGCTGTATCAGTACATCAACAGTGCCGTAGTGTTTTTATGTTATGTGTTCCAGCGCACAGAGCGTCTTGATACAAACGGCAAGAATGTCGCTTCTATCGAAATATCGCGGCGTTACTCTGGAAAAGGCTGGTTAAAGCAGAGTGAAGTGTTGATTGCAGCAGACTGTGTATGTCACAAATTGGTGAATAAATGAAAATTACACAACAATTGCACGAACTCGGCCAAAGTCTCTGGCTCGACAACATCACGCGTGAGCTGCTGACTAGCGGTACATTGGCTCGTTATATCAGCGAGCTTTCCGTGACAGGGCTGACCTCCAATCCCACTATCTTCGATCACGCCATGCAGAAGGGGGATTTCTACGATGAAGCGATCCGTCAAAAAACACTCGCTGGCAAGTCGGGAGAGGTGTTGTTCTTTGAACTTGCATTGGAAGATCTGATTCGGGCGGCTGATTTGTTTCGGCCTATCTATGACGCCACGGGTGGGGTCGATGGTTGGGTGTCGCTGGAGGTGTCGCCCTTGCTGGCTGAAGATACTGCAGCCACGATAACAGCTGCTGTCCAGTTGCATGCGCGTGCACAGCGCCCGAATCTTTTCATCAAGATTCCAGGTACGGCGGCAGGGATTCCCGCAATTGAGGACGTGATTTTCGCTGGTGTGCCGGTTAACGTCACGCTGCTATTCTCCCGTGAGCACTATATTGCTGCAGCCGAGGCATACATGCGCGGCATCGAGCGGCGCATCGCTGAGGGGCTTGATCCAGTGGTCGGTTCAGTGGCATCGTTATTTATCAGCCGCTGGGATGTCGCTGTTAAGGATAAGGTTCCGGATACATTACACAATCGTCTCGGTATCGCTATCGCGATGCGCACCTACGAAGCCTACCGTGATTTGCTGTCGTCCCCGCGTTGGCAAAAATTGGCTGCTTCCGGGGCTTTACAGCAACGCTTGCTGTGGGCGAGCACCAGTACTAAGGATCCTGCAGCCACTGACACACTTTACGTAGAAGCGCTCGCTGCGCCAGATACGGTCAATACCATACCCGAGAAGACACTACTTGCCTTCGCTGAGCACGGCAACATAAAGCACGTATTATCGACCGATAAAGCTAATGCCGTAATGGCGGAAGCGGTAATCGCAGAATTTACCCGCGAGGGCATCAACGATGCAGCGCTGGCGGCTGAACTGCAACTTGAGGGAACAGCATCCTTTGCAAAATCCTGGCGCGACCTGATGGCATGCATTGCATCAAAAAGCGCCGCACTTACACATAACCATCCAGGTGAAAAATTGCCATGACCATCACAACGAACTCGACAAGTTGCTTGTCAATACCTTGCACCCATTTTCATCATTACGCTGCAGCGGTTGTAGCGCGTAAATTTCGGTACGTCGTAAGTGAAGTAGCAAACCGACACATCCTTCCGGGGCAGCCATGCTCCTTAACATGTACACGGCACAAGATGTTTTGAATATGAATGTTGTCTAAGAAGTATTTGTATATTTAATTAAGGAGAGTAAGCAATGCTCAATTACGACTTGCGACAAGACGAAGGCATACTGGTACTGCATCCGGAAGGACCACTTGAAGCGGCAGATTTTATTTCGATAACGAGTCAGGTTGATACTTATCTTGCTGAACATGGGAAGCTGCACGGCGTATTGATACATGCAAAATCATTTCCCGGCTGGAAAGGCTTTGCCGCGATGCTGGCTCACTTGAAATTCATCGAGGCGCATATTCAAAGAATCGAGAAAGTGGCAGTTGTTGCGGATGGCGCGTTGGCGAATATCATGCCGGACATTGCGAAACATTTTGTCCATGCAGAGGTGCAGCATTTCGACTTTGCGAACGAGGAAGTCGCGTGGCTCTGGCTTAATATCCACAAGATACCCGTGAATCCAGGCGCGTCAACGGATAATCAGCACCCGTAATTCACTTAGCTTACATTCATGAGATAGTAATGAAGGAAACATAGTCTATGACTACTAACACGCTCACACCTGACCTGTTGTACAAAATTGACGCTTACTGGCGTGCCGCCAACTATCTGTCGGTCGGGCAGATTTTTCTCTATGATAATCCGCTTTTGAAGCGACCGCTGGTACTGGCGGACGTGAAACTCATGCTATTGGGTCACTGGGGTACTACACCCGGACAGAACTTTATTTACGTACACCTGAACCGGGTCATCAATAAATATGACCTTGACATGATCTACGTCTGTGGCCCCGGCCACGGTGGCCCGGCCGTAGTTGGTAACACTTATCTCGAGGGTACCTATAGCGAGATATATCCCGACATCAGTCAGGATGAGGCAGGACTACAAAAACTCTTTCTACAGTTCTCGTTTCCGGGTGGTATTCCCAGTCACGCCTCGCCCGAGTGTCCCGGTTCGATCCATGAGGGTGGAGAGCTGGGCTATTCGTTAAGCCATTCGTTCGGCGCGGTGTTTGACAATCCCGATCTCATCGTTGCCTGTGTCATTGGTGACGGTGAAGCAGAAACCGGCCCCTTGGCCACGGCGTGGCAATCCAACAAGTTTCTCGATCCGATCACCGACGGCGCGGTGCTGCCGATTCTGCATCTCAATGGCTACAAGATCAGTAATCCGACTGTCCTCGCTCGCATCGAACATGAAGAATTGGAGCAATTTCTTCGAGGTTGTGGCTGGGAACCTTACTTTGTGGAGGGTGATGAGCCGGAAGTGATGCATCAACTCATGGCCGGCACGCTGGAAAAGGCTATCGAAGACATTAAGAGCATCCAAAGCAATGCGCGCAGCAATAATAACACCGCGCGTCCGCGCTGGCCGATGATCGTCCTCAAGTCGCCCAAAGGCTGGACAGGGCCGGAGATAGTCGATGGTCTGCAGATCGAGGGTACGTTCCGCGCACACCAGGTGCCGCTCCATCCACACAATAAACCCGAGCACCTCAAGCTGCTGGATGACTGGATGCGAAGCTACCGGCCTGAAGAACTGTTCGATGAACAGGGTCGTCTGAAACCCGAACTGGCCGAATTGGCGCCCAAGAGCGAACGTCGCATGGGCGCGAACCCCCACGCCAACGGCGGTATCTTGTTGCGCGATCTGCGTATGCCGGATTTTCGCGACTATGCAGCTTCAGTGCCGATACCGGGTGCACCCGGCATCGGCGACACCCATGTGCTCGGACCTTTCTTGCGTGATGTCGCGAAGCTGAACCAGACGCAGCGAAATTTCCGGGTGTTTGGTCCAGACGAAACACTTTCAAACGGCCTGGAGGCGATGTTCGAAACAACCCAACGCCAATGGGACGCCGCGACCGTGCCGAACGACCAATATCTGGCGCCTGCCGGGCGCGTGATGGAAATGCTCAGCGAGCACCAGTGCGAGGGCTGGCTCGAAGGTTACCTGCTGACCGGGCGGCATGGGCTGTTCAATTGCTACGAGGCATTCATCCACATTATCGATTCGATGTTCAACCAGCACGCCAAGTGGCTGAAAGTCACGGCGCACTTGCCGTGGCGGCGCAAAATCGCCTCGCTTAACTACCTGTTGACCTCTCATGTCTGGCGTCAGGATCACAACGGCTTTACCCATCAGGATCCCGGCTTCATCGACCACGTAGTGAACAAGAAGGCCGAGGTCGTGCGAGTTTACTTTCCACCGGACGCCAACTGCCTGCTATCGGTGATGGATCATTGTCTGCGCAGCCGTCATTATGTCAACGTGGTGGTCGCGGGCAAACACCCGGCACCGCAGTGGCTGACGATGGATGCCGCGATCAAGCACTGCACCCAGGGTATCGGCATATGGCAATGGGCCAGTAATGATCAGGCAGTTGCGCCCGACGTAGTCATGGCGTGCTGCGGCGATGTGCCTACGCTGGAGACACTAGCTGCCGTGTCCATCCTGCGCGAGCATCTGCCCGAACTGAAAATCCGCGTGGTCAATGTCGTTGATCTGATGAAACTACAGCCTGCCAGTGAACACCCGCACGGTTTGAGCGACACGGATTTTGACGAACTGTTCACCAAGGACAAGCCGGTTATATTTGCCTATCATGCCTACCCGTGGCTGATCCACCGGCTGACTTATCGCCGTACTAACCACGCCAATATCCACGTGCGCGGCTACAAGGAAGAAGGCACTATCACAACACCTTTCGATATGACCGTGTTGAACGACCTGGACCGCTTTCATCTGGTCATGGACACCATCGACCGTCTGCCGCAAACGGGTGATAAGGGCATCTACCTGAAACAGCAGCTCAAGGACAAGCTGATCGAACACAAACAGCACATCGAAAAGTACGGCCAGGACATGCCCGAGATTCGCAACTGGAAGTGGAGTAATTCCATATGAATATACAAGCGCTTATCAATACCGCGAAGATGCTGGTCGCCGACGACAAGGGCCTGCTGGCTATGGATGAAAGCAATCCAACTTGCAACAAGCGCTTTGCCAGACTAGGCATTCCGCAAACGGTAGATGCCCGGCGTGCGTATCGGGAATTGCTCATCACTACGCCCAATCTCGGCGTGTGTATCAGCGGCGCGATCCTTTATGACGAGACGATACGCCAGACGACGAGTAAAGGTATTCCCTTTGTTCAAGCCGTTATCGATGCAGGCATTATTCCCGGTGTGAAAGTGGACGCGGGGGCAAAGGACATGGCCGGCCATCCCAGCGAGAAAGTCACCGAAGGACTGGATGGGTTGCGTGAGCGCCTGAAGGAATACGCTCAAATGGGTCTGCGTTTTGCCAAGTGGCGTGCTGTGATCGTGATAGAAGAAGGTCTTCCCAGCCGGGCTTGCATTGAGGCCAACGCACATGCTCTGGCCCGTTATGCCGCGCTGTGCCAGGAAGCCGGACTGGTCCCCATAGTTGAGCCGGAAATTCTTATGGATGGGGAGCATACCCTGGCGCAGTGCTTGGCGGTGACGGAGCAAGTTCTACATACTGTCTTCGACCAGCTCCATACCCAGGGCGTGGCACTGGAGGGTATGCTTCTGAAACCCAATATGGTGCTGCCAGGATTGAGTTGTTCACGGCAGCAAAATGCGGAGGAGGTAGCCGAAGCCACTGTAAGGTGTTTTCTGCGAGCCGTGCCTGCAGCCGTTCCCGGAATCGTTTTTCTGTCGGGCGGCCAATCCGCCGAACTGGCTACGGCTCGATTGAATGCGATGAATATGCGTTTCAAGTCGTGTGCGCCCTGGGCATTGTCATTTTCGTATGGTCGCGCCCTTCAGCAACCTGCTATGGCGATATGGTCGGGCCAAATCGCCAATGTGAAAGCCGCGCAACAGGCTCTGCTGCATCGTGCTCAATGTAATCGAGCTGCGTGCCGCGGAGAATACAGCGAGGCGATGGAAGTCGCAGTCGTATGAAGCCAGACACATCCAAGCCTCTGCGCCTCTATCTGATTCGACATGGCGAAACCGAGTGGTCACTCTCCGGTCGGCACACTGGTCGTACAGACATTTCATTGACCGAAAATGGCGAGGATGAGGCGCGTGAGTTAGGTAAGCGTCTGGTGGGTATCTCGTTTGCACATGTGCTGGTCAGCCCGCTCAAGCGTGCACTGCAAACCTTTGAGTTAGCGGGGTTAGATAAAATTCCGGAGATAGAACCCGACCTTGCCGAATGGGACTATGGTGAGTATGAAGGACAGCGTTCTGTGGATATCCGCAAGGAGCGGCCAGATTGGAATGTTTATCTGGATGGTTGTCCACACGGAGAAATGCCTGCACAAGTATCAGATCGGGCTGATCGGCTTCTTGCCCGTTTGTGCGAGATGGACGGGAATATCGCGCTGTTTTCGCACGGTCAATTCAGCAGTGTTCTGGCTGCGCGCTGGATAGGATTGGCAGTAGCCAATGCACAGCATTTTATGCTTGGTACGGCATCACTGAGTATTTTCACCTTCGACCCCCACCATCCGACTGTGCCGGTTATCGCATTGTGGAATGCTGTTTCTCATGAAATATTCAGTACCGTCAGCTCTCATTCCGTCGGCGGCACCATGACGGCTAAGGAACGATCACTTGCGCGATGGGAAAACGAGGGCGGAGAGATCCCGCAGCCCAAGCCGAGCCGGGAAAACAGTATCGTGCCACTGACTAAGCTCGCGGCATGGCAGGCACTCGAAAAGCATTACCCTAAAGTTCGGGAACTGCATCTGCGTAAGCTCTTTGCGGATGATCCGACGCGTGGCAATCGCATGACGGTCGAAGCCGTCGGCATTTACTTCGACTATTCGAAACACCGCATTACGGACGAGACTATCGAGCTACTGTTGCAATTGGCGGAGGAGTCTGGCCTGGGGTCTCGCATCGATGCCATGTTCCGTGGTGAAAAGATCAACGTTACGGAGAAGCGGGCTGTACTGCATGTGGCCCTGCGCACTCCCAAGGGGGAATCCATATTCGTGGATGGTGTAGACATCGTGCCCGAGGTTCACGCCGTGCTTAACAAGATGGCTGATTTCTCCACTAAGGTGCGTAGCGGGGCGTGGAAGGGGTACACCGGCAAACCAATACGCAACGTCATCAATATCGGCATCGGCGGGTCTGATCTGGGGCCGGTAATGGCATACGAGGCCTTGCGACATTATAGCCAGCGTGACCTGACTTTCCACTTTGTTTCCAACGTGGACGGCACCGACTTCGCCGAGGCTACCCGCGACCTCGATGCTGAAGAAACGCTGTTTATCATTGCATCGAAGACCTTTACGACGCTGGAAACGATGACCAACGCACACACGGCGCGCGACTGGGTTCTCAAAACTATGAAGGATCCTGCTGCCATTGCCAGACATTTCGTTGCGGTCTCGACTAATGCAGGGGAAGTGACCAAGTTCGGCATCGACACCACAAATATGTTCGGGTTTTGGGACTGGGTCGGCGGGCGCTACTCAATGGACTCGGCGATTGGCCTTTCGACGATGATTGCCATTGGTCCCGAACATTTCCACGCCATGCTCGACGGTTTTCACCAGATGGACGAGCATTTTCGTACCGCCCCATTTGAACGCAACTTGCCAGTGCTGATGGGTTTGCTGGGTATCTGGTATAACAACTTTTTTGCTGCCCAGACCGTAGCGGTACTTCCTTATGAGCAGTACCTGAAACGTTTTCCGGCCTACCTCCAGCAACTGACCATGGAGAGTAATGGCAAGCATGTCACGCTTGATGGGACGGAAGTTGACTACCAAACCGGACCCATCTACTGGGGGGAGCCAGGCACAAACGGCCAGCATTCCTTCTACCAACTAATTCATCAGGGAACCAAGCTCATCCCTTGTGACTTTATCGGATTCGTTCAGCCACTTAATCCCCTCGGTCACCACCACGACATATTGCTGGCCAACATGTTGGCTCAGGCAGAGGCGCTTGCCATCGGCAAAACGCCGCAGGAGGTTAGCGCCGAGGGTACTCTTGAATCACTGGCGCCACACCAGACTTTTGAAGGGAATCATCCATCTAGTACGATTCTTCTGGAACGGTTGACACCGATGGCGTTAGGTAAGCTTGTTGCACTCTACGAACACTGTGTTTTTACTCAGGGCACTATTTGGCAAATCGACTCATTTGATCAATGGGGAGTTGAACTAGGGAAATCACTTGCCAAACAAATAGTCACGGAACTTGAGTCCGGAGCCACAGGCCAACTCAAGCACGATAGTTCAACCAATATGCTGATTCGGCGCAATACTATAGTCTAGGAATGGTTGTATGAATATTAAGGTTAGCTCAGCAAAAGTATGACCAACAACGACTTGCAAGCATCTAATTTCTGGGGGGTATATGATGCTACAAAACATAAATAACATAGACGGGTGATCATTCTGATCGAGGTCTATGTCGACCTATGACAGAGATTTGCGTATGGACATGGAAAGGATGACACCTGGATGGCACTACGCCTGATCGAAATGGTGTTAAAAGAGAAGGACGGCGAAGAAGTCCGCGAGCTTCTCAAGGAACACAAAGTGCTCGAACACCGCCAGATCCGGTTGCCGGATGACGAAGTGCTGGTACGGATCCTGCTCGACGCGGAACAGATCGAGGCGGTGCTGGATTTATTGGAGAAACACTACACCAGTGAGGAAGGCAACCGGGTGGTGGTTCTGCCTGTGGAAGCAACCTTGCCGCGTGCCCAAGTGGCGTCGGAACCTGAGCCAGACGCTACGCCCGAACAAGCACCGGCTGTGGAAAAATCGCCGGAGCGGATCGGTCGTGAGGAATTGTACGAGGATATCAAGGATGCCGCGCGTTGCTCACGGGTCTATCTGGCTATGGTTGTTGTCTACCATTGTGGCGGCCATCGGCCTGTATTACAACAGCGTTGCTATCATTATTGGCGCTATGGTGATTGCGCCGTTGTTGGGGCCAAATATGGCCATGGCGTTAGCCACAACACTGGGCGACTTGCCGTTGCTGTGGCGCGCGCTGAAGGCAAGCCTGGCCGGGATCGGGACGGTGATGGTGCTGTCGGTGATGCTCGGCGTGCTGCTGCAGGTAGATCCGGCATCGCCGGAAGTGTCATCGCGCAATGCTGTGGCACTGGGTGACATTGCTGTCGCCCTGGCATCAGGCGCGGCAGGTGCACTGGCGTTTACAACGGGTGTGTCGGCGACGCTGATTGGTGTAATGGTAGCGGTGGCGCTGTTGCCACCACTGGTGACTTTCGGCTTGTTGTTAGGTGGCGGGCATATGGTGCAGGCCACCGGTGCATTGTCGTTGTTCCTGATGAACCTGATCTGCATCAATCTGGCCGGCGTGACGACGTTTCTGGTGCAGGGCATTCGTCCTGCAACTTGGTGGGAAAAAGATCGTGCCGTTAAAGCCACGCGCATCGCCCTCGCACTGTGGGCGGTGCTGCTGGCAGCTTTGATCAGCCTGATTCTGTTGTTACGAAAGTCCTGATGAACTTCTTGGTCAGCATCCCGAATGTCCTTGCGTCTGCTGATTGGGAGTCGGAACTGTCAGCCGTGGATGCCGACTTCTAACAGCAACGACTTGATGCCGTTCCAGCTGATTCCAACGCCTATGCACAGCATGATGAAAGCCGATAGTCTAACTACTACATTCATGCCCGTGTTTCCGATAAATTTACTGACTCGATGGGCGTAGCGATATGTCAACATAATGGACATCGCGATGATGCCTGCACCGATGATGACGGCGATTAGTTGGATTACCGCACTTTTGACAGAGTGCGCGTGATTGGCACCGACGGTGATGGCAACCGAAATAGCCCCGGCATCAATCGTCATCGGCAAAGTCAGTGGGGAGATTGCGCGCTCAAGCGCAAAGAGATTGGCGTGGATTGGGTCAAGTTTCACATCAGCTGGCCTGGAATTGTCATATAAGAGATCCCAGCTCAGCGCACATACCACAGCACCACCCGCCACTTGCACCACAGGTATAGAAAGATCAAACATCCGCAGGACGAACGAGCCAAGCAACAGCGAACCCAGTAACAGGAAGAATGAGTAGAAAGCGATGCGCTTTGCCAGCAATATACGGGTTGATTCATCACAACCGGGCGTCATCCTCAGGAAAATCGGCGCGTCGCCCAGCGGGTTAACAACGGGCAGAATGGCTGCGACGATGAGCAGGATGGCACCGGTAAGTTGGGTAATGTCTGACCAGATCATCATCTGGCAAGAACAACAATATTATTCATGTGGCTTCCAGTTAATAACAGTATTTCGACTATATGGAATATTCGCACTGCGTTGTCGAGTTCCCTTAATTAGGGGGTAAGTCTTTCCACAAGTTTCTCCAGATCACCGGCGAGTATGTCCCAAACAGCCATTGGCCCCGCCTCATAGATATGCTTGTCCTGTATGATTTTCAGTTGCCTGCGTTCCTTAAGCTGCTCTAGCTGTTTGCTCAGCTGATCATGCTCCTGAGCTAGACAGTTTATTTGCATTCGTTCGTTGTCATGCTCGGGGCCGTGGCCAGCAAGCTTTCGTGCACTGGCAAACAGCTCCTGCGCATGCTTTTGCCGTGCTTCATATTGCAGAATATTCTGTTCCATTAACTCATCTATATTTGTCATCGCTTATCCTTAACTTGGGTTGTCTCATCAGTAGTCGGGGCATCGTTCATGGCACAAGGTTATGGATAACATTTTGCACCGTCTGTTTGCTGGCGCACATTGTAGGATTTATTCGAATGAATGCTGGGCAGGGTGGCTGATAGCTTTGTATCGCTATGTACGCTGGCGTACAGAATGGTCAACTATGTTGGTTTAGGATGATAGCCATTTAATGGAGGGTCGTATGCTCGAATACTCAATAATGAATCCAGAAGGAATGCTGTTGCCTAATCCCTGTACATTATTAAGCAAAGCAGACTTTGATAGTCGCAACGCTGTTGTCGATTCCTATCTCGCCAATCGAACTTCATGGTGTATTGCTTCATACGAGGGATTTTCCGGGATGGGAGAACTTCGCTGGATTCACCACGCATATGCACTTTGTCCGTGATCACCACAAAAGGGTAAAGCGGCTGGTAATCGTGACAGATAGTTATATTGCCGGTTTGGCGGAATTACTTGGTAAACACTTTATTTTGAAAAAATGCAGGCGCTGAACTGGTTGAAGTCTATATAAGGTAACGCGACTAGTAACGGTTTTAAATTCACCATTCACAAGTGCACCTCCAGAAAGGTCGGGCTAGCGTGTCATTCAGGCATCAGAAAGAAATACTCGGCATTCACACCTCCACGTGGTACAGCCGATTTGCGAAATCAGCCTCACACTTCTGCGGCCGGCCTCGAACCTTTGCGTTAGCCGTCACAGTGATCGTAATCTGGATAGTCACGGGACCCGTGTTTGCGTTCAGTAATACTTGGCAGCTCGTCATAAACACAGGGACGACAATCATCACTTTTCTGATGGTGTTCCTGATTCAGAATACACAAAATCGAGACACCGAGGCCATACAAATCAAGCTTGATGAGCTGATCCGCGCAACGACGGGTGCACACAATGCATTACTTGATCTGGAGGAGCTAGAGGAGGAAACCCTTGATGGTTTTCGCCAGAAGTATCAGGCCTTGGCAACCACAGCACGGAATGAACTTAACCAGGGTAGCAAGGACACAGGAACCCCGGAACCATGAGCTCGGTGATGACACCAATCGCATACTTAGTGCGAATTTAGGGTAGTGGATGCGCTGATTGCGCCAGACCGTTACAGGCACAACTCACTGCTTTTGGACAACAGCCAAATGACGACAACACTGGAGGCAACATGACAGACATACCTGACACCACAAACCTTGACCAGCAATGCATTAATTGCCTGCGCTTTCTCTCGGTGGATATGATACAGAAGGCCAACAGCGGACATCCCGGTTTGCCACTTGGCACCGCGCCTATGGCTTACGTACTATGGACGCGCTGGCTCAAGCACAACCCACACAATCCGCAATGGCCTGACCGCGACCGCTTCGTGCTTTCCGCTGGACATGGTTCGGCATTGTTATATAGCCTGCTGCATCTGACTGGTTACGACCTCACTCTGGATGACTTGCGCCAGTTCCGTCAATGGGGCAGCAAGGCGCCAGGACATCCCGAACGCGGTCACACGCCGGGCGTGGAAACTACCACCGGGCCACTCGGTCAGGGCTTTGGCAACGCCGTCGGTATGGCGATTGCGGAGGCGCAGCTGGCAGCTCGCTACAATCGTCCTGATCATCCATTGATCAACCATCACACCTATGTCCTTGCCGGCGATGGCGACTTGATGGAAGGCGTAACGGCTGAAGCTGCCTCGCTGGCCGGGCATCTGCAACTCGGCAAACTCATCTGTCTTTACGATGACAACCGCGTCACCTTGGCTGGTGGAACTGACATCACTTTCACCGAAGATCGTGCGCTGCGCTTTCGGGCTTATGGCTGGCACACTGTATTGGTGGCGGACGGCAACGACCTCGCTGCGATCGACGCCGCGCTGGTTGCCGCACATGCAGAAACCGCAAGGCCGTCGCTGATTTTGGTGCGTACCCACATTGGTTATGGCTCGCCAGAGCAGGACAGTTTCAAGGCTCACGGTTCTCCGCTAGGCGTGGAGGACGTGCGCAAGACTAAGCAGGCGCTGGGTTGGCCGATTGAGCCAGACTTCCTCATACCAGATGCTGTACTGACGGTGTTTCGCAAGTCAGTGGAACGAGGTGCGCTAAATGAATCCGCATGGAATGCCTCGCTAAATGCCTACGCGGAGACATATCAGGATGTGGCCGAGGAGCTTTGGTACCGTTTGCGCGGAGAACTGCCGCCGGGCTGGGATGCGGTCGTCCCAGGCTTTGACGCCGATGCTCATGGTATTGCCACACGCGATGCCTCTGGCCAAGTGATGAATGCCATTGCGCCCAGTCTACCGGCATTAAGCGGTGGTTCGGCGGATCTCGATCCTTCGACCAAAACCGCATTAAAAGGGTTGGGTGATTTCAATCCGCTGCCAGCACCAAAGGCAGATCAGCAAGGGTCTGATGGTGGCGGCTGGAGCTACGCCGGGCGTAATTTGCACTTTGGCGTACGCGAACATGCGATGGGCGCCATAGTCAACGGCCTCGCCGCGCACGGCGGCTTTATTCCATATGGATCCACCTTTCTGATTTTTTCTGACTACATGCGGCCGGCTATCCGGTTGGCTGCACTGATGGGGCTGCATGTTGTGTATGTGTTTACGCACGACAGCATCGCTGTTGGCGAAGACGGTCCCACGCATCAGCCGGTAGAGCAACTGGCGAGCCTGCGGGCGATTCCTAACCTGCTCGTGATTCGTCCCGGTGACGCCAACGAAACCACGGTCGCCTGGCGGGTTGCGCTGGAAACGCGCGATATGCCAGTGTTGCTGGTGTTGACCCGTCAGGCGCTGCCTACGCTTGATCGCAGCCGTTATGCGGTAGCGGACGGATTGCGCAGCGGTGCCTATGTATTGAGTGATGCACCCAGCGGCAAACCTGAACTGATCCTGATCGCCAGCGGTTCCGAAGTTGCACTGATTGTGGCGGCAGCGGAACGCTTGCAACAGCAGGGCATCGCTGTGCGCTGTGTGTCTATGCCATGCTGGGAATTGTTTGAGGCCTTGCCACAAGTTGAACGCGATGCGGTACTGCCGCCTGAGGTTGGTGCCCGGCTCGCGGTTGAACTGGGTATATCGCAGGGATGGGATCGGTACACTGGTGCACATGGCGATATGCTTAGTGTAGATCGCTTTGGTGCTTCTGCACCGGCTGCAGTCGTACTGCGTGAATATGGCTTCACTGTCGATAATGTCTGTGCGCGCGCGACGGCACTGTTGGCGGCGCAGGCTGCATGTAAGTAAGTGCTGTGTAGACTGCGGGGGCTGTGTTCGATGCCGCACAGAACCGAGTTCATTTTGTGTGTATATCTTGATCAGACTGAATAGATACCACTTTGAACGGGAGCCACCATGCAAGTGAAATACACACCAGCTATACCTATTTTTCATCGTCTGCGGAGCGTGATCATAAGCACTCGTGTGCAAAAATCGGCCATTAATTCGTCTTGCAGACGCTTACCAGATAGTGGATTCAGACGGCACTGGCTTGGGTCTGCGTTGGTGCTGGCGTTCATTACCCCCATGACAGCTTATGCCGGAGACCTTGAAACTGTAGAATCAGGCAAAAGCGGCCACTTCACTACGCCAAATCCTGAATTGCAATACATGCTTGCGTTGCATGATCAATATACCTCAGAACAACCGTATTCCAGTACCACGGCGGTCGCCGCTCAAACTGCTACCGTAGCACCCGACAGTCAGCCGATTCGATTTGGTACTGGCGCAGACGGCAAGAATTATCTGCTTCCGGCTGAGGAAATTGTTGGCTTCAATATCCTGCTCAATCGATTCAATTACTACTTCATTGATAAGCAGGTGTATGGCACTACCTTGCAATCGGTAGGAGATAATTTGCACGGCAAATGGATAGTCGATTCCGATCCGTTTGCCGTAAATCAGTTCATGCACCCATATCAAGGCTCGGTTTACTTCGGGCTGGCACGTTCGAGCGGGCTCGATTTCTGGGAATCAATGGGTTATACGTTTGGCGGCAGCCTGTTGTGGGAGATTGCGGGTGAAACTGGCGCGCCTTCCATCAATGATCTGGTCACCACCGGCTTCGGTGGCTCTTTGCTTGGTGAGCCGCTATTTCGCATGGCTAACGAATAAGGTTAGATTGTGATCGCGAAGCGAGCCACAATCTGAACCGTTTGTTGGACAAGCCCGGCATGGCTGGGGCGGGTGTTGCTTGAGCGCTTATGGAAATATCTTTTTGACTATGCTGGCATAACTGGACGCGTTACGCATCCCACCCGCCATTTCACGACCTTCACGTTGCCATTGCAGCAACTTATTCTATTCAACTCACCGTTTTTAGTCGGCTTTTCGGGCATGTTAACCCAATTTCAGCCTTCTTCAGGGCGAGCACGGCCATACCTGCCTAGTCTGGCAGGTGGGCGGTGTGGGCTGGTTTAGCGCATGGTCTCCCACCCTGTGTCATCTGCTCTGTGTTCCCGTTTTATAGATGGGGCTGATGTGGCTAGCGGTATCGCTTTGATACGTGTGCGCACTATCTTCATCACCCCACCGCAACATTGGCAACGTATCGCTGGTCTGGGTTGCGCTGGCGGCGGATTGTTCCGTCGCCATAGGTGGGTCAGCTGTAGCTGGGTGAGTAGTTTGCTATTGGGATGCAGGTAGCCAAAGTTGCGGGCGCGGCGGTAGCCTTTGGGCAGAATGTGTTGCAGTATCAGTCGCAGGAAGGCTACACCACTCAAGGTACGGGTTTCCATTTGTTTGGTTTGGCTGTTCCGGTAACGGAAGGTGACCTGACCATGCCGGTCGGAGAGGATGTCTTTCTCCTGTATCACCCCCCGATACAGATAGCGCCCAAGGTAGATCAGAGCGTGCTGTCCAGTGCCGACGGCTTTGCAATCCACCACCCAATCGGTCGGGTAATCGTTTGGCAGGGTGAGTCCTGCTTGTCTGATGCCTGCCAGTAATTTGGCACGAAATACTTTGGCCAGGGCTTTGTGGTTAAACAGGTAGTTGCCGTGTTTATGACGCATGCGTCGCTGTTTGGGGTTAAAGGCGACAGCGGGCATGACGAGATGCACATGGGGGTGATAGTCCAGTCGGCGGTTATGGGTATGCAGTACAGTCACCGCCCCTGCGCTGCCGCGCAGCTTGTTGTCGTTTTGGCTGAAGGTGTTGACTGTTTCCCACGCGCAGCGTGTGATCAAGTCATACATGACGCGCTGATGTTGCCAGGCCAGTGTGCGCAACTGGGCGGGCACGGTGAAGGTGAGCATGAAGTAGTTGGCGGGGATGGATTTGTGTAATTGCTGGTCTATCCAGCGCTGTGATTCGTGCGCCTGGCAATGCGGGCAATGCCGATGACCGCAGGAATGTGGCAGGTAGCTGGGTGTTTGACAATCATCACAGGCAAGTTGCATCCTCGGGCTCATCTGGCTACGGCAGGTTTGAAAGGCGGTTAAGGCAGCTTGCTGGCTGGGCAATAGGTGATGACCGTGTTGTGCAAGCAGTTTAGCTGCGTAGGTTGCTACGATGTGCGCCAGTCTGATCATTTGACTTTGCCCCAATGAATGTGGAATTTCTCCATTAATTGATTAAGGCGAGTGTGTGCGCTCTGATGGCGTTGTTCGGTGAGGTGGGTGTAGCGGATGGTGGTGAGGATGGACTGGTGTCCGAGTATCTGCTGAATTTCGAGTAAATCGATGCCAGCTTCTATCAGGTGGGTGGCATAGCTGTGGCGCAGGCTGTGTGGTGTAATTCTTTTTTTAAGCCACAGTCACGGGTCACTTGACCCAAGGTGGTCTGGATACCACCACGATCCAGCGGGGTGCGTGCCAAGTGCGATTTGGCAAGACCGCCGTGTCGATTAGGAAAGAGCAAGCTTGGGTTGCGATGGGTGAGCCAGAAACGGCGCAATACCTGCAAGGTGTTCTCTGATAACGGCACCAATCGATCACGGTTGCCTTTGGCGTTGCGTACTTGCACCCGCATCCGATCCGCATCGATATCCCCTACCTGCAAGCGTAAGCCTTCGCCTAATCGTAAGCCCAGGCTGTAGAGGGTGAAGAAGAATACGCGGTAGCTCAATACGCGGGTGGCCATGAAGATTTGTTGTGCCTGGGCGACGGTAATGATGTCGGGCAGGCTATATGACTTGGGTGGTTTAACCAGATCCGCACCTGGCCAGGGTTGGCTGAGTACATGGGCATAATAGAACTTCAGTCCATACAGATCATGTTTGAGCGTACTCCATGAATGGGTATCCAGGATGCGAACAAAATAGTCGGTTAATTGTGGCTTGGTGAGCGCGTCTATCTGGTCATTAAAATACACCGCTGCGCGCCGTACGCCGTGTGAATACAAGGCGATGGTTTTAGGCTGCATGCCTCTGAGCTTGAGGCAATTCAGCAGTCGCTGGTGATTGTGCTCGAAGTGCGCGGGGATGGGTGTGGGGGCTGTCAATGTCGTCTCCTCGTGGTACAGTAATCAAAATTCCATTGCTGGGGGAGACGAAATTATGCTGCGTAATTTGATGGTTCGGGAATATTTCTCCGCGATAGCGGCTTCGTTCAACCTGCTGCTTGAGGGCGGCGGCAAACACCCTAGTGCATGGCGCGAAGTAGGTGCGGCAGCGATTTCGCCTTCGCTTGGGTTCACCAGACTGGCCTACGGTGACCGCTACCGCAGCGTGTTTGATAGCCACAATCCGGCAACCTATACCTATATGCGCATAGGCTGGAACAAGGTCGATAACCTGTTTGATTCGGCCGTGTCGCAAAATGTAAAACGAAATGCTGCGACGATGGACTTTCACATGTCCTACGGCTTACCCGGCAAGGACGGCTATACCTACACCCGGCCATTCGACTATTTCGATTTTGAGTTTTCTGCCACCAGCGCCAATGTGTTCGAGAACATCATGAGCCGTGGACTGCTAGTCGGCAAAGATTATGCGGCGGGGGAAAACTATCGTGGCGTGTGGGGGCTGTATGGCAGTTACGATTACATCTCACCACAGGTGTTTCGTGTTTCGAGCACTGCGGTGTCACTCGGTACGACTGGGCAGTTGTGGCTTTCGAAAAATGTCGCGCTACAGGGAACTGCTCTCGCTGGTGTCGGCTACGGTGCAGCGGGCACCATACATGGTTCGGGTGAGCGCGATTACCATTACGGCGCTACGCCACAGGCGCTGCTTGCTTTGCGTATGCTCTTCGGTCAGTCCGCCAACCTCGACTTAACGGCACGTTCATACTATGTCAGCGATGTCGCCTCGACAGAAAATCGGGGAACTGAGCGTATTTTGCGCGGTGATGCGGCGTTCACCGTACGTGTTCATGGCCCTCACAGCGTCACCATCAAGTACAACGCTTCACGCCGCGATGCGAGCTATCCCGACCTCGCTACCACACACCAGTCGGTGAATACCCTCAGTCTGCTGTATACGTATTCATTCGGCGATACCCGATTTGGCGCTGTGGATTGGCGCGATACGCCATGAATTGAACAGGGAAAGTAAAAATGACAGCAGTTTTGTTGCTTGTTGAATTTTGACCATGTAATTACTGATAAAAACACCACAAATTTAGCAAAGCCTGTCAACAGAGGGTTCCCTTATTGCGTTATTTGCAGTGACGGCGATAATTTGTTATCCCGATCAACCAATCACCGATTATTTACTTTGAGGATTCCCAAATGAACAAATTATTATCCGCTATCATCGCTGCTGCTTTTGCTGCTGTTTCTTTCACTGCTGTTGCTGCTGATGCACCTGCACCTGCTGCTGAACCAGCTAAAACTGAAATGGCTGCACCAGTAAAGCATAAAGCTAAAAAACATCACGCTAAGAAAAAAGTAGCTGCTAAAAAAGAAGCTGCTGCACCAGCCGCTGAAGCACCTGCTGCGAAGTAATTAGTTTTAGGTAGTATTGAAAAGGCAGGGGTATCCCTGCCTTTTTTATTGATTGTACTGATCAGCTTGCCGATTTTAAGGGTGTTCATTATATGGATGTAATCCGCAATATACAGTCATTCAATGCAGAACGTGAACCTGAGCGGCTGATTATTAAATACCGCAATATGCGGTTAAATCCTTTTGTGTTCCTGCGAGGAACCTGTCATCTATTTTACGACCGCCTGCCGCGTGAGCAGGTGCTGGATCAGGCACCATTGACCTGGTTGTGTGGTGATTTGCATATTGAAAACTTTGGTAGCTATAAAGGTGATAATCGTCTCGTATATTTTGACATTAATGATTTTGATGAGGCTGTGTTGTCACCATGTAGTTGGGATTTGGTTCGTTGTCTAAGCAGTATCCTCGCTGGCGCTAAGAGCATGGGCATCAAACGGGTCGCAGCTCTGGCTTTGTGCCAAAGGTTTCTGGATGGCTATGTGGCTGCATTGAAGAATGGTAAGGCTCGCTGGGTCGAGCGTGATACTGCTGATGGTTTGATTCGAAAACTATTGGATAATCAGCGCAATCAATTACGTCCACAGTTTCTGGATAGTCGTACCGAGCGTAAGGGAAAACAACGCTTAATACGGGTGGACGGGAAAAAGGCATTGCCAGTGAATGATAAGCAACGCAGCAAAATTATTACATTCATGGACAGCTTTGCCAGTAAGCAGCCTAACCCTGAGTTTTTCCAAGTACGTGATGTGGCACGTCGCATTGCAGGTACGGGTAGTTTGGGTGTGGAGCGTTACATTATTCTGGTTGAGGGCAAAGGCTCACCCGATCGTAATTATCTGTTGGATTTGAAGCAGGCATTGCCATCATCGTTATCCTCGCATTTGTTCGTTAAACAGCCAGACTGGCAAACTGAAGCGCATCGCATTGTCGCGTTACAGCAGCGGATGCAAGCCGTTCCTATGGCATTCTTGCAGCCAGTGAAGATCGGCAAAAAATCCTATGTGTTACGTGGTTTGCAACCTAGTGAGGACAGAGTCACGTTAAATGGTGCACAACAACCTCATTTACTAGATGGTGTGATTCTAACCATGGGTGAACTTGTTGCCTGGAGTCAATTACGTAGCAGTGGTCGAAATAATTCTGCTATCACTGATATGTTGATTGATTTTGCACAGAAAAAGAAATGGCAACAAGTGTTAATGGATATCGCTGAACAATGTACTTTGCAGGTAGTGCAAGACTGGAAAGTTTATGCTGAAGCGTTTGATGATGGGGTGTTTGCCAGTTAATTTAGTTTAAGTAGCCTACAGGGTACATCTGGCATTATGTGTTTTTTTCGTGGTTTGATAATGCGAGTATTATCCAAATAGCATTTTATGCGTGTGTATCTTTGGTTCCCAATTCAGGTCATTTTCGGCCTTACTGCAGTCCAGCGTTAAACTTTTATTTGCGCCATCTATCCAGCCAATTTCACCCCCAATGCCTGTGCTGCGCCAAACGAAATTCAGCGCTGCTTTAGCTAATTTAGGTGGGAGTGGAATAGCCAGGTGATGACGTTTAATGATGGTGTCGCGGAAGCTGAAACACGGATTGGCTGAGAGGTTGTAAGCGCCTTGTGCTTTTTTTAATAAAGCGGCAACGATGGCTAGGGCAACATCATCTTCATGTACACATTGCAACACGGGCTGCGGGTCTGGCAGTTTTACATAAAAAGGTTGCCGTAAAATGTTGATTAATAATGGTTGTGCATGCTTTCCAAGGATGATATGCGGGCGTAAACGGCATATCTGTGGGTGGTTTTCTATTAGCCAGTGTTCCAGCTCGGTTTTGTGCTCGGCATACAAAAATCCCTTGATCGGGCGTAGTGGGGCATCTTCATTTAGCCATATTCCATCGCCATAAACTGATGCACTGGAGAGGTGTACGATGTGTTGCATACCTGATGACACTGCGCTGGCTAAGAGTTGCTGTGAAGCGGTGATATTGATTGCACGCATGACGTCAACAGACGTTTTGCCACGAAGTACGACAAAGGCTAAGTGGATGAGTGCATCTTGTTGTTGCAACAGGGCTGGTAGATCAGCGCTGGTCAGATCAGCTTGTGTTGCTGTGAATTTGGGGTGTTGGTAGCGACTGGGCTGAATATCGACGCCTGTAACCTGACTAATTTCAGGATGGTCACACAATAAAGGTAGTAACGCTTGTGCTAAATGACTGCTGCTGCCGGTGACTAGGACGCGCATATTCAGTCGCGTAAAGCAGGCATTACGTCTTGTGCGAGGCAATGCATGGATTCTTGTACGATTTCAGTTGGCACGGCGCCTGCACCTACTGCGCAAAGCAGATTAGTGACGCCGGCTTCACGATATTTTTGTAGTTTGTCTATGCATTCTTCAGGTGTGCCAACAACGGCCATGCCAAAAGTTTCCAGCATGGTTAAGTTGATACCCAGTTTTAACAAGTTGCGGAATTTGCCTAAATCATGGAAATGTTCATAGCTGGGATATAGCTTTTCCAGTACGGGCAGGGTAGTTGCGAATAGTTGCTGATAAAACCAGACAAAGGCTTCTTTAGCTAGGGCTTTAGCCTTTTTACCATCAGGCAGGCAGAGTACACCTACTGTCATGCCTGTACGTGCTGGTTGCGGATTTTGCCAGGCCTCGAGGTAGTGTTTGATATCTTGCTTGACCATAAGCCATGGTTTGAAGGGGCCGGCCAGCATGCCCAGTTGCGCCTGTGCAGCCCAAAGGAATGTATCGGGGCTGACGGCTGCGCTCCAGATGGGTGGATGTGGTGTTTGAACCGGGTAGGGCAATATGTCGAGCGCGTCCAGTTGGTAATGCTGACCATGGTAGGTCACAGGCTGTCGAGCAAAGGCAAGTTTGATGATGTCTAATGACTCGGCGGTCATGGTGCGGCTGTGCGCCATATCTGCTCCAAATGCACGATATTCCTGCGGAGAAAAACCACGGCCTATACCAAGCTCTAAACGGCCATTAGATAAAATATCCAATGTAGCAGCACGTTCGGCTACATGGATGGGGTGGTGGTAAGGCAGTGGCGTTACACCCAAGCCTAGTCGTATATTTTGGGTGCGCTGACTGAGTGCCGCCAGTACCAAATCTGGTTTAGATGAGTGCGAATAACTACGCATAAAGTGATGCTCAACTAACCATGCAGTACCAAACCCCAAACTGTCAGCCAAAGTGATTTCTTGCATGCTTTGTTCAAACGCTTGGGCTTCTGTGCGTTGAATTTGAGGTGGCTGAGAAATTTCGTAGAATAGGTCTAGTTGCATAGGTGTTAATCAGTTGGTTTTTAACTATGACGCCATTGTAACAAGGAAAATACTAAGCTTGGATATTGTTAGGTTGATCTGTGTTTAAGTTTGTTGCCGTTATGTTATTTAGGTTAGAATGATCGCTTTAGTATCCTTATTTTGTGCCGTGTCCACTGATAATCTGATTGAAATTCGTGATGTTTCATTTGCCTATGGTAGTCGTGAGATATTAAAGGGTATCAATCTCAACGCACCTCGTGGCAAAGTCATTGCGATTATGGGTGGCAGTGGTTCTGGAAAAACAACTTTACTTCGTTTAATTGGCGGTCAATTGCGTCCCACGCAAGGCGAAGTGAGTATGGATGGTCAAATTATTCATCAGCTGGGTAATGATGAACTCTACAAAATTCGCCGTAAAATGGGTATGTTGTTTCAGTTTGGTGCGTTATTTACGGATATGTCTGTCTTCGATAACGTGGCTTTTCAAATGCGTGAACACACCGATTTGTCTGAAGAAATGATACGTGATTTGGTATTAATGAAGTTGCACGCTGTCGGTTTACGTGGCGCGCATGAACTGATGCCGCATGAGTTATCAGGTGGTATGGCGCGGCGAGTAGCATTGGCGCGAGCTGTTGCCCTAGATCCACAGTTGATTATGTATGACGAGCCATTTGCTGGTTTAGATCCAATTTCTTTAGGTGTTATTGGTAATCTGATTAGACGTATGACTGATGCACTAGGACTGACTTCAATATTGGTCACACATGACATCCATGAGTCACTTAAAATAGTTGATTATGTTTATTTTATTTCCAATGGGGTGGTAGAAGCCGAAGGTACACCTGAGGAAATTCTGGCTTCTAAATTGCCTTTCGTGCATCAATTTACGCATGCTGAGGAAGATGGGCCCGTACCATTTCATTATCCTGCGCCTGATTATGCAAGTGACTTGGCATTGATTAAAATGGCGGGCAAATGAAAACTAAACAGGGTTTTGTTAGTCGAATTGGCCATGGTCTGATTGATAGTGTGTGGCGCTTGGGTGTTGCAACTCGTTTCTTAATGCAGATTTTGTGGCGATCGGGTCTGAGCTGGAGACGTTTTCAGTTGATTATGCGGGAAATATTTTCCAGTGGTGTGTTGTCGCTGATTATCATTGTAGTGTCAGGTTTGTTTGTAGGTATGGTATTGGGTTTGCAAGGTTATCAAACCCTACAGACTTATGGTACTGAACAATCATTAGGTGTGTTGGTGGCCCTGTCATTGGTGCGTGAGTTAGGGCCAGTTGTCGCCGCATTGTTATTTGCCAGTCGTGCCGGATCTGCGATCACTGCTGAAGTCGGACTGATGAAAACGACTGAGCAGCTAAAGGCGTTGGAAATGATGGCGATAGATCCGATTGCGCGTGTGATTGCACCGCGCTTCTGGGGTGGTGTGATTTCTATGCCATTGTTGGCTGCGATTTTTTCAATTGTAGGTGTGTTTGGTGGCTATTTGATAGGCGTCGTGTTAATCGGTGTGGATGAAGGTGCTTTTTGGTCGCAAATGCAAGCCGCAGTGGATGTGCGCGATGATGTGTTAAACGGCGTGATTAAAAGCGTTGTGTTTGGCTTTGCGATTACAACGATAGCGTTGTTTGAAGGGTTTGATGCCATGCCCACAGCTGAAGGTATCTCGCGTGCCACGACCCGGACAGTGGTGACATCATCATTAGCTATATTGGCACTGGATTTTGTGCTCACTGCGTTTATGTTTAAAGGGGTTTAGTATGGAAAGAGCCAAGCTGGATTTTTGGGTCGGGCTGTTTGTATTAGCGGGTTTTGCTGCGCTGCTGGGACTAGCGCTTAAAGTTGGCAACATGACTAGTTTTAGTACCGCGCAGACATATTTGGTTAATGCCGATTTTAGTAATATTGGAAGTCTCAAAGTACGTGCACCTGTCAAAAGTGCCGGGGTAGTGGTGGGAAGGGTTAGTGACATACGTTTTGATAATCAAAATTTTGAAGCAACTGTAACTTTGAAGTTGGATGCGAAATATCAGTTCCCTAAGGACACTTCTGCCGCAATTATGACGTCAGGCCTGTTGGGTGAGCAATTTGTTGCATTAGATGCGGGTGGTGATGTTAAAAATCTCATAACTGGTGATAAAATCAAAATTACACAATCTGCGGTTGTGTTGGAGAATTTAATCAGTCAGTTTCTATATAATAAAGCGTCAGATGCACCTAAAACGGATGCTGCACAAAAATCAACTCAAGGAATGCAACCATGAAAAAGAGTCTTATCAGCTTATTTGTAGCCGCAGCAATAGCAAGCCCTTTGGCAAATGCGCAAACGGTAAATTTGGCTGAAGCTGTAACCATGAGCTTGAGTGCAGATCCTCGTATTAAAGAACGCGAGCAGTTAGTTGAATCCGCCCGCGCATTGCTTGATGAAGCACAGGGAAATAATGGTCTGCGTATAAGTGCGAACGTATTTGTGGGCTTGGCGCCTGCGGTTAGTGGTGGCTTTTATCAGAATGGTGCAACTTCGGGTACAACTCCCCGTTCTGATGGTCCTTTCCCTGGCGGATTATCTGATTGGACTTCATTACAGTTTTCTATCATTAAACCGCTTTATACTTTCGGCAAAATTGAGCATTACAGCGAGGCTGCTAAAGGCAATATCGATGTAAAGCGAGGTGATGTACGTATTAGCCAGGCTGATACAGTCATGGATGTGAAACGTGCGTATTATGGATATTTGACTGCAAGGGATAGTCGTCGCTTATTAGAAGACGTTCAGGGTAAATTGAATGATGCTTTGTCACGTGTACTACGTAATCTTAAGGCGGATAATGGTGAATCCAAGCAGTCTGATTTGTATGCCCTACAAGCTGCGAATGGGATGCTGGCAAAATACCACAGCCAGGCACAAGCCATAGAAAAAATCAGCCTGGATGGATTGAAATTACTTACAGGTGTGGGTTTAGATGCCAATCTCACAGTCGCTGATGATAGCCTGACTCCTGTAGCGTTACCGAAGGGTAGCTTAACTGACTTTGAAAATACGGCCGTTGCTAATCGTCCTGAAATGGCGCAACTGGAAGCTGGCATGCGTGCACGTCGTGCATTAGTCGCAGCGAAGAAGTCGGAAAATTATCCTAACCTTTACGCGGGTGTAATTGGGCAGGCAAATTATGCTTCACGTCGCGACACACTGAATAATCCATATGTTTATGACCCGTTTAATAATGCAGGATTAACGCCCGTTGTCGGTATGAAGTGGGATATGGTGCAAGATGTATCCAATGCGCAAATTGCACAGGCGCAAGCTGAGTTGGAAGCATTGAATTACAAAACACAATTTGCTCAAGCAGGAATCCCGTTCCAAGTGTCCGAGGCTTACAATCAAGTTCAAGCTAATTATGATGCCCTAAAACAGCTTGCTGATGGAGCAGCCGCTGGTAGACGATGGATGATAGCTTCACTGGCAGATTTTAGTGCTGGTTTAGAGAAAGCTGACAAAGTAGCTGACGCATTAAAAACTTATGCATTGACTCAGGCTGAATACTTGCGCACAGTGAATGATTACAATATGGATGTAGCGCAATTGTCGCGCGCAATAGGTGAAACTAATTAACACTATGATGATTTTAAGAAAAAAAATGAATTACATTGTTGGATTGTTGCTATTGGCTTTTAGTGTATTAACTTACGCGGACAATGTGCCTCCTGATGTTTTGGTGAAAAATACAACTGTAGATGTTACAACTATATTAAAGCGTGATAAGGCTGTTTTGCTTAATGATTCACAAAAGCTGTACGCGCTAATTGATGCCAAGGTGTTGCCGCATTTTGATTTTAATCAAATGACTATGCTGGCAGTGGGACGTTATTGGCGTCAGGCGACACCCGTGCAGCAGCAGTCGCTCATTAAAGAATTTCGTACGTTATTGGTGCGGACTTATGCGAATGCATTGGCTGAATTTAATAATCAGGTAATAGAGTTTAAGCCTTTCAATATGGCAGCGAATGCAACTGATGCAACAGTGCAGACACAAGTGAAGCAGCCAGGTGCACAACCTATTCCTATTGATTACAGTATGGAAAAAACTGACGCAGGCTGGAAAGTTTATGACGTCAGTATCGATGGAGTCAGTTTGGTTACCAACTATCGTAGTTCTTTTGCTACTGAGATACGTAATTCTGGTATAGATGGATTAATCCATACTTTGGCAGGACGTAATCAACAAAATGCGCCTACAAAACCGGCGACGACCAAGTAATTTATGGCATTGGTTCATTCAGTTTCTGGTGAGTTAACCCTCAATACTGCTACTCAGCAGTTAGTTAATGCTTTAGACGCAATTAAACACGGTTGTGTAGAGTTTGATTTTGCTAATGTAGCTAAATTAGATTCTGCAGCCTTGGCATTCATTTTGACTTGTCAACGTGCTGCTAATGCTATTAATCAAAAGATACATTTTTCACATCTGCCTGAAAATCTTATAAATCTTGCTACGTTATATGGTGTAGCGCCTTTTCTCGATATCTGACTGTTGTGATTAGTGCAATCAAAATTGAACAACTCCATAAGCATTTTGGTGGTTTACATGCGTTAAAAGGGGTATCCCTCGATATTGCTCAAGGTGAATTTTTTGCATTGTTAGGCCCAAATGGCGCTGGTAAAACTACGCTGATTAGTATACTGGCAGGGCTTACAAGAGCGGATGGCGGCACAGTTCAAGTAATGGGGCATAATGTGGTTACGGATTATCGTGCTGCAAGGCGATTGCTCGGTGTAGTGCCGCAAGAACTTGCTTACGATCCGTTCTTTACTGTGCGTGAGAATTTGCGTATTCAATCTGGTTATTTTGGTTTGCGCCATAATGATGATTGGATAGATGAAATTATGACTAATTTAGGTTTGATGGATAAAGCCACTACTAATATGCGTGCCTTGTCTGGTGGTATGAAGCGACGGGTTTTGGTAGCGCAGGCATTAGTTCATAAACCCCCAGTGATTGTTCTTGATGAACCTACGGCAGGCGTTGATGTTTCATTACGCACATCTTTATGGGAGTTTGTCAGTGGCTTGAATAAATCCGGACATACGATTATTTTGACTACTCATTATTTAGAGGAAGCTGAAGCGCTATGTAATCGTGTGGGAATATTGAATCAAGGGCAGATTGTTGCGTTAGATACAACAGCAGAATTATTAAAATCATCTGGTGAGTTAAAGCTGAAGATTCAAATTAAGCCTAATCAGTTGCCACTGGGATTGCGCTCTTATGTTGTGAAAGAGGCGGATGATGCTTACAGCTTGTTAATACATAAACCAGCTGAGGTTGAGGGTATATTGGCGCAGTTAAGAATGGCCGGGATAACTTTAGTAGATATGGCACTTACTAAGCCTGATCTAGAAGATGTGTTTTTGCAGATGACGTCATCAATATGATAGGTTTTTATACGTTGTTATATAAAGAGATGTTACGGTTCTGGAAGGTTTCCTTTCAGACCGTGCTCGCTCCTGTGATCACAGCTTTATTATATTTAATGATTTTTTCGCATGTATTGGCTGAACATGTGCAGGTATATTCAGGTGTGGGTTATACGGCTTTTTTGATACCTGGTTTGGTAATGATGTCTATGTTGCAGAACGCGTTCGCGAATAGCTCATCTAGCCTGATACAATCCAAAATTACAGGTAACATTGTGTTTGTGTTGTTACCCCCCATCTCTTATGTTGAGTTTTTTACAGCCTATGTAATCGCAGCCGTTGCACGAGGTTTGGTTGTCGGTTTGGGGGTGTTTTTAGTTACTATGGTGTTCGCAATTCCACCTATAACTCATTGGATATGGTTAATTGCATTTGCAATATTAGGTTCGGCTGTTATGGGTGCGCTAGGCGTGCTGGCAGGGATATGGGCAGACAAATTTGACCAGCTTGCGGCTTTTCAAAACTTTCTTATTATGCCATTAACCTTTTTATCTGGTGTGTTTTATTCGATTCATAGCTTGCCTCCAATTTGGCTCGCAATATCAAAGTTTAATCCTGTGTTTTATATGATAGATGGATTCCGATTCGGTTTTTTTGGCGTCAGTGATGTATCACCTAGTTTGAGTATGTTAGTTGTATTCTGTTGCTTTGTGGCATTATCTGCATTTTGTTTGATTTTATTACAACGTGGCTACAAGCTGCGACATTAAGAAGTGAATTATTGATGGTACAACCTGATAGCATTAAATTATACATAGAGCAGGGTATGTCCTGCGATTTTGTTAACGTAGTGGGCGATGGACAGCATTTTGAAGCTGTGATTGTCAGCAACGAATTTGCAGGTAAAAGTCGCGTTCAGCAACACCAAGTCGTTTATCGCGCATTGGGTGATCGCATGAAATCTGAAATTCATGCATTGTCGATGAAGACCTATACTCCTGAACAGTGGGCTGAGGCGGGTAGATAATTATGGATAAACTCGCAATTCTTGGTGGCACACGCTTGCAAGGTGAAGTACGTATTTCAGGTGCAAAGAATGCGGCATTGCCGATATTGTGTGCTGGCTTGCTGACTGCAGAAATTTTGCATCTAGATAATCTACCTAAGCTTAAAGACATTAGTACGTCATTGACGCTGCTTGGGCATATCGGCATGCAAGTTAATTTGGATGACCAAAATGGTGTGGATTTAAATGCTAAAAATCTTCCAAATCTAGAAGCGCCTTATGACTTGGTTAAAACGATGCGTGCTTCTATTCTGGTTCTAGGGCCATTATTAGCGAGATTTGGTGAGGCTATGGTTTCATTGCCAGGAGGCTGTGCAATTGGTTCTCGACCTGTTGATTTGCATATCAAGGGTTTGCAAGCCATGGGTGCAGAGATCCATATAGAGCATGGTTATATTCATGCCAAAGCCAGTCGTTTGCAAGGTGCACGTATATTCATGGATACGGTAACCGTTACGGGTACCGAAAATCTGATGATGGCGGCTGCTTTGGCACAAGGGGTTACGGTATTAGAAAATGCGGCACGCGAACCTGAAGTGGTTGATTTGGCAGATTGTTTAATCGCTATGGGTGCAAAAATTACAGGTGCGGGCAGCGATATGATTACCATTACGGGTGTTGATGAACTGCATGGTGCAACGCACAGTATTATGCCAGACCGTATTGAAACCGGAACTTATTTAGTTGCTGCCGCAATGACACAAGGTACAGTGACTTGCACACATACCCGTGCTGATACGCTGGATGCGGTATTGGAGAAATTGCGCGAAGCCGGTGCTGAAGTTGTGACAACACAAGATACGATTACGCTTAATATGAAGCAAAGACCGCATGCTGTGAACATTAAAACAGCACCTCACCCAGCTTTTCCGACAGATATGCAAGCACAGTTTATGGCGATGAATTGTATCGCTGATGGGGTTGCCACGGTGACCGAAACCATATTTGAAAATCGTTTTATGCATGTGCAAGAAATGCAACGACTGGGTGCTAATATTGAAATAGAAGGCAATACGGCAATAGTGCGTGGTGTTGATAAGCTGGAAGGTGCCATAGTGATGGCAACAGACTTGCGCGCTTCTGCGTCTCTCGTCCTGGCTGCGTTAGTGGCTGAGGGTGAAACCACAATAGAACGAATTTATCACATCGATCGTGGTTACGAGTGCATAGAAGAAAAATTCAATCAAATTGGCGCACGCATACGCCGCATACACTAAGGAGGTTGCATGATTACGATTGCTTTATCCAAGGGACGCATTTTTCAGGAAACCTTGCCACTATTAGCAGCTGCAGGCATTACACCGAATGAAGATCCAGAAAAATCACGCAAACTCATCATCGGTACAAATAAACCTGATGTACGCCTGATTATCATCCGTGCGACAGATGTGCCCACGTATGTACAACATGGCGCAGCTGATTTGGGTATAGCTGGTAAGGATGTGCTGATAGAACATGGCGGGGAAGGGCTCTATCAACCGTTAGATCTAAAAATTGCCCGCTGTAAAATGATGGTGGCTGCACATCCAGCTTTTGATTATGAACAGGCTGTGCGTCAAGGTGCGCGCTTACGTGTGGCAACTAAATACCTAAATACTGCGCGTGAATATTTCTCTGCCAAAGGTGTGCACGTTGATTTAATCAAACTTTATGGTTCTATGGAACTGGCGCCATTAGTCAAGTTAGCTGACGTGATCGTTGATTTAGTGAGTAGCGGTAGCACATTAAAAGCCAATGGTTTGGTAAGTGTTGCTGAAATCATGGACATTAGTTCTCGTCTGGTTGTGAATCAAGCTTCACTAAAACTTAAACGTGCTGAAATTCAGCCGTTACTTGATACCTTCGAATTAGCGATAAAATAAACATGCCCCTAGATTTACCCAGCGATCCTAGCATACGTCGTATATTGATTATAAAATGGAGTGCGTTGGGGGATCTCATCATGGCTACCAGCCTGATGGAAGATGTTGCGCAGGCCTTTCCACATGCACAAATAGATCTTAATACCTTACCGCCTTGGCATAAACTTTTTGAAGGTGATCCGCGCTTCACTCAGATCACCCATGTTAATGTCCGTCAGCGTAAAGGCAAATTGCCTGCAATGTGGCAATGGATGCAAACTGTACGTCGTGGTCAATATGATTTAATTATCGATTTGCAAACTACAGACAGATCTCGTTATATGTTGGGATTGTTACGTTTAACGGGTGGTGCAGCACGCTATTTAATAGGTAATCGACTTTGTTGGCCGTACCATATCAGCACTCCTGGTGATTTCACTGATCCCAACCCAGCTCAGCGCATCCGTGCAGGATTGAATCTGGCAGGGATAGCGACTACGCATCCACGTCCGGTGTTACACATCCCGACAAATAATCAATTGCGTGCTGATGCATTGATGCAGACCCATGGTTTGCAGGAAAACCGTTATGCCTTGTTTTTTCCAGGATGTCAGGCCGCTGGTTATTTGAAGCGTTGGGGTGAAGAAAAATATGCAGATCTTGCACGTACCCTACTGCAAGGTGAAGTGGATCATGTGGTGCTGATAGGTGGCAAAGATGAAATTGAAGACTGTAAACGTATAACCGAGCTTGTTGGACAGGGTGCTGTGAACTTGTGTGGTGTTACAGAAATACTGGATATCATTCCATTAGCCAATAAAGCAAAATTCATGTTTGGCAATGACACAGGGACTGCACACATCGCTTCAGCATCAAGTAAGCCTATGGTCATCATATGTGGCCCAACTGACCCGCATCGAGTTAAACCGCTAGGTGATAATGTTGTAGCACTACAAGCTGAATTGTCTTGTATGAATTGTTATTGCAAGCATCCGTGTGAACATCACTCATGCATGAAAGCGATCAATACTGATCATGTCATGGCTATGTTGCAATATCACCATGCTGAGGTGGTGATGATCAAACCTCAACAGGGTTTATCAGACTCATAAACGGGTGGGTTGTCGGGAGCACCAGGCGGCATCATGGATTTGCCATAACGCTTACGTTGATGATATTCATACAGCTTAGCGTATTTTAGAAAAACATAAAAAGCACCGCAAAAAGAAGTGATAAATCCACCCCAGCCGTTCATAAATGCACGCTTGAAAAAATAGGCGCGTAAAAAATAAAAGGGTGGATAAATCACCAGCATCCAAGGATTAGGTCGTGTCCCTTTAGCAACTTTGTCTTTTACCAATCCAGTTGAATAAGCGTTTAATTTACTGACTTTGACATCAATGTCGGTTTCGCCGTAGTGGTAGAATACCGAATTGAGACTTTTGATGACACCGTCTACCTTAGGTGCGGCGTGTATAGGCATGTCAGTAATATGCCCTTTGTCTTTGCGGAATAAGCGCAAAAATTTATTAAGTCGAGTGTGCGGGTTATTCATGCGCCAGAACATTTGTTCTAAACGTGGAATATCATAGCCATCCGCATCTGGATGTTGAAGTACATCACGAACTTCTTGTTGAGCTTCTAGTGAAAGTGCTTCATCGGCATCAAGTAAAAGTACCCACAGATGTGTGGTTTTTGTGAGGGCTAATTGTTTTTGTTTACCATAGCCTAGAAATGGTTGATGGAAAATTTGGCAACCATATTGTTTGGCAATGGCTAAAGTAGCATCGGTACTACCAGAATCGAGTAATACTATTTCATCAGCCCATTTTACGCTTTCCAAACAACTGGCTAAGGTTCTATCGTTATTAAAGGTAGTGACAAAAGCGGATAGTTTTTCCATGATGCGATAGCAATAAAATAAATGTGCATGACTATAACATATCAAGGATGTTTAATTTGAGAGTGCTACATGTAATTGGTTCAATAGGTGTCGGCGGGGCAGAAAAGCACGTACTGGATCTGTGCTTACAGCAACAGGCTCTGGGGCTGGATGTGCATGTTGCGTTACCATCTGTTGGTGAGTTGAGTGCAGCTTTAACTCAGCATCATATTGCTTACACAATTACTCGCGCTGGTGGGCGTTGGCATCCTTTAGCTTTATGGTCATTGCGCAATGCAATTAAAGAAGTACACCCGGATATTATTCATGCTCATATGCTGAAATCTGCTGCTATGGTTGGACGTGTTAACCGTAACGTGAAGTGTGTCGCAACTGCGCATAATATCGTTAAGCACACTAACCCCTTTATGCATTGCCAACATGTTATTTGCGTATCTGAAATGGTTCGAGACAGTTTGTGCCAATTGGGTTATCCGCAACAAAAATCTAGTGTGATTCATAATGCGGTAGAAACTCATGAGTTCAGTACCAATAATCGTGATGCCATTCGTACTAAGATGGGATGGCAAGACTCATTGGTTGTAAGTTGCGTGGCGAGGTTAGTGCCAGCTAAAGGGCAAATCTACGCTATTCAGGCATTGGCAAAGCTGATAACTGTTGTACCCAATATCAAATTGGTTTTAATTGGTGATGGTGATGATAGAGATAAACTTACCCAGCTTGCAAATGAACTCAATGTTATTGGATACATAGAATTGCTCGGTGCAAGAGCTGATGTGTCAGACTTGCTTGCAGCAACCGACATTTATCTGCAGCCTAGTGTTAAAGAGGGCTTCTGCATTTCATTTCTGGAAGCAATGGCAACAGGTTTAGCATGTGTAGGAACAGAAACAGGTGCGATACCCAACATGCTTAATGATGCCAACGGCATATTGATCCCACCCGCAGATGTCGTTGCAATTGTTAATGCTGTGCTACGTCTTGCGCAAAACCAGCCGTTACGTAATCAATATGCTCAAGCAGCTAAGATAACCGCTAATACACAGTTTAGCCCTGAGAAGCAGGCTAAAGACACGATGGCGGTATATCAAAGGGTGTTAGGTTGATTTGGTTTAATCAATGTGGCAAAAAATATTGCCAACATCCACCATGTCATTGCCGATAATATACTGGCATAAAACCCTATCCCTGCATTGATGGGCATCGTTGCGACTAATACAGCAATGCCGAAAGGTACTGGATGATGATTATGTTGGCGTATTGCCTGCCAGGTTAGTTTGATTATCAAACCCAGAAAGATAAAGTATCCGATGACGCCGATAATTCCCGTTTCAACTAAAACCTCAAGAAATATCTGGTGTGGATGAGTTGGACCCATGTGAGGGTTCTGTTGTAGGAAAAAGTCACCCTTTTCTGCGTAAGGTGGATATGCATAGCGAAAACCACGAGGACCAACACCATTGATTAAATGATCTTTGCTCATTTTTAGTGCAACTATCCAAATAGGCAGGCGAATACTCGTTGCGACATTCGCCTTGTCGTAATCTCCACTAAACAGCCCCTCTGTTGCCTCAACCTTATGTTTAAATGGTGGGTATTGATATAAACCAAAACTTAACGGTAAGGTGAGTGCAGCAGCAATGACTAGATATCTTTTTAAATTCCGTTGTGGGTTGGTGTAATACAAATATACTGCAAATCCTATCATACCTACTGCATAAATTCCCCAAGATGCGCGACTACCTGACAATAAAACCGCTGCGGTATAGGGTGCAAGTAGCAGCCAGTATGTCCAGCCATATCGGCTTGATTTTGATAACTGTCTAACTTTTTCAAAGTAAATCGCACCAAATGGCGCAACCCACAAGCCAAACGTTAATTTTGGATAAAACAGACCGCTAATTCTTTCTCCTATCATAGGTGCACCGAGTAAATTTTTACCAGTAGCTGCCTGTAATAAACCATCCATGATCAGCAAAGTAAACATGGCGAATATTGCGGTGTAAAGCTTGTCACGATGCTCTGTGTTTGCCAAAGCATATAGGGCAAATAATATTGCAAATGGGAACCGTAAAAATGCCAATGCAGTGCTGGCTGTAGGCTCAAACATAAACGCATCGGGTAGTGCGGTCGCAATGGGTATCCATATGCAAGCAAAGGTTATGAGTGCCAAGCGCATATTATAGCCTTGCAACACAGCGCGTCCTTCTTTTGCGAGCAATATCATTCCACCAATAGCCATGAGTGCCAGTGGTACTTCAAAGCCCTTGCCCAATGGTATTGCGAAGATAAAAAGGGCTACCATCCACCAGCCATATGTATATATAAACTGAGTGAATTTAGTGCTTGCGGTTATCTGCATGATGCTTCCTGTGGATAGCCTGAAATACAGGCCTGTTGTAATTTATATTCAGCTGCATGTGTTAGCCAGCCCTGAGTTGCTTGTAATATGCGGTGATAATACGTATGTTTGCTGAGTACCTGCTGACGAGCATTTGCCGCTATCTTAGCAGCTTCATTTGTGTTCACTAATAAGTATTGAACTTGCTTGAGCATTTCATCTGGTGTTTTGCTAGTCAGGATGGCAGTGCTATCAAAAAAATCGGAAAAGCCAGGTCGATAATCAGTTACTTGGGGGATGCCATAGGCAGCGCATTCAAAAGTACGCATATTAGTGCCTTGTTTCACCACTTTGGCGTGAATATTTATGCTGATTCTGTACTTGGCATAAATATATTTCATTCGCTCATTATTAACCCCTGGGTAAAAATTTGATGGGTTACGCCAAAATAAAGCTGTACGCAAAAAATAATTTCCATATATTTGAATGTCAGTTTTTTGATTGATCAGGTATTTTAGCCAATTGTCACGTAGTGGATCTTTATTTCCTATAAAACAAATATCACGAGAGGGTTTTTGAATAAGTTGTGCAGGTTGGTGCAGTCTTGGATAGCATCCAAACGCTAATTCACCGTGATAACGTGGTTCACTTATATTCGCCAGAAGTTTTTGTTCATAACCTAAATCGGAAATAAATATACGTTCAAATGCGTCATCCTCACCTAATTTTATACTGGGTGCATCCGTCATCCATAATATGTTATGACGATCAGTACGTAGTTTTTTAAAGATACTAAGATGATTAATAAAAATAGCTACATCATATTCTGCTTGATTGATGCTTGTGATGAGCTGATCTAACCAAGCTGATTTATCATGTCGGTAACGCAAATATTCTGCCACGTTATCCGGGTAAGTAGGTAGCCATTGCACCTGATGAGGGAATACATCATTTAGTGATTGAAATATGTATTTGGCTAACCCACCTTTCCATGGTTTGGCGACAAGTAGGATTTTCATGCCGCTCTTGCCAATTGCTCGGCATAATATTTGTAATTATTCGCTGTAGGCATACGGAATGGACTTGCTAGTACATCTTTGAATATAGATAACAGCAGCGTAGGTTGTTTTTTTCTGCTCCAGCGATATATGCGATGCAGGTTGTCACGGAAACTAAGTTTTCTGATTGCTGTTGGAATTAAATCTCCATGTTCGTCCAAGAACTTGGCGAATGTACGCATCATTGCTTCAAGCATGAGATGCTGATTACGACTGGTGTTGTGTGGGTGATAACGATAGCTGGCTAAAACTTCGGGTAATCGTGCAATACTGTAGTCAACGGATAATCGTAGCCAACAATCCCAATCCTCCAGTTTTAAGCCTTCATCGAATCCACCTATAGCTAAAAAAGCTTCTTTGTTTATGACGATGGTAGGGTTAGTAATCGGATTTTGTAGAAATAACTGTAGATAAGCTCTGCTAACAACACCTGCTTCAGGGCGATTTTTCTGAAGTTTCTTGATAGTTATGTTGAACGAAGCCGCTATCGCGGAGAAATATTCCCGAACCATCAAATTACGCAGCATAATTTCGTCTCCCCCAGCAATGGAATTTTGATTACTGTACCACGAGGAGACGACATTGACAGCCCCCACACCCATCCCCGCGCACTTCGAGCACAATCACCAGCGACTGCTGAATTGCCTCAAGCTCAGAGGCATGCAGCCTAAAACCATCGCCTTGTATTCACACGGCGTACGGCGCGCAGCGGTGTATTTTAATGACCAGATAGACGCGCTCACCAAGCCACAATTAACCGACTATTTTGTTCGCATCCTGGATACCCATTCATGGAGTACGCTCAAACATGATCTGTATGGACTGAAGTTCTATTATGCCCATGTACTCAGCCAACCCTGGCCAGGTGCGGATCTGGTTAAACCACCCAAGTCATATAGCCTGCCCGACATCATTACCGTCGCCCAGGCACAACAAATCTTCATGGCCACCCGCGTATTGAGCTACCGCGTATTCTTCTTCACCCTCTACAGCCTGGGCTTACGATTAGGCGAAGGCTTACGCTTGCAGGTAGGGGATATCGATGCGGATCGGATGCGGGTGCAAGTACGCAACGCCAAAGGCAACCGTGATCGATTGGTGCCGTTATCAGAGAACACCTTGCAGGTATTGCGCCGTTTCTGGCTCACCCATCGCAACCCAAGCTTGCTCTTTCCTAATCGACACGGCGGTCTTGCCAAATCGCACTTGGCACGCACCCCGCTGGATCGTGGTGGTATCCAGACCACCTTGGGTCAAGTGACCCGTGACTGTGGCTTAAAAAAAGAATTACACCACACAGCCTGCGCCACAGCTATGCCACCCACCTGATAGAAGCTGGCATCGATTTACTCGAAATTCAGCAGATACTCGGACACCAGTCCATCCTCACCACCATCCGCTACACCCACCTCACCGAACAACGCCATCAGAGCGCACACACTCGCCTTAATCAATTAATGGAGAAATTCCACATTCATTGGGGCAAAGTCAAATGATCAGACTGGCGCACATCGTAGCAACCTACGCAGCTAAACTGCTTGCACAACACGGTCATCACCTATTGCCCAGCCAGCAAGCTGCCTTAACCGCCTTTCAAACCTGCCGTAGCCAGATGAGCCCGAGGATGCAACTTGCCTGTGATGATTGTCAAACACCCAGCTACCTGCCACATTCCTGCGGTCATCGGCATTGCCCGCATTGCCAGGCGCACGAATCACAGCGCTGGATAGACCAGCAATTACACAAATCCATCCCCGCCAACTACTTCATGCTCACCTTCACCGTGCCCGCCCAGTTGCGCACACTGGCCTGGCAACATCAGCGCGTCATGTATGACTTGATCACACGCTGCGCGTGGGAAACAGTCAACACCTTCAGCCAAAACGACAACAAGCTGCGCGGCAGCGCAGGGGCGGTGACTGTACTGCATACCCATAACCGCCGACTGGACTATCACCCCCATGTGCATCTCGTCATGCCCGCTGTCGCCTTTAACCCCAAACAGCGACGCATGCGTCATAAACACGGCAACTACCTGTTTAACCACAAAGCCCTGGCCAAAGTATTTCGTGCCAAATTACTGGCAGGCATCAGACAAGCAGGACTCACCCTGCCAAACGATTACCCGACCGATTGGGTGGTGGATTGCAAAGCCGTCGGCACTGGACAGCACGCTCTGATCTACCTTGGGCGCTATCTGTATCGGGGGGTGATACAGGAGAAAGACATCCTCTCCGACCGGCATGGTCAGGTCACCTTCCGTTACCGGAACAGCCAAACCAAACAAATGGAAACCCGTACCTTGAGTGGTGTAGCCTTCCTGCGACTGATACTGCAACACATTCTGCCCAAAGGCTACCGCCGCGCCCGCAACTTTGGCTACCTGCATCCCAATAGCAAACTACTCACCCAGCTACAGCTGACCCACCTATGGCGACGGAACAATCCGCCGCCAGCGCAACCCAGACCAGCGATACGTTGCCAATGTTGCGGTGGGGTGATGAAGATAGTGCGCACACGTATCAAAGCGATACCGCTAGCCACATCAGCCCCATCTATAAAACGGGAACACAGAGCAGATGACACAGGGTGGGAGACCATGCGCTAAACCAGCCCACACCGCCCACCTGCCAGACTAGGCAGGTATGGCCGTGCTCGCCCTGAAGAAGGCTGAAATTGGGTTAACATGCCCGAAAAGCCGACTAAAAACGGTGAGTTGAATAGAATAAGTTGCTGCAATGGCAACGTGAAGGTCGTGAAATGGCGGGTGGGATGCGTAACGCGTCCAGTTATGCCAGCATAGTCAAAAAGATATTTCCATAAGCGCTCAAGCAACACCCGCCCCAGCCATGCCGGGCTTGTCCAACAAACGGTTCAGATTGTGGCTCGCTTCGCGATCACAATCTAACCTTATTCGTTATTTTCATCAATGTAGTCAGCATCTGCATAAACTAGTGCTAAATTTGGATCTGCCCAGGCTTTAATAGCATCTTGCTGATGTGCAATTTTGTCTGGGTGTATCAAGTCATCTGATCCTAACAAATGTACCCATTCTCCATTGCATAGTGCGATTGCTTTATTTGATGTTGCACTCACACCCTTATTGTTTTGTGATTCAAAAATAATATTTGCGAATCTATTTTGGTGTCTATTTAGGAAGGCAGAAATTTTATCTGCTGTATTATCTGTTGAGCCATCATCAATGATAACAAGCTCTATATTGGGGTAAGTCTGATCAACAACCGATTGCAAACATTGCTCAATGTAGCGTGCATGGTTGTATGCTGGTATTGCGACACTAACGAGTGGATTAATCATTTACTAGCAAGGGCAAAGTACTGTACGGCTACAAATTCTTCTAGCAACTGGTATGGATACCACCATTTTAAATATTTTTTCTTAATATTTGGTTGCGTTCTCTCAACGACCCAACCAGTATCTCTCAAAATCTTAATCAAACTTGAGCGAGTGAAAAAATGTAAATGCGTTCTATCCATAACTCCAGAGTTTTGATATTCAAATTGACCACGAAATAGCAGAGGTAGCAGTACATTTTTTTCACGAATATTAGGGACGCTAACTACCAGTTTAGTACCCGCAGCTGCATTCTGATATAACTCACTTAGTACTTTCCATGGATCCATGAGGTGTTCTAAGGAGTCAGCCATGCATATTAAGTCATAATTTTTTAGCGGAATATCAGGTAAAACTGCTTCTATCCCACCTTGCCAAACTTTATGTAAAACCAATTCTGCCTGTTTCGCAATTTCTGTATTGATTTCTACGCCATCTACATTGTTGACTACTGATGCACGCATCATTTGCGTTCCCAAGACACCAGCAGCACAGCCAATATCCAAACCATTTTTGAATTTTTCTGGTTGTAGAAATTGCAGAAGATCATTTCTATCGGCATGAAAATAAGAATTTTTTGGTGTCATTGAGCGCTATACATATTGGGTGAGTTAATTGGATAATTATAACCTTGGATTTTGCAGTTCACGATAAACAGAAAATGTTTTATCTTGCATTTCACCTAAGGTGAATATTGTATTTTCATTAATGGGATACAACTGCGTTAAACATTGCTGAGCAGTTGTGATTAGTCCATTAATGTCACCTAGTTTTACTAGACCAACTGGAAACATTGCCTTTAAGACTTCTCCAACACCGCCATGATTATATCCGACTACGGGAATTCCGAGGCTGAGGGCTTCGGGTGTGATGCGACCAAATGCTTCCGGGTCTTGTGAAAGTGATAGTACCAAATCAGAAACAGACATTACTTCTTTTAAATCAGATCTATGACCGATTAAGCTAATGTCATTGGTTAAATTAAGTGTGCTGATTTTTTCCTTAAGTTCTTGCAAAAAAGAAGCTTTCTTAGGGTCTGCTTCACCAGCAATAATCCCATGTACATTTATTCCATTTTGTTTTAAACGTGTTACAAGCTGGATGAAATCCAATTGGCCTTTCCAGCGTGTGATTCGTCCTGGCAAGGTGATAATTATTTTTCCGGATAATTGCGGATAATCATGCTGCCATTTCGCTAACCATTCTTTGCTTGGTTTGTAGCCACGAGGAAACTCTTGTGGATCTACCCCGCGATAAATAAGTCGGATCTTGTCAGGGTTAACTTTAGGGTAATTTTTTAGAATATAGTCACGTATTGTGCTGGAGACAGCAATAACACGTTCACCTTTGGTCATTACAGAGCTATAGGCGTTAACACTATATGCGCCATGGACGGTAGTGACGAGTTTGGGTCGGGTGGCCGGATCCATACCACGCCAGGCAAGGTAGCCTACCCATGCGGGCATACGTGAGCGCAGGTGCAGGATGTCAACTTTATGTTCGACTAAAAATCGACGTAATTGCCAAATTAATCGTAAGTTAAATAAGGACTTTTTGCCTATAGGCGAGGTGAAGTGCTCTCCACCTTCTGCAAGCAATTGCGGCACCATGCGTCCGCCGGCTGACATGACTAAAGAGCAATGACCGTGTTGAACAAGATAACGTGAAATTTCTAACGTACCACGTTCAACTCCGCCAGCGTGAAGTGCGGGGAGTATCTGTAAGATGGTGAGTGGGCGCGTGGAGGAAGACAATAGCAATTTAGTAATGGTTTATACCATGCCTGTCATGCGGGCATTGCGTTGGCGTTCTAAGTGCATAATGAAGCGTTGAACTAGAGTCAGCATGCTAGGTGTCAGGCCTTGAAATTCACAGCCTATGCGACGATTTGTCTTGCCTGAGTTTAAGCTAAGATCCTGACTGTTGCGTATTTGTAGGGTGACATGAATGCTGCCATGTTCACCGAAATCCAGGTGGCAGTTTGGATATTCGTAGCCCACATCTGTGATTAGTTGATGTTGTTCATCCAATAATGCAATGCCGCCGCCACTGATATCGACAACTTGTGCTATATGAATACCGGTATCCAGCATTAATTTGCAACTTACAATCTGTGCGCTTGATATGTTGACACGGAAATACTCACGTCGTTGCAGGCGTATGAGCACTTGAGGGATATCAATACAAAATGCGGGGCGATCGGCTTGCGTGCATGTATTCACTTGTGAAGCGAAAAATGTAATGCGAATTTTATCCAGTGATGATGAAAATTCTATGTCATCCGATTCAATTACACGCTGATTTAACAATGCACTCGGTGCTTGATCTATGAATAGTTTATTGTTTTTTTCATCGACTTCCAGAATAGACGTGACAATCACTTCGGCACCGCCATTGATAATTATGCTCAATAGTTGATGCGTGTCTTGAATTCCGCGCAACAGGCTTAATATTTCTCGGCGCGAATGAACTTGATAGAGTTGCTGATTTTCTGTTCCAAATTCTGGCTGATTAGTTGACATATTAGAAGATGAAAAAAAGTAAACAGCCTAGATTATAGCTGAGTAGGTGGAATTGGCGTGTTATTTTGTCCATTTTCTATGCGATATAACCATGCTAAAAGTTCGGCTACAGCACGATAAAGATTGGGTGGGATATTTTCATCTAAATCTACCTGCATCAATAATGCGACTAATTCTTTGGATTCATGCACAAACACGCCATTTGCCTGTGCGCGGGCTATGATTTCCTCGGCGATTAGTCCTTTGCCTTTCGCAACTACCTTTGGTGCAGCATCACCAGCCTGGTATACGAGTGCAACGGCCGATGGTGGTGGTTTATTCATTGTTTTGACTCATGGATAAATCTACTGGCACTTGTGTAGCCGATATTGCAGGCTTAATTAATACTGCGTCGATAGGAATTCCTGCAGCAGACAGTGCGTTAACCAATAATGTCGTATTAGTCTGAAGTTTATTGGCGCTGTCCGGATTTTCTGTCTGAATCTGGACACTTAAATGTGTACCCGTTAATCGTAAGGTGGCAGTAATATTACCCAACGCAGGTAGTTCAAATTTGACATCGCTATGCCAAGTGGATTCAGCAGATGTTTGCTGTTGATTGTGCTGCGGCGTGTCTTGGCTGATTTCCCATTGCATGGCTTGTCCAGGCCAAGCATTTCCCTGCCATATGAGGTGGTTTTGTTCTAAAGTTTGTAGCTGTGTATTGACTAGTTGTTGCAGCGTCGGATTATTTGATAGTTCAGTTAGTTTGTTAGTTGTATCAGTGGATGATGAAGTTTCTAGGCGAGGTGAAAGCTGTGCCTGCGGCTCCTGCATGAGTTGCGTCACATTCATATGCCCACTCGCCCAGTTTGCTAAATGGGACTCATAGAAAACACCCGACTGTGAGATGGCTTGTTGTAATGTTTGAGCTACTGCTTGTGGCTGGCTGGTTTGGTTCATTAGCACAGTATTGCTTTTCGCAATAATCATTGCGGGTGGCTGATTACTTGAGTTTTGCAATAAAGTGCTTATTAAATGGGCTGTATTACTGATGTCTGTTGGTGTGCTGTTAATACCAGAAGTAATATTTTCAGCGGATGGGCTAATGACAAACGTAGGGCGGGGTTCTTTACCAATTAATGTCAGATTAAGCTTGGAGCCGACTTCAGTTGAGTTGGGAAGGTTCATCTTGGCGACAGTATCGGCGAGCTTTACTAAAAAACTACCGTCGCTTAACTTGGACTGTACATTTGCAACTAGTTGTTGCCCTAAACTAATTTGGGTTAATCTGTGAAGTAACTCGTCCTTAATATCCCCTAAAGGGGATATCGGAGATGATGCGTGTATCAGTGTTACGGGGCGAGTGCCTGTAAGCTCTGCCGGCGCGAAGTTCATTTCTTATCGCAACGATTGACTGCCATAAGACACGGAGAGTTTTTGTTCCATCTGGGTGCTGCTAATTAAACCGGATAACTTTTCCATCCATGGCTCAGTTAAATTACGAATTTCTTTGTCATCAGCTAAAATTTGCTTGATTACTGTTAACTTGCGATTGCGTAAAGCGGGCGTCAATTTGACAGGTGCTTCGTAAGTTGAAAGTTGGTTAATATGTGTAGCTACTTTTGATTCCAAACTAATCAAATCATCCCAGGCGCCCTGACGTGCTGCATCAAGCATGTTCTTGGTGATTTGTGCAACTGACTCGTAAGTATCAATAATTTCTTCACAATTCATCATGGCATTATGCCTCCACAAAGGAAATTTTACGAGGTGCCAGTGTATCGTGCGGGGTTGTTATGGGAGCGCTAGCTATAGTTGAACGCACATTATTTGTGTTATCAATAGTGATCCAAGCGCTCCGTAACTCTTCTAATAAAGATTTCACTTCATTTAGCTTGCTAATGTCGTTATGAACGTTTGCATCGAGTAAACGCATTACCATGTAACTGTACAAAGCGTCTAAGTTCAAGGCGATTTCTCCACCAACGTCCTTATTCAAGCTTGCTTGCAAACCATCACTGATGATAGACATAGCATGAGAGATTGCTCTACCCTTTGGTGCGATTTCATTGTTTTGGGTATGCGTAATGGCTTTATCGATAGCCATTTTTGCACCATCAAACAGCATGGTAATCAGCTTATGTGGTGATGCTGCAAGTACGCCGGTTTCCAGTTCTACTTTTGCGTATGCATTTATGCCTCTTTGCGCAGATCCAAACATGATTTTATCCTTATAGTCCATGCAGCTGATTGTTTCGCTTTATACCAGTACTTTACTGATACCCCATGATATTTATAACGGCAAAAAGAGGTGTAAATTTAGTGTTAATCAAAAATTTATATTCTGACAGCGCTATTTAAGTGACGTAATTATGCGAGTTGTTTGGTCAGGAAGCTGCTGGTGGCATTCATGCTACCTAACAATACGTTCAGATTGCTATATTGTGTAATATAGTTTTGTTTAACTGTAACTAGGCGCGCTGTTAACTGATCAATTTGTGTGTTGTCGTTTTTTATTGAGCTATTTAAACTTGCAGTACGCGTGGCAATTAGGCCATCCCCAGGTGAGAGCATAGAAGTCGCCCAGGCATTTAATCGCGTACCTATGCCCGAAGTCGAGGACACTAGATTATTCAGATCGCTAAAATTATTAGTAATGGCATTGTTAAGCGCCGTGCTATCTAATTGCAATGAACCGTCAACCTGAAAAGCTATACCAACCTGGGCTAAGGAGCTATAAGCACCACCGGTTACTGCAGTATTAAACACATTGCGTAGTTGATCTTGCATGGCGCGAATTACGCCATCACCAGCTAATGACCCCGCTGGTGAGGTGCTGGTGCCATAAGCTGAGCGTGAAGTGAGTTGGGTGGCAAGCGCATTATATGCGCTAACTAATCCAGTAAATGCTGTGTTAATGGTGTTTGTATCTCTAGCAACCGTTAAGGATTCTGCGGAAGTGGTTGTCTTATTAAGCGACAATGTTACGCCTTGAATAGCATCGGCAACTTTATTGGATGAGCTGGTGATCGCAATACCATTTACAGTCAGATTCGCGTTTTGCGCCGTAACTGTTTGATTGAGATTTTGTGTGCCAGCAGGGTCATAGGCTAATAAGTTGTCAACGGCACTGTCACCACCACTAGTGGTGATTTTCATACTGTTGCTGGCACCCGAGCTATTCGACGTTAAAGTCAGGCGATATGGCGTGCCACTACCATCGTTCACAATAGTCGCAGTAACACCCATGTTGGCCGCATTGATCGCGTCTCTGATACCTTGCAGAGAATTGTTGCTACTGTCTATAGTGATACTTTTTGTACCGCTGGCATTGGATGTAAAGCTCGCTCCACTGTACACGCCATTTGTTAATGTGCCCGTAGGCGGTGTGCCCAGGCTAATACTGCCAAAATCAAATGTAATGGTGGTCGCTGTGCCAGTGCCTATGGCTGCAGTACTGCTCGTTTGTCCTGTAGCGACTAAATTTTGAGCTTGTGCAAGTTGAGTCACATTTAACGAGTATGTTCCAGCTACAGCAGTGCTGTCGGCAGATGCGGAAAAGATACTTGAGTCCGAAGGCGTAGCTACATAACCCTGTAAATTATTGGTCAGGTTGGTTATTGAGGTTTGTAAGCCCGACACTAAGCTGCTAATAGTGCCCCAGGAAGATATCATGGACTGATAGCTAGTGACCGCGGCATTAAGTTTATCTACCGGTTGTTGCTCGACTGCCATCAATTGTGAAACAAGTGACTGAACATCGAGCACACCTGATGCGGTTGAAGATGCGACTGTACTTGTTGACATGATATTCTCCTTGCTTAAGCCTTATGATTCAATAGCATACCGCTTTGATATTGGTCTATTGAGTGTGCAATCGCCAATATTGCCTTTGACGGAAATTGCATAATCACATCGCCTGTTTGGCTATCAACCACAGTGACTACGGGTCTCTTTGTTTCTGTATCCACACTGAACTGCAAGCTCTGATTTGACTGCGCCATGGCATGGTTCATAGTGTCTACCGCAGCATGTAGCTGTTGAGACGTCGCTGATTTTTCAGGGGCTGGGGCTGGCGTCGGAGTGGGTGCAGGAGAAGCGACTTTAGCCGCACCCGTGTCAGGAGTAGCGGCTAGTCCGGTTGAACCTATATTTTGGATAATCATGATGATATCCTCCTAATGTTTTAGCCCTAAACAGCGATCTGTTTAGGGCTAAGTCATACTAGCGTCTTATCGTAACAGTGACAAGACTGACTGGGGGTTTTGGTTAGCTTGTGCTAATGCTGCTGTCCCCGCTTGTTGCAAGATGTTGTTTTTAGATGCTGCAGCTGTCTCTGCGGCATAATCTGTATCCATGATACGGCTGTATGATGCAGATACGTTCACGGATTGCAGTTGCAACACGGCTACAGCTGAACCATAGGTTGCCATATCTGCACCGTAGCTTGAACGAGCAGTAGAAACGGCAGTAAGGTCGGCATTAATGGTTGCAATTGATGCGGAACTCCCGGTGGCAGTAAGCGTAGGCTTCGTACCAACTGCACCTCCTACAGTACCCGTTGAGTCAATAACTGCTCCGGTATCGCTGGTGGCTAAAGCATTAATGCGGGTATTTTCTGCTATCAATGCTGTTGCCTCTGCGCCTGATGCCGTACCGCCCAACTGCACTCCAATCTCATATAAACGTTGCAGATTGGCGGTAATTTGTGCCATATAGCCGTCATTGGTTTGTGCGGTTGAGATGGCGTCATTTGAATTGCGAGCTGCTTGGTTTGCACCGCGTATCGTAGTGTCGTAGGTAGTGGCAGTCGCTAGGCCAGTTGCATCATCTTTTGCGCTATTGATACGTAAGCCTGATGAAAGGCGTTCTTGAGCTGTCTGTAATGCTTGTTGTGATTTATTCAACGCTTGGCCAGCAAACAGAGCGGATACGTTAGTGTTAATGACTTGTGCCATGATAATTCTCCTTAAATAACTCGGGTCTATGAATCAACTTAGTACTTCAGCGCTGGAACTTCTCTTTGAAGCATTTTCACCGCTGTTATTTACTTTATCGGTCATCTTTTGAAGAAGTTTAATGTTTTTTTCTAAACTTTTACTTTCTTCAGTTCACTGCTTTGCTAGCCAGTTACCCAGTTTTCGGCTACGTTTAAGGAAAACTTTAATTTATTTATTTGTCAAAAAACTTAATCGGCTGCAACTACACGGTTTTTCCCGGTCTTTTTGGCTTTGTACATGGCTTCATCTGCACGACGAATTGTTTCAGCCATTGCTTCATTTGGTGCGCGAGTAGCGACGCCCGCACTGAAAGTAATGAACAGTTTCTGATTGTTAAACATGAAAATACGTTTTGTTAGTTCCTTTTGTAGGCGACCAACTACATCAACTGCTTCTATTGTTGGTGTGTCGGGCAAAACAATGATGAATTCTTCACCACCGAACCGGCCAACCACGTCCATAGAGCGCAAAGTATCTTTAACGATACGTACGATATGGATAAGTGCTTCATCACCTGCTTCATGCCCATAGGTATCGTTTAGTTTCTTAAAGTCATCGATATCCAGCATAGCAATGCTTAGGGTTGTTCCATGGCGATCAGCACGAGCTTGTTCACGCTCAAACACATCATCTAGACCACGACGATTCAGGCTGTTGGTAAGCTGATCATGACTCGCTAAAGCACTGACTTCAGCTAGTTGAGATTCTAGTAGATGAATGCGGGCTTCTGCATCTTGTGCTTCTTTATGCGCTACCAGCATTTCGTCGCGAGATTTTAATGCTTCCGCCTGGATGCTGCGTGTATCCCGCATCACATCATCCAAAATGGTATTAAGTTCGCTAATGTGTTGTGCTTGCGCAATTTTTTGTGTGTAGATATCAATCTTGCCATGGTAATCACCGGTAGTGGTGGCGATAGAACCTAAACGATCAATAAAGATCGTAATCATGTTTTTAACAGTGATTTTAGCTTCTGACAGGCTGTCCTTTAAGGTACCTTGCTTGTAAATAACTTCCTTCAGGCTTTGTGTCGCATCTTCCAGAGCATGATGGTTGACTGGGCCGGCAATTAGATTTTGCACTACATTAATTTGGCCGCGTAGCCAGCTGTCATCATCGAGTAAGTAACTGACGTTGTCCAATAACAACCTGAATAAACGCAACAGCATATCTTGCTGTTCAGCGATATCTCCACTTTTAAGTTCGATACGGAAGCAGAGTTGTTTTAAGCGATTGCCAATATCTGTGAGCTCTGCATCAGTCCGTGCATCTTTGATTGCATTGCCCAATGCTTCAGATTCTGCTGCTAGTTCAGGTATGTTGGAGAGTAGTGAAGCGACGGCAAATGTCAGTGTGCGGGTGAGGAGTTCACGTAGCAACTGAGTTTGCTCTGTATCTGCAGCAATAACTTGTGCAACCGTGCTTACAGCGGGTGCGGCAACGACTTGCATACTTGGTTTTATTTGGTTGTTAATAAGCTCATTCAGGTCTTCCTGATATGCAGCCCAGTTATTGGATTCAGCAGCTTTACGTAAGCGCTTTCCGAAGAATGAGGCTTCGCCAGGAAGACGAGTGAGCTCCGTGGCAAAATCATTAAGAATAATTTGAGGATTGTGTGTCTCTATAACGCCGCTGATTTTATTGTACGCTGCGTGATATGCCTCAGGAGTCGGGGCGATTTTTTGCATAGCCAACTGGCGAAATGCTTCACGAGCAATTTCTGCGGGGTTGAGCGGTGTAGAATTTTCCGGTGGGGTTTTCATGATTGCACTCGCTTTCTAGCACAGTTACCATTTCGATTAGGTATAATGGTAACTGATTTACTAGAAGCGCAATCAACTGATTAACGGCATAAAAACCGATTACTTTAGGGTTTAGGTGAAATAAATATTAAATAATTTCACAATTTTTTATATCTAATTGATTATTAATAATAATTAAACTAAATTATTTTTCATTGCATAATGCATTAATTCTGCATTATTTTTTAATTGCATCTTTTGCAACAAGCGTGCGCGATACATGCTGACTGTTTTAACAGACAAATTCAAATCTATAGCAATGTCACTAACGCACTTCCCAGAGGCTATCATGGTCATGGTCTGGTATTCACGATCAGAAAGTGTCTCATGGGCTGATGATTGGTGTTTACCACCAATTTGATTGGCGAGTTCTTGCGCCAGTGCATTGCTAATATATTTGCGACCAGCAAAGACTTCCCGTATAGCATCCACTAGCTCAGCAGGTGCGCTTTGTTTATTTAAATAGCCGGATGCGCCCGCTTTAAGTGAACGAATGGCATATTGATCCTCACTATGCATAGAGAGCATAAGTACCGCTATATAAGGAGCCTCTTTTTTGATTTGCTTTAATATTTCAATGCCATTGCGATCAGGCATGGAAACATCAAGTAGCAGGACATCAAACTCTCGGTTTCGTGCCAGTTTAATTGCCTCATGACCTGTATCAGAGTCACCAGCAACGATTAAGTCCGTAGTGTCGGCCAGAATTTGTTTCAAGCCTTCTCGTACGATAGCGTGATCGTCAACAATATATACGCGAATTTTTTTATCTGTAGTCATAATTATTACTCATGAGTTAGTGGAATGTTGATGAGAATGTTAGTTCCCGTTTCGGTGCTTGATGTAATAGACAATTGCCCACCTAACGAGTTCACGCGCTCCATCATGCCGCGTATACCAAAGGACTTTAACTTCAGCCTGTCAGCTTGTTCCATACCTTTACCATTATCATCTATCTCTAAGGTGATGTCGGCTTTCTGTTTTTTCAAGTGCACATGAACTAATGTTGCATTCGCATGTTTGCTGATATTGGTTAGCGCTTCTTGAAAAACCCTAAAAAGCGCCGTTGCCTGATCGGAATTGAGCGCAATATCATCATCTGATGTTATAAATTCACAGGTGATACCCATTTGACGTTCAAATTCACGCGTTTGCCATTCTATCGCAGCTACCAAGCCCAAGTCTAAAATACTAGGACGTAAATCACTGGCAATTCGCCGGACTGATTCTATGGTTCTATCCGCTAACATGTCAATATAGTTGATTTTTTCAAGGCAGCTATCGTCAGTCGCTAACCGTCGTTTGACTAATGTTACTGCCATCTTGATAGCCGTCAGATTCCCGCCTAATTCATCATGTACTTCACGTGCAATACGGGTACGTTCCTGTTCTTTAATACGCTCTGTGTGTGATGATAATTCTGCCAGTTGCGCCTGTGTCTGCTTTACTTCCATTTCCTCATGCTTGGTCTGCGTAACGTTAGTAATAACGCCATTCCACAGTGTGCTGCCATCCTTTTGTAGCGTTGGGGTTGCTCGTATTGCAATCCACTTTATATCCTGCCACGCTTCTATCCAAACTTGACCTTTCCAGTTCCATGTATGCATGGATGAAGCCGACTGTTGCATAGTATCCCAGTAGGTTGCTCTATCATCGGGCACAATTAAATCGACAAACAGATTGGCATCATGGATTAATGCATTTGATACGATGCCTAGCAGATCAGCACAACGATCGCTAACATATGGAAAAGCAACTGAATTGTCGGGGCGACGCAGGAGCTGAAAAACCAGACTGGGAATGTTAGCGATGATTTCCTGGAAACGTGACTCACTTAATTGCAACGCCGCTGCATTGGTTTGCTGTTGGCTCAAGTCGCTCCCAATTGCGATATAGGAGTGTGCAGGATCAGGTGAGCGAAATAATCGGAAGGCAATGGGATATGTCGAGCCGTCTCGTCGCAGGTTTGTTGTTTCAATACTTACTGATTGCTGAGTATGGTTACAAATGTTTGCCAAAAGCTCATCCAGTACTTCAGGCGTGAGCGTAGGTGAGATATCAAATTGAGTCTTTTGGGTTAATTCATTAAGGCTGTATTGCAGATTAGTTAATGCAGATTCATTTGCATGTGCGATTTTTTTGGTTGCGCAATCAATGAAATAAATTTCACTAAAAGAACCATTTAGCACAGTGAGTAGCCATGCAACATCAATAGTTTCTTGATTAAATGGGAGCATGAAGGTGAGCTTATGAATGAAAGTGTCATATTCTATCTTATCAAATAGTAAAACGTACTAAATAAATAGCATAGTTTTATGTCACTGCGGTTCAGTAGTGTTGCGGTGCTGAATCCCCTTGTGGAAATTCAGCACTAACTATCATTTGCCAACTTTGTATTGAGATTATATTGATGAAATGCTTTGGCTCGCTGATTGTGAAAGCGCTTGCAGATAATCATTAACCGAAGCATATGTATTACCGGATAGGCTTTGTGCAGCCTGCTGGATATCTGCGCCTGATTGCTGAGACTGGGCGATACTTTTCATAGATGATTTGGCTTCATCACGATTCTGAACCGCTTCTGGACTGGAAAAGTTTGATAATGCTTGAGCAAAAGAACCGCTGCCGGATTTGCAGCAGTGTTGAGCTTTTGCCATGTGGGTTTCCATTAATGATTTGGCGTTAGCTGCATTGACACCTGTTCCTATTGCACTTGGATTGAATGACATTTTATTCTCCTAAATAAAAGTTAATGAATTTGCATGAAGCAATTTTATTGTAGGACAAAAATCTATTTTTTAAGTATTAAATAAGGGGGTTATTCTGCCTCTATTCTTAATGATTAAATCAAAGTAATTTTAATTAATTATTAAAATACAATTAATTATATTTATTATTTAATGTTTATTATTGACAGAGCAATATAGCCCCCATGTGCCACGCCCAAGTAGTAAAAATATCATCATCCCTATCGCCAGATAAATTGGTGAGGCTGATAACAAAGGGGAAACAACACCTGCAACCATGGCATTAAGCATGGTTTGGACAAAACCTTGCATAGAGGATGTCAATCCACGATGTTGCGGGAATAAATCCAAGGCGAGCAGGGTAATGCTTGGCATTGCGAGTGACATACCTGCGCCATATAGCGTGATGGGTAAAACCGCCCAAGGCCACGTTGGTATGAAAAAAACGTTGTAACCGATATTGATTGTGGCCGCGCAAAGCAAAAGCACATAGGCATATTTAACAGTTTTATGTGGTGTAATGTGTCCAGCCACACGGCCTGATATGAATGCGCCTATCATTACGCCTGCTATTGCAGGAATAAATAGGCCTGCAAATTGATCCTCTTTTAAATGTAGTGTTTGCAACACAAATACAGATGCTGATGCTATATACAGAAAAAACCCCGCAAAATGAAGTGCGACAGTGCTTGCCAATAATAAGAAGTGCGGATGACTGGCGACTTGATGATAATTAGTGACCAGGGGTCTAAATGAAAAAGTATGTCGCGCTACTGCGGGATGCGTTTCTGGCAAATAGTGGTAACTTATGACTAATAGCAGCAATCCTAGCCCAGCCATAAAAAAGAATACTGATTGCCAGCCAAACATCATGTGTAGCCATCCACCTATAATGGGTGCAACAGCGGGAGATACTGCAAACATCATCGTGACTTTAGACATTAAGCGCTGCGCCTCTGCCCCTGTATACAGGTCTCGGATGATGGCGCGGCCTACTATCATCCCTGCACCCGCCGATAATCCTTGTAGCCCACGCAATATAATGAGTGTGTGTATATCCTGCGCAAATGCGCACGATATGGAGGTAAATATAAAGGCTAGCAGCGAAACAAGAATTACTGGTCGGCGACCAAATGAATCTGATAGTGAACCATGAAATAGCATCATGATGGCGAAACACAACAAATATACGCTTAACGTTTGTTGAAGCTCTAGTGGCGATGCGTGCATACTTGCCTGTATTGCAGGAAATGAAGGCATGTAGGTATCAATTGAGAACGGCCCAAGTGTAGCAAGTCCTGCCAGTAATACAGTGAGGGTAGAGCGGTGGCGGGGGTGCGTAGACATTACAGAAATACGTGCTGAACTAAATGGAACATGTTACGGTAAGGTGGTAGATGAATCTAGCGTTAAATACATCAATGATGTTGATTGTAACTGTCGAAGTCTAGAAATGGCTGACGCGATGTAGCTGTATGTGCCATATGCAAGGTAATCGATTTTATCTGTTTTGTGCTGACAGCCAGATTGTCACATAATTTGGAATCGAACTTTCATCAGATCTTGTTCCATAACTTCGCAACTAGTTACTGTGCTTCTAAATATTTAATGGGAAAAGTAAATATGTCACAAGACCAACAACCCTTGTCCAATATAGAAAAGGGACGTATCTATGCTCCGTGGGAGCGCACTTTCAACCGAGTGCTGACTCCATTTGAAGAGTTTATCCACCGCCAGACTACAAGCGGATTGCTATTAATGGGCATGGCAATAGTCGCGCTTTTTTTGGCAAATAGTTATTTATCGGAAGCATACCTGCATTTTATTCACACCCCAGTGAATTTAAGTGTTGGTAACTGGGCAATTAATATGAGTTTGCACCATTGGATAAACGACGGTTTGATGGCGCTTTTTTTCTTTGTTGTCGGTTTAGAGCTTAAGCGTGAAATTATGGTGGGTGAACTATCAGATTTGCGTCAAGCAGCATTGCCTATCATCGCAGCTATTGGAGGTATGATAGTGCCCGCACTCATCTACCTGGCATTTAATCATGACGGCGATGCAGCCCGTGGCTGGGGGATTCCAATGGCCACTGATATCGCATTTGCTGTGGGCGCGTTGGTGTTGTTGGCAGGTCGCGTACCCAAGGCGCTTATTACATTTCTGGTCGCGCTAGCGATTGCCGATGATCTCGGCGCCGTATTGGTCATTGCATTATTTTATACGCAAGAATTAGCACTTAATTGGCTGCTAGCGTCCGTGGCATTGTTCGCCGTATTATTAATATTAAATTTTGTTGGGATTCGTAAGGTGATGCCTTATTTTTTAGTAGCGGTCTTGCTCTGGTATGCGCTATTGCAATCAGGTGTTCACGCTACACTGGCAGGCGTACTGGGTGCATTTACTGTGCCGGCAAGATCTAAGTATGCCCCTGGCTTATTTATTGAACGCGTCAAAGCTCAGCTAGAACGCTTTATAGCCAATCACCAGCAAGATGACACGCTGATGACTAATGAAAAGCTGTATGCAGTTGTGCAAAATTTAGATGAAAATGTGCGGGGTGTACAAACACCACTCCAGCGTTTAGAGCATATTTGGCATATACCAGTCGCTTTTATTGTAATCCCAATTTTTGCCTTGTTTAATGCTGGCATCCCATTGCAACTTGGCGCGCTTGGCGATACTTTTACGCATCCGGTGATGCTGGGCGTAACCTTTGGGCTGCTGTTTGGTAAATTTATGGGCATTACTGGCGCTTGCTGGTTGGCTTTGCGATTGGGAGTAGGGCAACTACCTACCGGCACGCGCTTCAGCCAGATTGCAGCCGTCTCTGTTCTAGGAGGTATCGGCTTCACTATGTCGATCTTTATCGCAGAATTGGGTTTTGCAAGTCAACCTGAATATCTGCTGATGGCCAAAACTGGCATATTGGTCGCCTCTATGCTGGCAGGGCTGTTTGGATTTGTTTGGTTGTGGTGGTTGGGACGGAATATACCTGCATAGCAACTGCCTAATGCTGATGAAATGTGGGTAAAGTCGCAAAGCTACTTTACGTTGGTATAATGCTAGACGTTGCAAATTTGCCTTATAGGGCATAAAAGTAAAATATACAGAATTAAGCGTCAATTCATTTTATTAAACAACTCGCTGTCAGTTTACATTAGATAGAGTTGTTAACCTTTTATTAGTAAAAATATGATCAGCACACTCATTATTATTTTCCTTATCGCATATGCAGCAATTGCGCTGGAACACCCAATTAAAATTAATAAATCTGCTTCGGCTCTGCTAGGTGCGGGTTTGTTATGGACAGTTTATGCTGTTAGTACCAATGACCATATGCTGGTGGAGCATCAACTTAGTGAATCACTGGCTTCAACCGCACAAATCGTGTTTTTCCTGATTGGCGCAATGACTATTGTTGAAGTTATCGATGCCCATAATGGCTTTGAAGTAATTACTTCACGCATTAAGACCACAAAACTTTCGTCACTGATGTGGCTGGTAGGTTTTGTGACCTTTTTTCTCAGTGCAATTTTAGATAATTTAACCACAACCATAGTTATGGTTTCTTTAATCAGAAAGCTCTTGGACAAGCGGGAAGATCGTCTTTTATTCGCAGCAATGATAGTCATCGCTGCAAATGCTGGCGGTGCATGGTCCCCTATAGGTGATGTAACGACCACCATGCTCTGGATCGGTGGGCAAATAACTGCTATTTCGATAATCAAAGGGTTATTTCTTGCTTCTTTGGCTAATCTAATCGTACCGTTGTTAGTCGTAAGTTATAACCTTAGAGGTAAAAGTATCACTTCCCCTGTTAAACTCCAAAGCAGTAACCATTTGCAAACTAGCGATTTTGAGCGGAATGTCATGTTTTTTGTGGGATTAGGTGTCCTGGTTCTGGTTCCCGTATTCAAGACTGCGACCCATTTGCCTCCATTTATGGGAATACTGTTAGGTCTTGGATTCCTCTGGCTGGTTGGTGATTTGATACACCGTCATAAAGAAGATGAAGAAAAGCAGCATTTAACATTGGCGCATGCGCTGATGCATATCGACATGAGCTCTATTGTGTTCTTTATCGGGATTTTATTAGCAGTGGCAACATTGGAACACAGCCGTATCCTTGAGGTGATTGCTAGCTGGCTAGACCAGAAGGTTGGTCGTCAGGATATGATAGTCATTATTATGGGGCTGGTCAGTGCGGTTGTGGATAACGTCCCTCTCGTAGCAGCTTCTATGGGCATGTATGATATTAAGCAATATCCAGCAGACAGCTTCTTGTGGGAATTTGTCGCTTACTGCACGGGCACTGGCGGTTCTATGCTAATCATTGGTTCTGCAGCTGGTGTTGCGGCTATGGGATTAGAGAAAATTCAATTTCTCTGGTATATCAAAAAAATAAGCTGGCTTGCGCTATTGGGTTACTTCGCCGGGGTGGCAGGCTATCTTATACAATACAATATGACTCACTAGAATATGCTAAATTTTTTGTATAAATACCTGTAAGTTCGTGATCAGAGAGTTATCCAGGGCATTCATTTATTACTGGTATTTATTTGTTCAATAAAAAAGGCTTTTGTGGTTGTACCACAAAAGCCTTTTTAGTAATAATTAAGTTGTTATTATTTAGTAGGACATGATGCTTCTGTAGAAGGCACCTTACCTGCAAGCAACAAGAACTGTTCAAATGGACCCATTACGCTCATGGCTTCGCCTTTTGGACCTTCAAACTTTAAACGACCAAACATCATCGCTTTCATAGGGCCGTATTCACCAGCACCCATATCATGCCATTTTTCTGTTGTAGCATACATCACATAGTCAATATCGCTGTCTAATTTAGGTGTTTCAACTTTGCCGCCATAAGAACAGAATGCCTTGCCCGCTTTTTCAGAAATACGCATTTCTACGTGTGGACTATCTTCACAGTCACTACGATACATTTGAATAATCTTGAAACCACGACCTTTGTTGTTTTTAACCCATTTACCGCTTAAACCATCGGTAAGGATTGCGTTTTTATTAAAAGACTCGCAAGCTTGTGTTGCCCAGTCGGCAGACATTAACACAGGGGCTGCAGAGGCTGTGCCTGCAATGATAGAAAGTGCTATAGCTGAGGCGGCAGTAATGCCTTTAAGATGCTTGGTCATGCAGTGTTTCTCCTAGTTTAAAAATTATATTTTGGGTTAGCGAAGCGAGCCGCGGGTAAAAGTTACCTGCTTCGAGCAATAGTGTCAAATCAAAAATAACAGATTTATGAAATCAACAGGTTGCAAGTATTTGTTGATATGCGTCGACAAATATTTTTACACCTTCCAGTTGCAATGTTTCACCCACTTCATCCGCGTAGATACCCATACCTTCCAATGCCAGATAATCAGCTTGACTTACATCAACGCCTTTTTCCACAGTATCTGACACCGTACCATGATCCCGGAATGCATCCAATGTTGCACCTGGAACGGTATTTACTGTTTCGGCTCCGATCAAATTATCAAGATATTTGACATCAGAATAAGCTTTGTTTTTAGTGCCCGTACTAGCCCATAACAAATATTGTGGACGGCAGCCCGCTTTTGCCAAATCTGCAAAGTAGTCACCATGGAATATTTGTTTATAGCGCTGGTATGCTAGTTTGGAGATAGCTAAAGCAGCGTGTCCTTGCAAAGCAAGTGCCGCTGGGGTGTTAATAGCTGCTAAACGTGGGTCTATGTTGGAATCTACGCGAGACAAAAATAAGCTCGCCACCGCTTTGATGTTACGACCATTCCCGCCATTAGCGAGATATATACGTAATCCACGGATATAGGCTTCAAAAGTACGAACTGTCTGGGTTATGGAAAACAATAATGTGATGTTGACCGAGATACCCATGCCGATGACTTGTTCAAAAGCAATCAGGCCAGCTGGTGTTGCCGGGATTTTAATAAGTAGGTTAGGGCGGTTAACTTCTGCATGTAATCGTTTGGCTGCTGCAATAGTGCCTTCTGCATCATTTGCAAGGTTGGGTGATACTTCCAGACTCACGTAACCATCATCACCATCCGAGGCTTTATAGGTAGCGAGTAAAATATCACAGGCAGCTTGTATGTCAGGAATAACCATCGCCTCATAACGCATCTCTGGATCCGGCGTGGTTAACTTTAATTGATCAAATTGTTCTTTGTAATATGGACTTTCCGTGAGTGCTTTTTGAAAAATGGCAGGATTAGAAGTAATGCCAGTGACGCCATCTTCATTCACCAATTTTGCCAGTTCACCTTCTTTGATAATAGTACGGGACAAATTATCAAGCCAGATGGATTGACCTAATTTTTTGACTTCGTGCAGCTTGCTCATGTTGTCTCCTTATTAATTTTGTAGGGATGATTGCAGCAGTTCTATTCTAGCCCGAATCAGCTGCTGTTGTGTTGGATCAGGGGTGTTTTTTTCTTGTACTAGCAAATAGGCAAGTAATGGTCTGCGCCAGCCTTGTTCACTTGCGGTATTGATTGCAATGTCCAAAGTTTGGTTGTCGTATTGCTGCCTTACTACATTAACTGAAATTGCAATCAAACGTGATAGTGGATCGCTGATCTGACTAATACGAGCATTTGATTCTGCGACAGAATCAGCTACTACCATGGCTTGATAAGAACTGGGTAGTATTTTTGCATTTAATAAACGCCAGTCTCCAATTAAAAAGTGATAATAATTTGCATCTACTGAATTCGTACTTGCCAGTGATGTATAGCCTGTACAGGGTGCGCTATCCAGAGCCGCCATTGCCACGCCACATCGCACCAATTCTAAATGCGCTACTGCATTGATGTCGGCAGTCGCTGCACTTGCACTACGCGCCTTGTTAAAGCTGGCAAGTGCCAGTTTGCTACGGCCTTCTAAGTAATATTGGGTGTAACGTGCCATAGCAGCTTGCGTGTCGATTTGCCAATCAGGTACAGTTGGACCTCCGCCGCACGCACTTAACAGCAACACAAGGATAAGCGCGGATGTCTTCATGGCAGTTTCACCTCGCCAGCTTTACCTGCGGGCAGGAAACGGTTTATTTTAGTAATAAGCTGATTCGTTTTGCTTAAGGCTTCATCAACTTCTGACCTTAGTTGCCCCATATCATCAGTACCTTGTTTGAGATTGCTGGTGAGTGCATTTGTATTAACTAATAGCTCATCGACCTTTTTAAGACTGGTGCGTATGTCGGTGAGCATCGGCGGTATTTGTGCCAACGAAGCGTCGGCTTTATCTGCCAGGCCACCCTTATCAAAGGCCATGTGATCAATTTTTACCGATAATTGATTGAGGTTATGGGTTAAATCACGCGTGTTTTGTAATGTGTCGATTAATAATTGCGCCTGTTGTTCGCCACCAAGCAGACCTTGGCTGATGCCATATTTACCCGTCATTGCTTGCGTAATGTGCTGGACGTTGACCAGTGCGGTATTCGCCTCACCATTACGGCGAGTGATGTAGGCAAGATTAGCCGCAAGTTGATTGAATTGGTCAAGCACACCATTCACTTTGGCAACAAGCGCCGGCACATCAACGCCACCTGTGGCAATATTCAGTGGGTGGGTTGTCTTTGTATTGAGCTCTGGGCTATTCAAATCAGCTGATTCAACTTTTATTCTGGCCGCGCCAACCAAAGGCTTGTCTAGCGAGAATTGGCTATTAGCACGCAGCCATACACTCTGCTGACTATCTACGCTAATTATAATTCGCGCCATGCCTTGCTTGGTGAGGGATAGGCTATTGACTTGTCCGACCGGAATGCCACGAAAGCTGACAGGCATACCCACGGTAATATTTTCCGCATTGGGGGCAATTAGGGTGTAACTTAATTTTTGTTCAAACCAGCCGCGCTCATAACCTAAATAAGCGAAGAAACCAGCGGCAAATACTATGCTGCTGAATATAAATAAACCGACTTTAAATTGCATGGATTCGTTCATGGTAGCGTCTCATAAAGCGGGGTGTACCAGCTATAGTCAATAATTACATATTCGCAAGCTTCATGTAATAGACAAGCGAGTGTAGAGCGTAAAATTTGCGGATAAAATACATCGGGTAATAATAGTGCAGGACGGTCTATGACGATTAGTGGACGTTTTAGCATAATGGCACGCGCCATTTTGACGGCAAAACGCTGGCTGTAAGTTAAATCCTCATCGCGTTTCGTAGCTATATCCTGATAGCCCATGCAGGTTAGTAATTGTTGTGCTCGTTCGCTGGCATGGATCCAAGTGGCGTGCTGGTGTAGCTGGTCAATAAGTGCAATATTTTCGAGGCAAGTCAAATTGACACGTAAGGGCAATTCAGGCGAGATCAACGCACACTCATGCCCACTTGCACCTAGCAGGGTAGTGATACGCGCGCGCCGCTCAGCTTCATCCGCACAGTAATTTATATGTAATTCAATGCTAATGATGCCACCTCAATTAAAACAATTGCGAAAAAAACACGCATCATGCCCTTGAGCACTGCGACAGGTACCAGAAATAAACGTTTAGGGATTTCCAACCCCGTTTTCAGTGGGATGAGTGTGACAGCCAAGCCGAACAATATGGTTTTTACTACTACGCCCAGTATCAATGAAACAGGTAGTAATTGCGCCATCATGTGTGCATAACAGGACCAATTCTCCCAGACCCAACCGTAAATGCCGACAAAAGCCACGCATAATGCGCCTAGTATGGACAACCCTGTCAATGTGAGTACCGATGCTACGCCACCAATAACACGTGGCATGTATTCATAACGCATAGGGTCAATTTGCGCATGCTCAAATGCGGTAATTTCATTATTGACATGCATTAACGCAATCTCAGTATTGATCGCAGCCCCCGAACGCAGTGCAACAAATAGCGCTGACAACAATGGTAAGAGTTGTGTTAATAAAAAACCGACTATCAAGCCAGGGACATAACCCGATAAGCCTAAGTCACGGGCAACAGATACCATGATATGTATCAGCAGGGCACTGATAATGAGCGAATAAGCCAAGAATATCGGCAGCGCTTGCACTGCGGTAAAGTAAATTTGTTTGACGATAATCCAGCGTGTCGCACTGTCGTAAGTACGTGGACTAACAGCCACTTCCAGTAAATGCATGGCGAAATAGGCCATAGCTAATACCGCAGACCAGCGTTTCAACCATGCATTGCCCAATTGCGTAATCCAAGTTCTCAAAACAGGCTTTCTTGATAGAATTGCCAATAAGTATCTATTGTCACCGCAGATTGCGCAAGTCAAGGTAGAATTAATCTTTTAAGTCAGGAGCGTGCAATGATATATCGTCGAGAATTATCTGCTTTATTACTGAGTATAAGCATATTCAGTAGTGCCGCTATTGCAGCTACACCCGGCGTCCTGATTAAATCCGAAACGATTTATGCGTTACCTAGTAGCACTGCAAAGCCAATTACCAAGTTGAGCAAGGGAAGTACTGTAAACGTGCTTACCAAGCAAGGTGGATGGTTACAAATTGGTGTCGGTGCCAGCAAAGGCTGGGTGCGTATGTTATCTGTGCGAACATCAGGCGCGGTAGTTAGTAATAGCGGTGCTGATCTTGCAGGCATAGCACAAATGGCCACGGGTAAACGTCAGCCTGGACAAATCGTTGCAACTGCGGGTGTGCGTGGTTTGAGTGAAGAAGATTTAAAATCGGCACATTATAGTGCGCAAGGTATGAGCGAATTGGCTAGCTACCAGGTAAGCACAAACACAGCAAAGAGTTTTGCTAAACAAGGCAAGTTGATCAAGCAAAGTATTGCTTATCTTCCTGCTCCCGTTGATAGCCAATGAAGGATGCTGATATGAAAAAGACGATGATAAGTTTATTGTTAACAACCCTCAGCGTAACATCGGCCTACGCTTTTGACCTTAATGATTTGAATAATGTCCTGAAGCAGTTGCCTAGCAATAATACTAGTCAGACTACCGACAACATTGGGGATACGACAAAATCCAATAAATTAGATCCTGCTGCAGTTTTGCTAGGCGCAATCAAGGGTACTTCTGTCGATGATGAAATTCAGATAGGTCGTCAGGTTTCTGGTAATTTACTGGGTGCATCCCCACTCGTTAAGGATGCAAAATTACAGAACTATGTAAATCTGGTTGGGCGTTGGGTGGCTTTACAAAGTGAACGTCCAGACCTGCCTTGGCAGTTCGGTGTTATCGAAAGCAATGATATCAATGCTTTTTCAGCACCGGGTGGTTTTGTATTTATTACCAAAGGTTTATATAAAAAACTCAATAATGAGTCTGACCTTGCTGGCGTACTGGGTCATGAAATCGCACACGTTGTACGCAAGCACCAGCTTAAGATTTTGCAGCAGAGTCAAATTATCGGACTGGGAGCAGATGCGCTAGGTCGTGAAGTTAAAGGACAAGCCGCATTACAAAATCTCATAGGTAGTGGTGCTGAAATAATGTCTCGCAAGTTAGACAAGAGCGCTGAATTTGAAGCCGATCGTATGGGATTGGTACTTGCTGCTCGTGCGGGCTATGACGCTTATGGCTTACCCACTGTGCTAGAGGAAATTGGTCATGTTGCGCCAGGGGATAGTAGCGTTGCATTGCTGTTTAAAACCCATCCAGCACCTGATGTACGCTTTGCCATGTTAAGTGAGGCAGTGGGTGACCGATTAGATAATCTCCCCGCTGGTAAAGAATTAGCTAACCGTTTTTATCGTATTAAATAGAAAGTAGCGTATGTATTATTATGTAGTTACAGGTGCAGCAGGTTTTATAGGTTCTAATATTGTCAAAGCGCTAAATGATAGAGGGATTACCGATATTATTGCAGTGGATAATCTGACTAAAGCAGATAAATTTAAAAATCTGGTTGATTGTGAGATTGCTGATTATATTGATAAAACTGACTTCATGAAGTTGCTTCATAACAACTCACTGGATGGCGCAGTGACCGCAGTATTTCATGAAGGTGCATGTTCTGACACTATGGAAACTGACGGTCGCTACATGATGGAGAACAATTATCGTTATTCCATGGATGTGCTGGATTTTTGCCAGGAAAATCAGGCTTCTTTCCTCTATGCTTCATCTGCTTCGGTGTACGGTTCAGGCACGGTTTTCTCTGAACGCCGCGAGCATGAATCACCTTTGAATGTGTACGGATATTCGAAATTTCTGTTTGATCAGGCAGTGCGTCGTATCTGGGAAGATAAAACTTCACAAATCGTTGGTTTCCGCTATTTCAATGTTTATGGACAACGCGAGCAACATAAAGGCCGTATGGCATCGGTTGCTTATCACTTTTTTAATCAATACATGGCTACGGGCAAGGTTAAATTGTTTGAAGGCTGTGCTGGTTATGGTAATGGTGAGCAAAGTCGTGACTTTGTATCGATAGAAGATGTCGTTAAAGTAAATATGTGGTTCCTCGATCATCCAGATGCTTCAGGTATATTTAATTTAGGTACAGGACGCAGTCAGCCATTTAACGATGTTGCTGTTGCCGTCATTAACCAATGTCGTCATCACAATGGTGAAGCAGCACTGGATTTGACTGCCTTACAGCAGCAAGGATTGATCGAGTATATTGATTTTCCAGAAGCCCTCAAGGGGAAATATCAAAGCTTTACTCAAGCCGATATCAGTGCTTTACGTAGTATGGGGTACACCAAAGACATGCTTACTGTGGCTGAAGGTACTGCACGATACGTAGATATATTGCGTGAGCAATATCATGCCTGATTACAAATACTTAGCCGACTTTGTTGGTAACACGCCTTTAGTTAAATTGCAGCGCATGCCCGGCGAAACCAGTAACACCATACTGGTTAAACTTGAAGGTAACAATCCTGCAGGCTCGGTCAAAGATCGTGCAGCATTAGCCATGGTGATGCATGCCGAAGCGCGTGGCGAAATCAAGCCAGGTGACACGCTAATCGAGGCGACCAGCGGCAATACGGGTATTGCATTGGCAATGGCAGCTACCATGCGAGGCTATAAGCTTATACTCATCATGCCTGAACACATGAGCATAGAGCGTCGTCAGGTCATGCGTGCCTTTGGTGCCGAGATTATCCTAACGAGTCAGGCAGGCAGCATGGAAGAGGCGATAGATCTTGCCAAAACTATGCAACAAGCCGGGCAGGGTATTATTCTCGACCAATTTAGCAATAGCGATAACCCACAAGCACACTTTGATACTACGGGTCCGGAAATCTGGCGCGACACCGAGGGCACGGTAACGCATTTTGTCAGTAGTATGGGTACAACAGGTACGATTACTGGCACCGGGCGCTATTTGAAGTCACAAAATCCTGATGTGCGTATTGTCGGGGTACAGCCAGAAGAAGGTGCGCAAATTCCAGGTATACGTAAATGGCCGGAAGCGTATTTGCCAAAAATTTATGACAAGCAATGTACCGACGAAATCCGATTGGTCAGTCAGATTGATGCAGAGGAAACTACGCGTCGTTTAGCGCGTGAAGAAGGTATTTTTGCTGGAATATCATCTGGTGGTGCATTGTTTGCGGCTTTAGAGCTGTCCAAGCAAGTTAGCAATGCTACTATTGTTTCTATCGTCTGCGACCGTGGTGATCGTTATTTATCCACGGGTGTATTTCCCGCATAAATGCTTAGTGACGAGTATTACATGCGTGAGGCAATTGTCCTTGCGCAACAAGCTGCGGAACGTGGTGAAGTGCCCGTGGGTGCAGTTGTTGTGCATGAAGGAAATATCATAGGGCGTGGCAGCAATGCGCCTATTGCACTGCATGATCCATCAGCCCATGCAGAAATGCTCGCGTTACGTGAAGCGGCGCAGTATTTGCAAAATTATCGTTTGCCTGAGGTCAGTTTATACGTCACTTTAGAGCCGTGTACCATGTGTGCAGGTGCGATGATGCATGCTCGGGTAACGCGTTTGATCTATGGCGCGACTGATGCCAAAACAGGCGTAGCTGGCAGCGTATTAAATCTGTTTGAACAGTCTCAATTAAATCACCATACCCAAGTCACAGGTGGTGTGCTCGCTAGTGAATGCAGTACTATGTTATCCGATTTTTTTGCGCAACGTCGTGCGCAGCAGAAAGCACAAAAATGTCCTACCGCATAGAAATCAGCCTGCGTCTACAGCAGTTATACCTGTTCGAAGACGATCTAAATGGTGATCCGCAACTCATTCGCCAATATCCTGTTTCTACTGCGGCCAATGGCGCAGGCGAACAGATGGGCAGCTACAAAACGCCACGTGGCAAACATGTAATTAGTGAAAAAATCGGTGCTGGTGCGCCACTCTATGCAGTATTTAGTGCGCGTCAGCCGACAGGGGAAGTTTGGAATCCACAACTTGCCGCAGCCTATCCTGATCGAGACTGGATATTGACCCGTATACTGTGGCTGGATGGGCGCGAGTCAGGTAAAAATCAGGGGGGCGACGTTGATACCCACGCCAGATATATTTATATCCACGGTACTAACGAAGAACATCTCATGGGTACTCCAGCTTCTCACGGTTGCGTACGTATGCGTAATGCAGATGTCACTGATCTGTTTGATCGTGTGGAAGTAGGGATGCCAGTTAATATTACGGATTAACTGCTGTAAGCAGTCTGCATCACCGAAATCATATAGTTGTGATCCATTACACCCGCACTTTCACGCAGACTATGCATCGCCCACATCGGGCAACCTACATCAACACTCGCTATGCCTAGGCGTGAGGCTAATATCGGACCTATGGTGCTGCCGCAGCCTAAATCGGTGCGGTGCGTGTAATTTTGCACAGGTACACCAGCGGCCTCACATAACAACGTAAAGCGTGCAGCAGTGTCTGCGTTAGTGCTATAGCGTTGATTGGCGTTGGTTTTAATCACCGGGCCCGCGTTAACCATGACCTTATGTTGTGGCTCATAGGCGTTGGGGAAGTTAGGATGGTACGCGTGCGCCATGTCTGCGCTGATAAAGAAGCTCGTTGCCAAGGCGCAATGCCGCGCTTCTTCGTCTAGGCCGAATGCCGAGAATATCCGCTGAATTACGTCCTGAGCAAAACTGCCATCAGCGCCTGTTGCGCTTTCACTACCTACCTCTTCGTGGTCAAATAGTGCGCAGATATTAGTTGTGTTGGCATGGTCAGACGCCAACAAGGCAGTTAGTGCGGCATGGCATGAAGCCAGATTGTCGAGCTGACTATCGGCAATAAATTCATTGTCGATACCCCAAAAACTGCCTTTTTGGGTATCAAACACATTGAATTCGTAATTAAGGATATTTTCCACGTTGATATTTAATGCTTGAGCAATGTGGTTTAAAAACTGTTCAGGTGCTGTTTTTTTATCTTCAGCGACCCCGAATATCAGCGGTAATTCATTTTGTTTGTGCAGCTTCAATCCTTGATCATTCACATCACGATTCATGTGTATCGCCAGATTTGGCAAGCGCACGACAGGCGTATCAAATTTCAATAAATGCGTAGAAAATCCATCTGCTGTACGCACATTGACACGACCAGCCAGACTCAAATCCCTATCAGTAAATGTCGCTAAGATAGGCCCGCCATAGACTTCCACACCTAACCGCACCAAACCATCCGAGACCTGTGCTGCATTAGTCTTTAGACGTAAGCCCGGAGAATCAGTATGTGCGCCTATGATACGTAAACCAGACTTGGCAATCTCATGCTGTCCGATTTGAAAGGCGATCACTGAAGCGCCACCACGCACTACGTAGTATTTTCCGCCCGCAGCTAACGACCAGCGCTCGGCTTCTTGCAACTCACTATATCCATGCGCGGTTAAATGCTGTTTCACTGTCTGCACCGCGTGCCAAGGGCTGGGGCTGGCGTCTATGAAGTTAAGGAGGTCTTGTGCTTGTGCACGAATTTGGCTGGAAATAGTCATCGCAGATTATGGGATTTGGTTAATGACATTGAAACTAATGGTCTTAAGTTAAGGCATACATGCCAATTACAATCAGCATGCATGCGCTTAAGCTTAAATCCCGCGCAATAACTCGTTGATACCCACTTTGCTACGCGTTTTTTCGTCTACTTTTTTCACGATTACTGCACAGTACAAGCTGTAGCTGCCGTCTTTTGATGGCAAGTTACCACTGACCACAACTGAACCCGCTGGTACGCGACCATAAGTTACCTCACCTGTTTCACGGTCGTAGATTTTGGTGCTTTGACCAATGTACACACCCATGGAGATAACGACGTTGTCTTCTACGATAACACCTTCAACCACTTCAGAACGTGCACCGATGAAGCAGTTGTCACCGATGATGGTAGGGTTGGCTTGCACTGGCTCCAATACACCACCGATACCTACGCCGCCTGACAGGTGTACGTTTTTACCGATTTGTGCGCATGAACCGACGGTAGCCCAGGTATCAACCATGGTGCCTTCATCGACGTAAGCGCCGATGTTGATGTAGGAAGGCATCAATACGACATTTTTGCCGATGTATGAACCACGACGAGCTGCTGCAGGTGGTACAACACGGAAACCGCCTTCACGGAAATCACGGCTGTTGTAATCCGCAAATTTGGATGGTACTTTGTCGAAGTAGTTGGTGAAACCGCCTTTGATGAAGAAGTTATCTTCCAGACGGAATGACAGCAACACGGCTTTTTTCAGCCATTGATGGGTAACCCATACACCGTTTTCTTTGCTGGCTACACGTAAACGACCTTTATCTAGTTCTTCCAGCACGTGTGCAATTGCATCCTTTAGCTTAGGTTCAGCATTCTTGGGGTTGATGTCAGCACGGCGTTCAAATGCTTCTTCGATCAGTTGTTGAATATCAGACATTCTGTTTCCTTTTAATGAGTAAGTTGAAGAGTTAATTGTTGAATACGTTCAGCCGCTGCTACACATTCAGCGAGCGGGGCGACTAATGCGATACGGATAAAGCCTTTGCCCGGGTTGCTGCCATCGGCATCGCGGGCAAGGAAGGAACCAGGTAAGACGGTGACGTGATAATCTGAATAAAGCTGACGTGCAAATGCCTCATCATCGCCATTCGGCACGCGTACCCACAGGTAAAATGCGGCATCAGGCATTGCGGCTGGCATTACGCTATTGAGCACAGGCTGCACGGCGGCAAATTTTTCTGCATAGAGACGGCGATTTTCCACTACGTGTGCTTCATCATCCCAGGCGGCAACGCTGGCCAGCTGTATGCTGGGTGACATAGCGGAGCCGTGATAAGTGCGATAGAGCGTGAATTTGGCAATGATGCTGGCGTCACCTGCGACGAATCCCGAACGCATGCCCGGCACATTGGAGCGTTTGGATAAGCTGGAAAATACGACCAGATTTTTATAATCTCCGCGTCCAAATTCTTGAGCAGCTTGTAATGCGCCCAGTGGTGGATGTGCTTCGTCAAAATAAATTTCGGAATAACATTCATCAGCTGCAATTACAAAGCCATAACGGTCAGACAGCGCAAATAGTGCGCGCCATTCGTCCAGACTCATAACTTTACCTGTGGGGTTGCCAGGCGAGCATACATACACTAATTGCGTGCGTGTCAGTATGGTTTCCGGCACGCTGCCGAAGTCCATTTGATAGTTGTTTTCGGGCGTAGTCGGTAAGAAATAGGGCTGCGCGCCTGCTAATAAAGCTGCACCTTCGTAAATCTGATAAAACGGATTCGGTGAAATAACAACAGGCTCGGCAAAACATGGATCTATGATGGTTTGTGCAAAGGCAAAAAGCGCTTCACGACTGCCATTCACTGGCAATATTTGTGTGTCTACATTGGGTATTGGGATACCATAGCGGCGCGCTATCCAATTCGCAATTGATTTGCGTAGAACGGGCAAACCTGCAGTAAGCGGGTAACTGGCCAGACCATCCAGGTTGTTGATCAGCGCGGTTTTGATGAACTCAGGAGTTGCATGTTTGGGTTCGCCTATGGACAGATTAATCGCGCTGTGTGCAGGTGAGGGAATTACTCCCGCAAACAATTCGCGCAATTTTTGGAATGGATAAGGCTGTAAACTGCTGAGATACGGATTCATCGCACGAAACGCAACTGGAAAAACCAACATTATAATGCACACCGCCCACAAAAACGCAGCACTACCCATAATTGCCTTATTAATTAGCGCGAGTTTATGGGGTTCAATTTGGTATCCGTATCGCTGGCTGAGTGAGATGGGGGTGTCGTCGTTGATGGCCAGCTTCATCACCTACGGCATGGCGTTGACTATAGGCTTGCCATTTTATTTCAAACACTTGCGTACCGTTGTTAATGCCAAATGGTTATGGCTGGCTATCGTCATCTGCTCAGGCTGGACGAACACGGCTTATGTGTATGCAGTCATCAATGGTGAAGTCATGCGCGTAACATTGTTGTTTTACCTGGCTCCACTATGGACAATTATTTTTTCAAGACTCATTCTGGGTGAAAAATTACAACGTATCGGCTATGTTGTTGTGGGTTTTTCATTCATGGGTGTATTATTGATGATGTGGCAGGCAGATGGGCGTCTGCCGCTGCCGGCTAATCTGGCAGAATGGATGGGGTTGTCTGCCGGAATAAGTTTCGCGTTAACGAATGTCACGGTAAAAAAATCCAGTGCCATCAGCATACAAGCCAAATCCATCGGTATCTGGATAGGCGGGGTAATCGTAGCGCTGCCTTTGATTCTGCTACAGGGTCATGCTTTTAGCGCGTGGGATCAATACACATCATCGGTATGGCTGTTACTGTTTATTATTGGACTCGCTATGATAGGGATCACGTTATGCATACAATATGGGCTGATGCATGTTGCTGCAAATCGGGCTATCGTAATTTTATTATTCGAGCTCGTTGTCTCGGCTACAACGGTGTACTGGTTTACCAGTGAGTCTCTCAATGCCCGTGAATGGGTAGGTGCTGCCATGATAATGATAGCCAGCCTATTTTCAGGTCAATTAGAACAGAAAGAATCTTTATGAGTTTAGTGCAGGCATTGCGTCATGTGTCTCTGATAGTTGCTGACTTACCCCGTGCACGTGGGTTTTACGAAGGCATATTGGATCTGATACCTAATCCCAGCCGTCCAGAAATGAGCTTTACAGGCGTTTGGTATGACATTGGTGACACACAAATCCACTTGATGTGCTTACCTAACCCAGAGCAGGGTTTAACACGGCCAGCGCATGGCGGGCGTGACAGACATGCCGCTTTTACTGTAACTGATGTGGCATTGTTGGCAAGCCGTTTGGATGCAGCAGGTATCCACTACACTATGAGTCAATCGGGGCGAGCAGCGCTTTTTTGCCGTGATCCTGATGATAATGCGTTGGAATTTGTGGCTTAGGCGGATATGCATAATACAATTTTTCCTGCTACTGCCATGCCAGATGCCGACTGGTGGCATGCCTTATGGCCTAATCCTGATGCGGTAATCCATGATATTGGTATAACGCATGAGATGTCAGTTCTCGATTTGGCGTGTGGTGATGGTTACTTTACTGCCGCGATAGCACGTCACATTCAACCTGCACACGTTATTGGATATGATTTGGATGCAACTATGCTCGCTTTGGCTCGAGTTCATTGTGCAGAATTAGTTAATTGTGACTGGATATTGGGTGATGCGATGGCATTAAGTCAATTGATTCCACATAAAATGGACTATGTGTTGATGGCCAATACCTTTCATGGCGTGCCCGATCAAATTGGACTATGCCAACAGATTGCACAGGTGCTATCTCCTGCAGGTCAATTTGCCATTATCAACTGGCACGATATGCCACGTGAGCAAACACCAGTCTTAGGGCAACCACGAGGCCCCAAAACGGAATTACGCATGTCCGTAACCCAAACTTCTGCAGTTTTACTATCGGCAGGCTATAAGTTGGATAGGCTGGTTGAGCTGCCACCCTATCATTATGCAGCTATTTTTACAGCTAATACGCTCTAGGTTTTGTCCCGATAATCTCAAGTTTATGCGTTGGGGCTTTTTAATGGCCTATTATTTTTCGCATGAAACCAAACAGCAACCCTATACCTGGTAGCTGCTCATATAGCTCATGTGCAGCATCCCAGCAATCACGATGGTAAGTCACTTTGCCTGCATCATTAAAATGCAGCAGGGTTAATCCATGTATGGATTTCAGGGGTTTGCCTGGGGTTTTGAGTCGGAAGTTAAAATTCCATGTCAGGCTTACGCCATTGTCGCTGATATAGCGCTCCAAAATCTGGAAACTGGGCTCATCAACTTGTTGATACATTTTCCTGAATATGCCCTGTATGTCGCTGAGTTGATTAACTTCGTTAAATGGGTCACGAAAATAGGCATCATCTGCATAATAATTGCCCATGTCTTCAACATCAACCAATGTCAGATTTTCATAATAATGTATGAGTGCATCTAAGTTCATAATCCTGTTCCTTTATGGATAAGCCAAAAATAGACGCGGTAGGGCAGGTATCGTAGCAGTTTCATGATGCGGGTAAATTTTTTAGGGAAATGAATCTCAAAATCCCCGTGTTCCATTCCTGTGATAATTGCGGAGGCAGCTGCATCAGCAGTGATCAGGGCAGGCATGGCAAATGCATTTTTATCGGTGAGCGGTGTTTTTACAAAGCCTGGGTTAATCAGGTAAACGCTATAACCTTTAGGTACTAAATCCAGATACAGGGTTTCTGTAAAGTTAATCAACGCAGCTTTGGTCGCACCATAGATAAGCCCTGTGGGTAAACCACGATACCCTGCAACACTAGCTACGACTGCAATACCACCACCGATTTTGAGTATGGGTAACGCAGTCGCAACTGTATTTACTGTGCCAGTGAAATTGGTATTAATAAGCGCTGTGGCCGCAGCCATATCAATACTATCGGCGTGCATGGGCGTGTGATTGCCTGCATTGGCAATGATGAGGTCAAGCTGACCGTATATTCGGCGTATCTCTGCTGCAGCATGATTTAAGCTGTCCACGTTGGTTGTGTCGCAGGCAATGACATACGCATGTGGCATAGTATCGAGGTGGCGAGAACTGACAATCACACGCGCCCCCAAGCTTATAAACTGCTGTGCTAATGCAGCCCCTATACCTGAGGATGCACCAGTAATCCACACTACCTTATCATCCCAATTACGAATTTTAGCGTTTAAGCTCATGCGCTACGCTTTTTAAAATAAAGGGTGATATCGCCTAAGTGAAAACCAAATTTGCTCATTTTAGAGCGATTCATGAGCGAGCTTTCGTCGATTTGATACATCCAGTCGTCGATATTTACATTATAAACTTTGCCATCAACGGGCAATTGCAATACATAACGCCATTGCAAGGCATTACCGTAAGCAGTGCCTTGTGCTGCATCGACTACATCTGCAGCCGTACCTTGGTAATGATGAGCGTCAAATTTAGTAATGGTCCAGATGCGCTGGCTGGTGGTATTGTCAGACCAGGTAAAATGCTCATCTAATGTGCCGATGTTATTATCCCAATGTGCGTTGATAACAACATGAAAGCGCTTGACGACTTTGCCGGATCTGTCCTGAAACATGCCATACCCATCTATCGTGCCCATAAAGTACTGACTAACGTCTAATACGGGCTTTTCATCCTGATAGCTTTGTATAGGTGCGCTGGAACAACTTGATAACAACATAGCCAAACTCCCTGTTAACCATAGTTTTAGCGTATTCATTTATTGATCCGCGTGGATGAGTTTAATTTGATAAACATTGGTCGAGCCTGCGGTGAATCCAGCTTCGCAATAGGCCAGATAAAAATCCCATAGTCGATAAAAACGCTGATCAAAACCGAGCTTCTGCGCTTGCTCCCAAGTCTGGTGGAATTGCACACGCCAGCGCTTAAGGGTTTCTGCATAGTCCTGCCCAAATGGATAGGCATCGATGACTTTTAATCCTGATTTCATCGCCAGTTTTTTGAATAAGCTGATGGATGGCAACATGCCGCCGGGAAACACATACTGCTGAATAAAATCAGTGCTACGACGATAACTGCTAAACAGCGCGTCATCTATCGTAATGGTTTGTATTACCGCGCTGCCATCAGGGCGCAACAAGCGCTTAACCGTTTTGAAGTAACTAGTCCAATAGCGCTCGCCAACGGCTTCAAACATTTCTATGGAAACAATATGATCATATTGGCCTTGTATATCACGATAGTCGGTAAGGCTTAAATTCGGCCGCACCGTTTCGTGATAATGAGCAGTGCGATTTAGAGCAAAGCCTAATTGACTGGGCGACAGCGTCACGCCGTGAACGACACAGTTGTTGTTTGCAGCCATTTCAGCAAATCCACCCCAACCACAACCGATTTCCAATATCGATTGGCTCGCCTTGCATTCGAGTTGATCAAATATGCGTTGATATTTCGCCTGTTGGGCATCAATCAAGCTACGTTGTGAGTCATTCTCAAACAATGCAGCAGAATAGGTCATGCTTGGATCTAGCCATAATTGATAGAAATCGTTACCTAAATCATAGTGAGCAAGTATGTTTTTACGGCTGCCGGACTTGGTATTAGTGCGCAATTTATGTTTGATTTGGTAAGCCAGCAGGCTTAACAGGCTACCGCGCATGACTTTGGCCAGACTGTCGCGATTATGAATGGCGATAGCTATCAGTGCAGGAATATCATGGCTAAACCAACGACCAGCAATATAGGTTTCACCTAGGCCAATATCACTACTGGCCAGAATTTCATTGCATACATCCCAGTCATAGATATGTAAATTGGCATGTAATGAATGATGTGGGTCACCAAAACTCATATGCCAGCCTTCGGGTGCGTGCAAAGTCAAATATCCTGTTTGTATCCCCGTTAATAATTTGACGAAGATACGTCCTGCACGTGGCAATTTATCAATTTTGGGTGGTATTAAACTTATACTGGGGCTGCTCATCGACTTATTTCCTCATTCGGTGGTTGGGGCTTAGGGTGAAATTTCGCGCCTTTACGCCATAAATGCCAGGCCTGAAGATGAATACGGATGATGACTGCCAGCGTCATCCATGCCTGACTAAAAAACAATTTAATCAATCTGTTGGAGGTTAAATCGCACTTAACTCCTGAGAGAGTGGTGCTGAGCATTTTTTCCTCATTGAGGTGATGATTGATTTGGAATACGCAGTTTTCATCCTTCCATCGAAATCTGAACTGGTATTCACCTGCCACTGCAAAAAATGGGGATACATGAAACTGCTTGTGGCATTGCAGCCACTCATGTTCAACGATGGGGCGTTGGTCGAGATGACTGAGTAGATAACTATGATGCTCGTTAAAGGTGTTATTTACTTCACATAAAATGGCTCTCACATCACCATCCTGGTCATGACAAAACCAGAAGCTGACAGGATTAAAAACGTACCCGAGTATGCGAGGATAAGTGTGTAAAACAATGTCACCATTCGCCGTTGTGATGCCGTTATCAGCGAGTAACTGGCGTATCCAGATAGCTAAACTGCTGCCATCATGTTTACCGTGATCACGGTTATGGAAGCTGAACAGGTTCCACCTGTCTATCGATAACCAGCGATTGCTCAAATTGGCAATATCATCGATAGAAAACCGTAGAAAATAAGTAGGATAAGTAAATTGATGCGCTACCGGATAATGTCGGTAGTGCATGATGTGCCCTATGACAACCTCGGGCTTCATGAACTAACTACCCATGGAATGCTTGCACCTAAACTTTGCGCAACTGCCATGCCTGATTTCAGGCCGTCTTCATGAAAGCCAAACCCTGTCCATGCGCCACAAAACCAAGTATGGTTCTTGCCTTGAATTTGAGATAGTTGAGTTTGTGCCGTAATGGCTGCCTGATCAAATACAGGGTGGGCATAATCAAAACTACGAATAATTTTATCAGCCGCAATTTCAACATCGGGATTGAGCGTCACCATGACCGGTGTTTGAAAAGGCAGAGGCTGGAGCTGGTTAATCAGGTAAGTGACGCTGACTGGGGATTGTCCAGGTGCCGCATTTTTAGTGTGAAAATTCCACGCTGACCACATAGATCTTGCAGGCAAAATGCTGCTGTCGGTATGCAGTATGGCTTTATTTGGCTGATATTTGATGGCACTTAGTATGCGTGATTCATCTGCGCTGAAATCACTGAGCATGGCCAGACTCTGATCACTGTGTGTCGCTAATACAACTTCATCAAAATCTCGTGTTCCAGCGCTGCTGGTGACTTGCACACCAGTAGCAGTGCGAGTGATGCTGCTGACCGCTTGTGATAAACAAATACGCGGAAGACAATCGGCTATGCGTTGCACATAGTTGCGTGATCCACCATTGATAGTTAACCATTGAGGTCGATTAGTGATTTGCAGTAAACCATGCTGATCAAAGAAATGAATAAAAGAACGAGCAGGAAAGTCCAGCATTTGTTGAGTAGGGCATGACCATATCGCTGCTGCCATGGGCAGCAAATACCAATCCCTGAACGCCGTGCTGTAGTTGTTGTGAACTAGAAACTCTTCTAACGTATTCTGGTTAAGCTTGTCTTCTAGCAAGCGCCGTGCTTCACGGTTAAAGCGTAATATATCTTTGATCATTAACCAGAAACGGGGACGCACTAAATTTCGTTTATCAGCAAACAAAGTTGCGATAGATGTACCTGCCCAAGCCAGTTCATCATCAGCAATTTGCACGCTAAATGACATATCACTGGCTGTGAGTGGTATTTCCAGCATGGCAAACAAATTCAACAAATTCGGATAGGTGCGGTCATTACAAACCAGAAAACCGGTGTCAACGGCTGCGGTTTTTCCTTCCAGTGTCACTTCCACGCTGTGACTATGCCCACCCAATCGGTCATCAGCTTCATACAGGGTGACGTGATGGTGTTTGGCAAGCAGCCAGGCTGCCGACAAACCCGCAATGCCCGAGCCTATAACGGCGATAGATTTCATGGCTTTTGTGCGAGCATTTGTTGTATCTGTTTAACTAACACCGGATCGGCTGGATCTACCGTGTTTTCAAACGATAAAATTGTTTTGCCATCGCGGCTGATTAAGTATTTATGAAAATTCCATTGTGGCGCATGACCTGTAGCAGCAATGAGCTGTTTAAAGAGTGGATTAGCACTGCTTGCAGTCACCTCGGTTTTTTCAAACATAGGAAATTCCACACCGTATGTCAGCCGACAAAACTTTGCTATTTCTTTATTACTTCCAGGCTCCTGAGATCCAAAATCATTTGAAGGAAAACCTAGTATGACTAATCCATTAGCTTTTTCTTTGTGGTATAAGGCTTCCAGTCCTGCATACTGGTGTGTATTACCACAATAACTTGCAGTATTAACTACCATCACGACTTTCCCTGCATAGCTACATAAATCGGCAGGTTGTTCCAGTAATGTATTCACCCGATGATCCAGTATTGCTGGACAAGTTGGTGCTGCTGCACTTGGTAAGCTATAGATTATTGACATTATAGCCATAGCAATTAATATATTATTCATAATTTGTCTTGGTCAAGTTGTTAAATATGTGTTAAAAATAAGGCAATTTATGAATACTGTCAATATTTGTCTAGGACAAATAATATAATATGCAAAAAAATATCAATATTGCGGCAATTGAACGGGATACTGGACTAGGAAAAGACACTTTGCGTGTCTGGGAGCGTCGTTACGGTTTTCCAGCCCCTGAGCGTGATGAAAACGGGGAGCGGGTTTATGCGCCAAGTGATTTAGATAAAATTCGTCTGGTCCAGCGTTTGATGCACCAGGGTCATCGCCCAGGCAAAATTATGCATTTAGACATTGCGACACTGGGCGCTATGTTAAATTTAGACACGGCAAGCAATGCGACCAACAGTACCGAAATCGAAATTGTACGTTTACTGAAAACACATCAAATTTCCGAGATACATCAATATCTGCGTAATTTATTGATAGAACAAGGATTGGCACGTTTTGTCACTGACAGTCTTAGCATAATGAATACACAGGTGGGCGATGCCTGGATGCAAGGACAGTTAGCGATTTTTGAAGAGCATGCCTATTCAGAACAAGTTCAGGCCATACTACGAGCAACAATTAACCAGCTCTCAAGTGCATTAATGCCTCCGAAAATATTGCTGACAACTTTACCTGGTGAACAGCATATTTTAGGTTTATTAATGGCGGAAGCGATGCTCACACTGGCGGGAGCGACCTGTATAAACCTAGGGGCGCAAATACCCGTTTATGAAATCAATGCGGCAATGCGTGCGCATCAAGCGGATGTGTTATGCCTGTCGTTCAACACCGCATTCCCTAAAAATCAGTGTTTGCAAAGTTTGGCAGAGTTGCATCAACTGCTTCCAGCTAAAGCAACTATTTGGGTGGGAGGACAGGGCGTGCCTAAAGCTAAATTAAGTACGGGTGTGCAGCATATACCAACATTGAGTGGGCTTGAGCCGGCAGTACACAACTGGCGTGCTCGCTAACTTTAACTTATAAGAGACCTTTGCACGATGTAGCGAGCGCAGTTCAGATGAGGCGGAAATCAGCGAAAAAGCGGAGTGTACAAGTAGTACATGAGCATTTTGAGCTGATTTCCAACGAAATATGAACAAGTGCAGTAATCGTGCAAAGGCCTCTATAAATCGCACAAAACCCGTATGTGCGCCGTAGCGCTTCGACCTAAGGCGTGCAGAGCATAGCCGCCTTCCAACACTGAAACGATGCGCTTTTGTGCGTGTTTGGTGGCCACTGCTTTTATCTGTTGCGTGACCCAGGTGTAATCAGCCTCGACCAGACCCATGTTAGCCATATCATCTTCCCGATGTGCATCAAACCCTGCTGAAATAAAGATCATTTGTGGCTTAAACATGTCCAGTTTAGGTAGCCAATGTGTCGTCACCGCATCTCGAAATGCCTGAGCGTCACTGCGAGCAGGGAGTGGCACATTGATAATGTGCTCATTACTGCTATCAGCACCGCTATAAGGATAGAACGGATGCTGGAAAGTCGAACATAGCATCACGCGATTATCATCCTTGAAAATGTCTTCAGTACCATTGCCATGGTGTACATCAAAATCGACGATAGCAACGCGCTCGAGCCCATACTGCGCTAGCGCATGGGCGGCAGCGACCGCGATATTGTTAAAAATACAGAATCCCATGGATGCGTTGTGTGTCGCATGATGGCCAGGTGGGCGAATATTGCAAAATGCATTTTCAACTTGTCCTGTCATTACCAGATCCGTTGCTAATACGGCTGCACCAGCAGCGCGTAAGGCCGCTTCAAGCGTATAAGGATTCATTGCAGTATCTGGATCGAGGTGTATCAACCCCTGTTTAGGTGCTGCGGCTTCTATGCTACGTATGTAGTTTTCTGCGTGGACACGTGCTAACTGCTCATGCGTTACGCGCGGGGCATCATGTTGTTGCAGAAACGAAAAAATGCCAGAAGCAATCAGCTGGTCTTCAATGGCGGACAATCTGGCAGGTGACTCAGGATGGTCATTGCCCATATCGTGCTTGTGGCAAGAAGGGTGGCTAATGTATGCAGTTTGCATGAGTACTTTCCTGATTGTTTTTAATATTTAAGCATAAAAAATTCCCGAATGCAGAATTCGTCATACAAATCAGCTATATTGAAGATAAGAAATTGTACGCTTTGTGTACATGGTCAATCCCAATTGCATAGTCATAGGTATCCTCATGGGTCAACATTATCTGAGTCCTCTTTTTTCACCGCGTTCAGTTGCCGTTATAGGCGCGAGTAACCGTATAGAGTCGGTTGGGGGCGTGGTGTTTAAAAACATGCTGGAAAGCGGTTTTCAAGGCAATCTCTACCCAATTAATCCAGGCTATCTAGAAATTCAGGGGCAGCGCGCCTATGTCAGTATAGAAGAGATCGGTGAGGCTGTGGATTTGGCGGTTATTGCTACCAAAGCGGGGGCAATACCCGCCATTATTGAGGCCTGTGGCAAACAGGGCGTGCGTGCAGCGGTGATATTGTCGGCAGGCTTTAGCGAAGCAGGGCCAGAAGGTATCGCACTAGAGCGTGCAGTCGTGGAAAATGCCCGTCGTTATGGCGTGCGTTTGATTGGACCAAACTGTCTCGGCATTATGCGGCCTTCGGTTGGGCTGAATGCGACTTTTAGTAATGGCGGTGCAAAAGCAGGCAAGCTGGCGCTGATTTCTCAGTCAGGGGCACTGTGTACGGCCATACTGGATTGGGCGCAGCCTAACGACGTGGGTTTCTCCAGCATCATTTCCATGGGCGCGACCGCAGATGTGGATTTTGGCGAAATACTGGACTATCTGGTATCGGATACACAAACCGAAAGTATCTTACTGTATATCGAGGGTATACATCATTCTCGTAGTTTCATGAGCGCACTGCGCGCGGCCAGCCGGTTTAAACCCGTTATTCTGGTAAAAGTAGGGCGCCACGAAGCAGGATCCAAGGCTGCTTTTTCCCATACTGGTGCATTGGTGGGGGCGGATGACGTATTTGACGCAGCATTGCGCAGGGCTGGTGTCGTTCGTGTAGACACTATCGTGCAGTTATTCTCCGCCGCCAAAGCATTATCAACACGCTTTCATCCAACAGGTAATCGACTTGCTATTGTGACTAATGGTGGTGGACCCGGCGTGATGGCCAGCGACCGAGCCGCAGATCTGGGCGTTAATATAGCGACCTTGACTGCTGAAACGATAGAACAGCTGAATGCGGTTTTGCCTGCAACCTGGTCACATGGCAACCCCGTCGATATCATCGGTGATGCAACAGCAGAACGCTATCGTGATGCTGTCACGTTATGTATGCAAGACCCTGGTGTAGATGGCGTGCTGACGATATTGACGCCACAAGCTATGACCCACCCGCTGCAAGCAGCTGAAGCAGTGATAGCCGTCGCTAAGCAATTTAACAAGCCTTTAGTTGCCTGCTGGATGGGAGAAGGACAAGTAGCAGCAAGTCGACTGGCATTCACTCAGGCAAAAATCCCTAGCTTCCGAACGCCAGAGCCTGCAGTTGAGATTTTGTCCTTTATTGCGGCTTATTACCAGAACCAGAAGCTGCTCATGCAAACACCGGGGCCGCTTGCACAACATCGGGCATCGGATGTTGAGGGCGCACGTTTACTGATAGAAGGTGCGCTGGCAGAACATCGTACGGTGCTTAATGAAATGGAATCCAAGGCCATACTTGCGGCATTCCAAATCCCCATAGCGAAGACCGTGATTGCCCGTTCACCCAATGAGGCATTAATGCTGGCAGAGGAGTTGGGCTTGCCAGTGGTGATGAAAATCAACTCGCCGGATATTTCGCATAAGTCAGATTCAGGTGGCATACGCCTGAATCTGGGTAATGCCGAAGCAGTCAGAGCTGCTTATCACGAGATTATTCAGGCAGTACAGCTTAACAGGCCGAATGCCAGAATTGATGGTGTGGTGATCGAGCCTATGGCAGTTAAGCCCAATGGTCGTGAATTGATGCTGGGTGTAACCACCGATCCCGTGTTTGGTCCTGTCATTACTTTTAGCGCTGGCGGTATTATGGTCGAGGTGCTGGGTGACCGAGCGGTTGCGTTACCACCGCTGAATAGTTATCTGGTGCGCGATATGATAGCCCGTACCCGTGTTGCCAAGCTATTAGGTGCATTCCGCCACATGCCTCCGATAGATATGGATGCGCTGGAAGGCGTGCTGCTACGTGTATCGGAAATGGTATGTGAATTGCCCTGGATTAAGGAAATGGATATTAATCCGTTAATAGTCGATGAAAATGGTGTCATCGCAGTAGATGCGCGCATAGTTGTCAATTTCCCTGCGCCATCTGCTCATCGATATGCACATATGGCGATACACCCTTATCCCACACATCTCATCAGTCATTGGCAGTTGCCGGATGGCGCAGATATTGTTATTCGACCTATCAGCCCGGAAGATGCCGAGCTGGAACAAATATTCGTGCGCGGATTGTCGGAGGAAGCCAGATATTTTCGTTTCATGGATACACTGCAAGAACTTACGCAGAATATGCTGGTCAGATTTACACAAATTGATTATGACCGTGAAATGGCATTAATCGCGGTACTTGAACAAGACGACAAGGAAATCGAGTTAGGCGTGTGTCGCTACATCACCAATCCTGATGGAGATAGTTGTGAGTTCGCACTGGTCATTGCTGACGAATGGCAACATAAAGGTATAGGCCTTAAATTAATGAACAGTTTGATGCAAGTTGCTGTCAGTAAGGGATTAAAGCAGATGGAAGGTGAGGTAATGGGCACCAATCACGCGATGCTTGCCTTGGTTGAACGCTTGGGGTTCAGTATCAGCACCAGCTCTGACGATGTTGCTATTAAACGTGTAGTAAAAGTCCTCTAATTTAGAAAGTTGTAAGCATGCAAATAGCCATACCCGATATAGATTTAATCTGCGATGAACAAGAAATTTATGAACAGTTATTACCATTAGCACAGGCAAATATTATCGAGCTAGGTTGTGGTAAGGCAGAAAAGACGCGTGCTATTGCAAAGGCGGGTAAAGTGGCTGCGATACTGGCGCTCGAAGTTGATGCGATTCAGCATGCGCAGAATCTGACAACAACTGATTTGCCTAATGTTTGTTTTGAACTGGGTTGTGCTGAAAATATACCCGCAGCAGATGCCAGTATGGACATAGTATTGATGTTTAAATCTCTGCATCACGTACCCGTGGATAAAATGGATCTGGCGCTTGCTGAAGTTCATCGGGTGCTCAAGCCAGGTGGATTGGCTTATATTTCCGAACCGATTTATGCGGGTGAATTCAATGAGGTGTTGCGACTGTTTCATGATGAACAACAAGTCAGAGCCGCTGCATTTGCCACAGTTGAGCGCGCAGTCTCATCCAATTTAATGCATTTGGTGACACAAAAATTCTTTAAAACCCCTATGCATTTTGATGATTTCTCCCAGTTTGAGGCAAAGGTCATCAAAGTCACCCATACACATCATGCGTTATCACCTGTCTTGCATGATGCGGTAAAAGCTGAATTTGAAAAACACATGACGGCCACAGGCGCGAACTTTTTCATGCCAATACGGGTGGATTTACTGCAAAAAAACGCGATTTAATACATGCGATGGCGGAATAACCAGCCCGCGATTACTAATGTCACTAAACCTATCAGTGCCAGTGGCCAGAGTTGGGGAATGAGCAAATGAAACGGCGTTCCCTCAAGGAAGACGCCACGCAGCACCACAAGAAAATAGCGCATAGGATTCAGTAAAGTTAAGTATTGCACCAGTTGCGGCATGTTCCTGATGGGGGTGGCGAATCCCGACAAGATAATAGCCGGCACCATAAAGAAAAATGCACCTAGCATGCCTTGTTGCTGGGTGACGGCAAGTGAGGAAATCATTAAACCGATACCGACTGCCGAAAGCAGGAATAACAATACACCCGTGTAAAGAGTTAACAAACTGCCCAACAACGGTACTTTGAACCAGAGTACTGTTACCAGCACGATCAGGCTGGCTTCCACTATGCCGATTAAAAATCCTGGTAAGGCTTTACCGATAAGAATTTCTGCAGGATGCAGCGGTGTTACCAGCAGTTGATCAAATGTACCTTGTTCACGTTCACGAGCAACCGAGAGTGCGGTTACCAGTATGGTTACCAGCAACGTTAGCAAACCAACAATACCTGGCAGGAAAAACCAGCGACTTTCCAGATTAGGGTTGAACCAGGCTCGCGTGACTATATGGGCAGGTGGGGCACCGCCATTATTCGTGACCCAGTCATTATTAAATCGATTTACTATCTCCTGTGCATAATTGACTATCAGTAATGCAGTATTGGAATTGCGTCCATCTACCAGAAACTGTACAGGTGCTGGCCGTCCGCTAAGCATGTCGGCACTGAAGCGTGGTCCGATGTGTATGATTAACAACGCCCCTTTACTATCCAGCAATGGAGCGATTTCACTATTGTGATTAATTTGCATGGTCTCATGAAAACTGGGTGAGCCATGAAAAGCTGCGATCATGTCGCGTGATATTGCACCTGTATCTTCATTAAATACGGCGTAAGGTACGTGTTTGAGATCGAAAGTCGCCGCATAGCCAAATACCATGAGCTGTACCAGTGGTGGAATAATCAGAACAAAACGGCTGCGCTTATCTTTCAACAAGGCCTGAAATTCTTTGATCATCAAGGCAAATATACGCTTAAACATGGGATGATACAAAAAATTGAGATTTGAACGAATTAGCGTTTATGAAATGGTTGGGTTGTTTTGTAGGTATTGAATCAAGGCTTGAAACTGGGATTGAGTATTGCCAGTAGGATCGTTGGATGATTGGCTAAAATATTTGATTATATTGTTGGGCGTAATGGCCATATTTGTTGGATCATAAGTGGCACCATCTTGCGTGGATGCCATATGACCTAAAGTTGTCCTCGTGAAAGCAATGTCACCCATGCCTGCAGCAGCTGCTACATTACCACTGGCTACCATCTTGTCATACAAAGCTCTTTCTGATGGGATTAAACTTGCCATCGTATTAACAAAACCATGTGCCTTTTGATAATAATCAAGCTCATCAGCCGTTAGGTTGCTAGTATTGCCATTCGTGCTTACTTTGGCATCTAATTTTGCAAGTTCTGGGTCTGCCGTGATTCCTGAATTTGATGAAGCTGAGAGTGCAGAGGATAGAGCGTTTCTCGCTTCTTGTGAAATAGTAATCGTGTCAGTAGAACTTGTAGAGCTGCGTGTAAGCTCTTTTTGTTGTAATGGCGAAAATTTATTAGTTATTGTTGAAATAGGTAAGCTGGGCTGAATTATCATGTGCAAATCTCCTGTTAGCTCTCATTGTTCTAGCTCATGCTAGCACGTATTTTTTTTCGAAGCTATTTTAGGTTAAGCTGTTTTAAATTTTGCTCTTGTTGGTAGGTGGCTTGTCTATCTAAGTTGTTGATTAATCCAGTCGCTTGTGCGCTTTGATCCGCGTCAGTCCAAGAAAGATAATGGCAAGCAGGAGCAAGGCAAGTGCGTTTGGTACAATGACGCTCCATTCGTTCCCAACAAGAAATACCGTCTGTAGTATGGCAACGTAATAGCGTGCCGCAACAACATGCGTTAATACTTGAACAATAGGCGGCATACTATTGATATCAAATATAAATCCAGACAAAAGAAAGGCTGGCAGAAAAGTGGTAATGATAGCTAACTGACCTGCAATAAACTGACTTCTGGCGACAGTAGAAATCAGCAAACCCATGCCCAGTGCAGTCAGTAGAAATAGGGCAGAAGTGCCGAATAGCACCCATACGGAGCCACGCAACGGAACGTGAAATAACCAGATCGCCATGGCGACAGATAACATCAGCCCACCCATACCCAGAGTGAAATAGGGTATGAGTTTACCCAGTATCACTTCGCGCATGGAGAGTGGTGTCACCATCAAAGCTTCCATGGTGCCACGCTCCCATTCACGCGCCATAACCATGGCTGTCAGCAGCGCGCCGATCAGTGTCATGATCACAGCAATCAGTCCCGGCACCAGAAAATTACGACTTTTTAATTCTTCGTTGAACCAGATGCGCTGTGTCATCACTACTGGCATATTGAGTGTTTGTCCTTGCTCCAGCGCATTGTGCTCCAGCCATTTCCCCCATGCGCCAGTGACATAACCGATTACGATGCGGGCAGTATTGGCATCCACACCATTGACGATCAATTGTATCGGTGCACCATTCGGTTCACGCAGACGCTGAGCAAAGTCCTGCCGCAAAATAATAACGGCATTAATGCGACCTGCCATCATCGCTTCAACTGCTGCAGGCTTGGTGGGGAAAGACGTTGTAGTAAAATATTTGGAGTTATTGAATGCAGCAGTAAAGCCCGCTGTATCAGCACTGGGTTGTTCAATGACTAGCCCCAAGGGTACATGATCAGCATCCAGTGATACGCCATAGCCAAATAATAGTAGCAACACTACTGGCATCAGAAACGCAATTGCAATACTGCTGGGGTCACGGATAATTTGCAGGAACTCCTTACGGATCAAACCACGTAACCGCATACTAGCCTTACTCACGCGGCAACTCCTTGCATCTCGTGTGCTTCAATCAGGCTGACAAAAGCATCTTCCATCGTTGGCTCAGGTAACGCAGTTGTACGCGCCTTGGATTTGATCTCAGTCGGCGTACCTATGGTGAGGATTTCACCTGCTGCCATGATCGCTAAACGGTCGCAATACTCAGCTTCTTCCATAAAATGCGTGGTCACCATAATAGTGACCCCTTGTTCGGCCAGCATATTTATTCGTCGCCAGAATTCACGACGCGCCAGAGGATCAACTCCTGAGGTTGGCTCATCCAAAAACAAGGTTTTCGGTTCATGCATCAATGCACAAGCTAAGGCCAGACGTTGTTTGTAGCCCAGGGAAAGGTCACCACTGACTGCATCTGCTATCGAAGCCAGATCAAATTCCTGCAGCGCCCAGTCAATTCGTTCATCACCCTGTTTGCCAAACAGTCCATAGGCACTACTAAAGAATCGTAAATTTTCAACTACGCTGAGATTGCCATACAAAGAAAATTTTTGTGACATATAACCGATGCGCGCACGGGCAGCGGCCGCCGCATAACGCAGATCTACGCCAGCAACACTCAGTTTGCCACTGCTAGGCGGCAGCAATCCGCAGAGCATACGAAACATGGTTGATTTACCTGCCCCATTTGCACCCAGCAAGCCAAATACCTCACCTTGTGGCACAGAAAACGTGACGTTTTTAACTGCAATAAAACTGCCAAAACGTCGTGTTAAATTCTGCACATCTATGACCGGGTTTGTACCCGTTGTGAGATTAGCCGATGCTTGTACAAGTGGGGCAGGATGGGTTGATGTTTCCAAATTATTTTTTGTTTTGAGCAAGGCGACAAAACCGTCTTCAAAGCGGGGGGGTACGACGTTAATTTCGGCATTGGACACATTGGGGATGAGCACGCCAAGTTCAGGTAGTGGCGCATCCTTAGTCATGACGATACGCACTTGCTCGCCTTGAATAAGTGCATCCAGCACCGAGGGGGACTGCGCCAATTGAGCTTGCAACGCACGTTTGCTTACATCGGGTGCAGTGACTGCAAAAGTGCGTCCATGTAGCGATTCACGTAATTCAGCTGGTGCCCCCTGATTCAGCAGTTGACCATCATGCAACAAAATCACATGGTTGCAACGCTCTGCTTCATCCAGATAAGCTGTACTCAAGAGCACAGTAGTTCCCTGTTCCTTTACCAGACGATAAACAATGGCCCAGAGTTCGCGTCGGGATAATGGATCTACACCCACTGTCGGCTCATCCAGCAATAGCAGGGAGGGTTGACGTATCAGGGCGCACGCCAGTCCTAGTTTTTGTTTCATCCCGCCTGAAAGCTGCCCGGCTAACCGCCCTGTAAATGCAGTCAGCTCAGCCATTTGCATCAAATCCCGATAACGTTCCTTGCGTATCGATTTTGGCACGCCTTGCAAATCTGCGTACAAATCAAGGTTTTCCTGAACAGTTAAATCTTCATATAAACCAAAGCGTTGCGGCATATAACCAATGACACTTTGAATTGCCAGCGATTGTGTGGCCGCATCATGCCCTAGCACTGAGATTGAGCCTGAATCAGGCAACAACAATCCGACAGCCAGACGCATCAATGTGGTTTTACCAGCGCCATCAGGTCCAATCAGTCCGGTAACTTCACCATGCTTTACGCTAAAACTGATATTACGCAAGGCCTCAACTTTTCTTTGCCCAACATGAAATGATTTGGAGATGCCGCTTATCTCCAGTGCGCTATCGCTAGTCTGCACAGCATTCTCTAATGTGGGCATAAGCATCAGGATTTATCGCATGTAGTCATGTTGTTACGATTTGCTGGAGGAGGGGACTGATCTAGTGGAATAGTCACCGTTGCGGGCATGCCGAGGCGTAGTTCATTACGTGTATCGCAAGTGAAAACCCGTACCTGATATACCAGATCACTGCGCACTTCTGTTGTTTCTACTGATTTAGGCGTGAATTCGGCGCTAGGGGATATATAACCTATCCAGCCCTGATAGTGCTTGTCAGGATAGCTATCAGTACTGATCGTTACATGCATGCCTGGCTTCACCTTGCCTAGCTCAGGCCCGGCAATATAGGTTCTTATCCAGAGGGGATTCGTAAGTGCCAAGGTATAAACAGGACGTTGCGGCGATGCGATGCCATATCACCCACTTCCAGGATACGGTTTTGAATTGTGCCATCCGAGGGGGAATATAACGCAGCATCAGCTAAGTCTTTACGTGCGATTGCCAATGATGCTTCATTTGCCTGTAAGGTCGCCTTGGCTACTGCAATATCTTCCTGACGTGGCCCCAGCATGGCAAGTCGTACTGTTTCATGCAGAGAATTGAATTTAGCCTGAGCGGCATTGGCTGCTGATTTGGCATTATCGACATCCTGTCTTGCTACAAAATCCTGTTTGACTAATTCAAGTTGCCGTTGATAGGTGCGTTGCGCGTTATCAGCATCTGTTTTTGCAGCTGCTGCATCAGCCTGAGCTTTGCGGATTTCTTCTGGGCGACTCCCCGTTTCCAGTTTGAGTAACGCTTGTTGTGCTTGAGCCACCTGAGCTTCACGCAAATTAAAATTTTGCTGTAAACGAGTGGTGTTCAAAGTTGCCAGCAACTGGCCTTTTTTAACCTGGCTTCCTTCTTGAACCAGCATTTTGTCTATCCGTTCTGACCCATTAAAAGCCAGCTCCACTTGCCTTATATCTACATTCCCATACACAGTAAGTGCCACAGGTATGACTGCCTTATCATGATGCCAGTAGGCAAAGCTACCTATGCTAATTAATATGACAGCCAATACAGGTATTAGTACTTTTCGGTTCATATCCTATGTACTCAATCTTCCAAAGTGAGAGTTGCATCTTAGCAGTATTCTCGCCTCTTTCGAGAGCGTTTTATAGTGCAATGTGCAGAGCAGGGTAATACAATGTCTTATATCAAACATGGTTTCTCTGTGCACAAATCATATATGACAATACACAATCAAATTTTGCCTAACATCGCTGATGCCAATCCAAACTCCTCCGAATTGAATCAGCATGATTTGCATAATGAAACAGCACAACTGAATAGGGGTCGCTGTAGAAAACGGAATTTAAAGTACGTTAAGCCGTCCCAGAAGCTGGAATCCAGCGGTACAGGGTTGGCACGGACACGCCGAGGTTATGAGCTACGTCACAAGGTGGCACGCCGTTGGCCAGCAGCTTCTTGGCTGACTCGATCTTACTGTCGGTCATTTTTCGTTTGCGCCCACCTGTACGGCCAAGTTTTCTGGCGACTTCCAGCCCTGCGCGGGTGCGCTCCACCGTCAGTTCACGTTCCATTTCGGCTAGGCTGGCCATGACGTGAAAGAAGAAGCGGCCTGACGGGGTGCCAGTGTCAATGGCGTCAGTCAGGCTTTTGAACTGGACACCTTGCTTGTGCAAATCACTGACCAAATCGACCAGGTTTTTTACGCTACGCCCTAAACGATCAAGCTTCCACACCACGAGGGTATCGCCTTCGCGCAGCATATCCAGAGCCTTCGTAAGCCCTAGCCGTTCTCTACTACTGCCGCTGATTTTGTCGTCAAACAGTTTTGTACAGCCCGCTTTGGTTAAAGCGTCGATCTGAAGGTCAAGGTTTTGGTCTTGTGTCGAAACGCGTGCATACCCGATCAACATGATTTTGTAATGTGAAATTTATGTGCGGTGGATTGGCTCATTGCTCAGACTCCTTTAACCACGGCGGTAAAATCTGACCATTGCTCAATGCGGAAGGCTCGGATATCTCGTACGGACTTCGGAAACCAAGGACGAGCACGCAACGTTTGGAAGGCAAGGAAGAGATTGGCCATGTCCTCGTTGTCTGTCACATACAAGCTACCTTGAACTCGGCGAAAACCATGTTCACCCAAGATGGCACCGATCTCGGTGTATGCCTGTGAAACCCCTTTTGGGTGGTTCATCTCGGCGTCGGCCACCGTCAGATCAAAGGAAACTGCGTACATTAGCGAGCCTCTGGATCATCGTAAACATGTGTCAACCGATATTCGGCGGACTCGCCTGTCTCGACCATCTTGACCTCGACCATCCAGTCACCATCATCCAACTGGCGAAGTGGCTTGCCAACTTCGTACTTTGGCCCGAACGCACCAAAGCTCTTGATCTTGCCCGTGGGTATGGGCGGGGCAGTCGTCACGGCTTGCATAGCATCTCTCCTTATCAAAACTCGTTGTAATGGTAGTTGACTGAGAATAACATATCAAGAACTATTTGTGAGAATGGAAGTGCCTTGATTTTGCGTGCCGCATCGGCGACTAGGCGAGGCTTATCAAAAACCTACATTTTTAAGAAGAAGGAAACAGCATGCCCCGCCGTTCGATCTTGTCTGCAAATGAGCGCGAAAGCCTTCTGGCCATCCCGACAGCCGGGGATGAGTTGATCCGTCTGTATACCTTCAGCGAGGTCGACTTGGCACTCATTCGCCAGCATCGCGGTGCTCAGAACCGGTTGGGCTTTGCAGTTCAGCTTTGTTACATGCGCTACCCTGGCATCTTGCTGGGCGTTGATGCCGAACCTTCCGCCCACTTACTGAACATGGTGGCGAATGAGTTGAAGGTTCCCCGCGAGGCTTGGAACGACTACGGGCACCAGCGTGCCGAAACGCGGCGCGAACATCTTTTGGAACTCCAAGCCGCTTATGAATTTCAGTCGTTCACCACGTTGAGCCACTATCGGGCCGCAGTGCACAGCCTGGGTGAGCTTGCCTTGCAGATTGACAAGGGCATCGTACTGGCCAGTGTTCTGGCCGAGTCGCTGCGTAGCAAGGGGGTGTTGTTGCCCACCGTTGACGTCATTGAGCGTATTTGTGCCGAAGCCATCACCCGTGCCAACAAATGCATTTATGCGGCACTGTCAGATCAGCTGACCCGCGCCCACCGCCAGCGACTGGATGAGCTACTGTTGCACAAGGAGGGGAGCAAGACAACCAAGCTGGCCTGGCTGCGCCTATCACCCAAGAAGCCAAACTCGCGCCACATGCTGGAGCATATTGAGCGCCTGAAATCATGGCAAGCACTTGATCTGCCAGCCAGTGTTGAACACGTGGTACATCAAAACCGTCTTCTCAAAATCGCCCGAGAGGGTGGGCAAATGCGGGCCTTTGACTTGGCCAAGTTCGAGCCGCAGCGGCGCTATGCCACCTTGGTAGCGCTGGCCATTGAGGGCATGGCTACGGTCATCGACGAAATAATCGACCTGCACGACCGCATCATCGGCAAGCTGTTCAACGCAGCCAAAAACAAGCACCAGCAGCAGTTTCAGGCCTCCGGCAAAGCCATCAATGACAAGGTGTGCCTCTACAGCCGTATCGGCTTGGCGCTGATTGAAGCCAAGAAAACAGGCGCTGACCCATTCGCAGCCATTGAATCGGTGCTTCCTTGGGAAGACTTCGCCGAGAGCGTCAGCGAGGCACAAGTGCTGGCCCAGCCCGAGAGCTTTGATTTCCTGCACCGCATGGGTGATGGATATGCGACTTTGCGCCGCTATGCGCCTGAATTTCTGAATGTGCTGAAACTGCGTGCCGCGCCAGCAGCCAAAGATGTACTGGAAGCTATCGAGGCACTGCGCTTGATGAACTCCAGCAACGCTAAACAAGTGCCAGCGGACGCGCCCAGCAAATTCATCACGCCCCGCTGGGCACGGTTAGTCAAAACCAGCAATGGTTTCGACCGCCGTTTCTATGAGCTATGCGCCTTGTCGGAACTGAAGAACAAGCTGCGTTCAGGTGATGTGTGGGTGCAAGGTTCTCGCCAATTCAAGAACTTCAATGAGTACCTTGTCCCTGTCGAGAAGTTCACCACAATGCAACTGGCCGACGAATTGCCGCTGGCCGTGCCAACTGACTGTGACCAGTACCTCCATGAGCGGTTGACGCTGCTGGAATCCCAGCTTGCCAAGGCCAACTTGATGGCGCTAGCCAACGAGTTGCCGGACGCCATCATCACCACAGCCACGGGTTTGAAGATCACGCCACTGGACGCGGTAGTACCCGATGAGGCACAAGCCCTGATAGACCAGTCGGCGGCACTGCTGCCCCACATCAAGATTACCGAGCTGCTGATGGAGGTCGATGGGTGGACTGGCTTTACCAACCACTTCACCCACCTGAAGTCCGGCGACGTAGCCAAAGACAAAACATTGTTGATGACAACCCTCCTGGCTGACGGTATTAACCTGGGGTTGTCCAAGATGGCCGAGTCCTGCCCTGGCACCACCTACACCAAGCTAGCTTGGCTGCAAGCCTGGCACATCCGCGATGAAACCTACAACGCCGCCTTGGCCAACCTGGTGAATACCCAATTCCGGCAACCTTTTGCCGACCACTGGGGGGATGGCACCACGTCCTCATCGGACGGACAAAACTTCCGGGTAGGCAGCAAGGCCCAAAGCACCGGCCATGTCAATCCAAAGTACGGCTCGGAACCGGGGCGCACCTTCTACACCCATATCTCCGACCAGTACGCACCGTTCAGCACCAAGGTGGTCAATGTCGGGGTGCGCGACTCCACCTATGTGCTGGATGGCTTGCTGTACCACGAGTCGGACTTGCGGATCGAGGAGCACTACACCGACACAGCAGGTTTCACCGATCACGTCTTTGGCCTGATGCCCTTCGTAGGCTTTCGGTTCGCGCCGCGCATCCGTGACTTAGGCGAGACCAAGCTCTTCATTCCGAAAGGCGACACCGTCTATGACGGTCTCAAACCGATGATCAGCGGTGAGCGATTGAAGATCAAGCAGATTCGTGCCCATTGGGATGAAATCCTACGGCTCGCCACATCCATCAAGCAAGGCACCGTGACAGCTTCGCTGATGCTGCGAAAGCTAGGCAGTTACCCACGACAAAACGGTTTGGCGGTGGCACTGCGTGAGTTGGGCCGCATTGAGCGCACGCTGTTTATTCTGGACTGGTTGCAAAGCGTGGAGTTGCGCCGCCGCGTCAATGCCGGACTGAACAAGGGAGAGGCGCGTAACGCGCTGGCCAGGGCTGTGTTCTTCAACCGACTGGGCGAAATCCGCGACCGCAGCTTTGAGCAGCAGCGTTACCGGGCTAGTGGTTTGAACCTGGTCACGGCGGCCATCGTTTTGTGGAATACGGTCTACCTGGAGCGGGCCACAGCCACTTTGCGGAACCATGGCCAGGAGGTGGACACCTTGCTATTGCAATACCTGTCGCCACTGGGCTGGGAGCACATCAACCTGACGGGCGATTACGTCTGGCGCTCCAGCGCTAAGATCGGGGCAGGTAAGTTCAGGCCGTTGCGGCCGATGCCTGGGGCTTAACGTACTTTAAATTCCGTTTTCTACAGCGACCCCTGAATAGTATTATTCAGAGTTTGCTAACGAATATTCAAAGCAATGAACTCATTCAGCCTCAAGCCATATCTGGACTAACCCAGTTGATCGGCAACCTCACCGATGAAATAAACACAGTACTGCTTAAAAAGAATAATGTTATTAATGCATTGCGTGAAAGTGAAGCACACTTTCATCAGTTGTTTGATCGACATAGTTCCATCATGTTATTGATTGATTACCAATCTCGTATCATCGTTGATGCAAATCCGGCAGCTGCAAAGTTTTATGGTTATCCTCTGGAAATTTTACGTGGCATGGATGTAAGTCTTATCAATGCACAGCCTGAATCAGAGATCTATCCGCAAAGGCAAAAAGCGATCATTGGCGAACAGAACAAGTTCATTTTTGATCACAGGTTGGCTAATGGCGAAATTCGTACAGTCGAAGCGCATATCTCAATTGTGCGTTACAAGGGTAATAATTTATTCTTTTCGATTATTCATGACGTAACTGAAAGGAAGCAATCAGAGGAGCAGATTCGTAATTTAGCGTTCTATGATGCATTGACCCAATTACCCAATCGTCATTTGTTTATCGACCGACTATCCCAAGTAATGGCTACCAGCAAACGCAATGGTCAACATGCTGCGTTGATGATGATAGATCTGGATAATTTTAAGACGCTTAATGATACTTATGGTCATGGTGCGGGTGATTTATTATTGATTGAAGTGGCGAGCCGATTAAAAAGCTGCATACGTGGACTCGATACTGTGGCACGTTTTGGTGGTGATGAATTTGTGGTCGCACTCAATGAACTGGGCACTGACAAAAACCAAGCTATGACTCAGGCTAGGGTCGTAGCTGAAAAAATTCGAACTACTTTATCTAACCCTTATTCGTTGTGTATTAATCAAACAACCAATTCATGTGCTGTTATTGAATATCATTGCACGGCAAGTATAGGTGTGACGGTTTTTGTTTCCAAACATGAATGCCAGGATGATTTACTACGATGGGCAGACATGGCGATGTATAGTGCAAAAGAAGCAGGACAAAACCTGATTAGTTTTTCCAATATTAATTTATAAAACTGATATTCCGACTGTTGCCATAAGTTTTATAGATAATCTGAATAAATATTCACGGTCTTATTATTGCGTTACACTTCCTATAATGTATATTATGTTAAATCAATAGTCGATACATACAATCCCCCATAATACCTAATCTATAATTTACGCAGCGAGTACTAAACTATCCAGCGGTTTTGGCATTTCTATGCCATAACCTTGCGCATAATCCACACCTATCTCGCCTAAGATTTCCAAGATGGCATCGTTTTCTACGTATTCAGCAATGATTTTTAATCCTAATGCATTACCTATGCTGTACATAGCTTTAACCATAGCCACATCAGCTTGCGATTTTTCCAAATCACGTACAAAAACGCCATCAATTTTAAGATAATCAACATGTAGATTTTTTAAATATGCAAAGGATGAATAACCAGAGCCAAAATCATCCAATGAGAATCTGCAACCAAAAGCACGTACAGTTTCGATAAACTGCTGTGCATCTGTTAAGTTCGTCATAAATGCTGTTTCGGTCAATTCGAAAATTATCTTATTTGCAGGTAATGTTGGCGACTGCAGATGCGAAATGATGAAATCAAGTACATCATTATTTGTCAGCGAATGTCCTGACAAGTTAATAGATACGCCACTGATAAACTCTAGTTTATCCCCCTGACTTTCAAGCCATGCGAAACTTTGCTGCAAAACCCATAAATCTATATCTGCTGAACGTTGCCATTTTTCGGCAGCGAGTATGAATTCTTGAGGATTAGTTGTCAGGCTCTTATCAATACCCAATAAAATCTCATAATGCGGTAATGAGCCACTCGAAGCATCAATTGCTTGTATGCGCTGGCAACGTAAATATAACAAATGATCATTCAGAACATGATCAATCAAGCCTGCCCACTTAAACAAGGATTCTTCGTGTTGGATTTGCGCGCTATTTGCCGCATAAATTTGTACCGAATTATGTCCATGGGTTTTCGCAATCACACAAGCTGAACCTACACTACGTAATAATTGCGGGACGGTATTGAGTTCATTACTTATTTGCACCACCCCTATACTTGCTGCGATTACAAATTGTTTATCCTGACAGGCAATGCGTTTTGAAGATAGCGCTACTAGCAGTTGCTGCATAAGTTTCTCAGCATCTTCCGCATTTGCTTTATGCAACAATAAAGCGAAAGTATTGTCGCTGAGACGAGCAAACTGAACTGATGATGGCAATGCTGTAGTAATTAAATCAAGAATTGACAGCAGTGACTCATCGGCTTCCTGGCCATCGCAGTTTGCATAAAGAACATTTAACTGGTCAAACATGATCATACACAACACGGCATCTACTTGCTGTGCAACATAGCGTATACAAGCCTCTTCCAATTTTGCCATCAAGCCTTTACGATTTAACAATCCAGAAAAATCGTCCTTCATGACCTGACGGTAAACTTTATCATACGCACTGAACATGACTGTACGTGCTGCGCGTTCCATGAAAGGCAGGTCAAATTCATGATTCGCCGTCACCGTACCCGCTGCCATAGCCTCTGCAAGCGTGTCCTTATGAAACTCACGAATCAGCGTGGCTGAACGGTTCATTAATACGTAGGCTGATGCAACTTGATTCATCCATATGATTTGATAGGGTACAAATACTTTTTCTACCTTAATACATAACCATGCACCCGTGCGTAACATCGTAATCGTGTCATCAACATGATCGATCTTGATATCCGGGGTGGGTTGCATTTGCTCACGCTGTTCGCATGCATTGGCAGTTAACTTAACCTTGTCCTGCCGAGTTTGCTCTATAGGTGAAACAAGTTCTTCAAGTATATGATTTACATCTGAAAATATATGGTTATCTTGCTCAAACTGGTCAACAATCTGATTTACTAAAGTATGTAATAACTGACTTAATTGTGCATCAAACAAATGCCCATCATCATCTGCCGCAATATAAAAACGCTCTATTAAATTCACGGTCTGTTGTGCCGGATGTTTGCTACTGCTCAGGAAGTCGCTATCCAGCAATGCGAGCTTGAGTAAGGTCAGTTCTAGTTTTTTAAGCAAATCTCTGATATCTGAAGATAATTCATTATTTGCCAAAGGACTCGCAAATAATTGATCAAATAAGCGGACTGATTGCCATAATTCTGAATTCTCTGGAATTTGCGGTGCTACACTTTGTAGCCAGTTAGCAATGTCTGGTGTGTTACCCTGCCCTGACATCTCTTGCCAATGCGATTGGTGTGCATTAAGCGCACTAATGAGCTGGCTAATATCATTTGCAGTCGGTTGTAACTCAGTTTCTGACTGATTAAATGTTTCCGTTGAGTTAAAAACGGCATGTGCTGCAGGTACGGCAGACAACACTTGAGCAGACGAAGATGTCGCGGGTGGCAATTGCCGCAAATATTCAATAATTCTCTCTACACTTGTGGGTGCGGTCTGAGCAATCGATGGCTGAGTTTGTGTAACTAACTGCTGTAATCCATATTCAGCCCCTACTCTGTCACCCTGTGTAAAACCAGCAGTAGCACTTGGTAAAAAAGGGTAAGTACCCATAGATGGTGCTGATTGCTGCATAGGCATGTTCGGCAACATGGCGGCAATATTACGCAAGAAACCATCCAGGCTGACGCCATGCGCTTCTGCAGATGGATAAGTCACACTATTATTTACTGTGTTTTGCGTGACTGCAGCAGCTTGTTCAGGAAATGTTGGGCTATGCGGTGTAAGGTAAGGTGTCGCAACCGATGGTTGCCGAGAGGGTGACGATGCAACCCGTACCTGTGGTAATGCAATATAGTCCAAACTAGTGTTCAGTTGCCGATAAAAATCGCTCATCGACGCAAGCAAAGAATCGTAAAATAATTTATATAAGACAGACAGCACGGGGGACTTAAAATGTGCATCCGCTATGACATCACGTAACGTTTGCAGCAGGAAACTCGGCCCATAAGGATTATCCTGACCGCTCAATGACTGACCCAATAGGATTGCATAGCGAGTTTCAAATTCAAAAATTGGCGCAGAAAACTCCAGATCCAATTTTGTGGTTAGTGTCGAAATCGTCAACCACTCATCAAATTCATCCAATGCTACCAATGATAAGGAGTCAGCATCCTTCGCAGTAGGCAATTGCTCATTTGATGGCTTACGCTGGATATAATTATCCGCCAGAAAAGCACGTTCAATTTTCCCCCGCTGCGCGTCAATCAAAGGGTAGGAATTATTGATAATCCATCTATCTTCTAAACTACCAGCATTGTTAGCTGAAAAATTAATCCGATTAGCCACGCTCAGGTAAAAGTGATCAATCACCTGTTTGATAAAGTGCTGATATATTTCATGACACTGTGCTAACGCCTGTTGCTGCTGATTACGACTCTGTGTTTGCTTAGTTACTACTGGCGCAGGCGCTGATTTTGCTAAGGCAAGCAATGCTGCATAGGACGGCTCTGGGAATGGCGATATGATTAAACCTAATGAAGATCCAGCAACTCGAATTACACGACCGCTAATAACGTAGTCAACCTTATCCAGATTTGAACGGAAGTGTATATCAACTTGTTGTTCATGAAAATCAGTCAATGACTGTTTGGTATTTACACTGAACAAAACACCATTTGTTGAAAAATCATGAATTTCGCCCGTTACTAAACCACTGTACTGCCCTTGTAGAGTGGCAGTTTGAGCAATGGCAATACGTTGAAACCGACGTTTTTCCATGAGGTATGTTTGTCCTTGACTCGCTATTTAATTATATTACTATCCAGCAACCAATTCGGTGAGACTATAAAACCTCGCGTTTGTTCATACCAAACGCCGTCTTGCATGACTAATCCAGCAACTAAAACGGGTAATGGGTGCAACGTAAAATGCGCAGATAAATGTAACACAAAATCCGCCTCACTCAATAAGCAAGTTGCATCAAATATGATAGCAGGAGTTAACCATTCTAATCGAGGCAGAACTCGCCAGAGTAAATCTGGAGATAAATTTAATTGCCCCCAGCGAGCCCACCACGCTTGTAGATGTTGCGTTGATAATCCAGATGCCGGCTGTGGTGTGGTATTTGCTGGATAAAACAGCCAGCCCTTTAGCAAGGCTCTTGCACGGACGGGTTCATAAGCTATTGGCAAACTGGCCTGCCCTTCGGGCAAGTTGGCTAACTGTAGTTGCTTATCACGAAGATGTGCTACTTTGAGATCCAGCCTGTCCCGTGTCATGCTGCCAACGTAGCCTGCAAATCCGGCGTTACAGTCAATTTGCAAATAAAACTTAACGGATGCTTCCCAGTGTTGCAACGCACTGTGCTGGTCACGCCATAGCAGATCATATTCACCTAGGACTATTCGTTCCGATTTCACAACTTGATTCGTGACAAACCAGGTTGCAGGCATGAGATGCGCCATCCAATAGCTCAATAACACCTCAAAATAGCGTCCCAAGCGCTGCGGAGAAGCTACTGCAATCCAATTGATCAGAGGTGCTGGGTTTGCATCTAAAGCAAGCAGTTGTGGCATTGCAGCATCCAGCCAAGCCAAACACTCAGTATCGGAAATTAACCAGTCCGCCTCTGCCAAAAGATTAGGTGCTGCCATCACCCACACCAAATCACGCACTTGCGCAGTTTTGAATGGGGTGAGGCGAGTCAGATTCACACTAGATGTGGAGATAATTGACGTCGGATAAACTCATGAAAATGCACCATACCATCCTCCATAGGTGATTGATAAGGCCCTGCCTCATCAAGTCCTTGCTGGTAAAGTGCCCGACGACCAGCTTGCATGCGGCGACAAATTTCATCATCCTCGACTGCAGTCTCGGCATAAGCGGCCTGTTCGGCTTCAACGAATTCACGCTCAAATAGCACAATGTCTTCAGGGTAATAAAACTCGACCACATTGCGGCAAGATTCTATTCCTGTCGGAATTATCGTGCTAATCACCAACACATGCGGATACCATTCAACCATGATATTTGGATAGTAAGTTAGCCAGATAGCGCCATGCTTAGGGATTACACCGTTAGAATATTGCAATACCTGATCTTGCCACTGTTGATACACAGCACTGCCAGATTTACTCAAGCCGCGTGCAACGCCGACAGTCTGCACGCTGTACCAATCACCATATTCCCATTTCAAATCATTGCAGGTAACAAAATTACCCAGCCCAGGGTGAAATGGCTCTACGTGATAATCCTCCAGATAAACCTCAATAAAGGTTTTCCAGTTAAACGCATAATCTTCGACCATGACACGGTCGAGCATGTAGCCTTCAAAATTAAGCGTGTCAGCAACACCTAACTTGGCGAAATCAGCTGCAACATCACGCTCACCGTTAAAAAGTAAACCATGCCAGTTCTGTAAAGGTGATTTACCCAAATTTAGACATGGATTACCTGGAAAATGAGGGGCGCCCAGCAGCGTACCTTCCAGATCATAGGTCCAGCGGTGCAATGGGCAAACGATATTGCGCGCATGGCCTCGCCCATCTAGCATCATTGCCTGGCGATGACGACAAACGTTAGACAGCATCTGAGTGCCTTGTGCATTGCGCACCAGCACACTGGCTTGCTGCTGAGTTTCTAACACTTGATAATCGCCGATATTCGGCACCATGATTTCATGACCGATATAATTCGGCCCTTGTGCAAACAAATACTGCTGCTCTAACGCGTAAATTTCAGGATCAAAATACCAACTGATTGGTAATTGAGGAGTAGTGTGTGTCAATTGCGACACGACAGCTAAATTGGACATAAACGAGTACACCCCAAAAGAAGTGACCAAAAACAATCAAGACGGCACAACAGCCGCTTAACCCCCATAAATAAAGTAAATTCAATCAATAAGAAAGCGCCCAATTATCTCTAAAATTAGCATTAAAGGCAATTATTCGGTAATATTTGTACCCTTACCTATGCAATTTACTGAACCTTCATCAATATGACTCGTCGCGCCAGCGCTCAACCCGCCAATTTTGAAGCAGCTACCACTGAATTAGAGCGTATCGTTGCTGATATGGAATCCGGGCAACTTACCTTAGAGCAGTCGCTTGCCAGCTACCAACGCGGGGCCGAATTATTACAATTTTGCCAAACTGCGCTTAATGCTGCCCAACAACAAGTACAGATACTTGAAAATGGCACGCTAAACAATTTTAATAGCCCTAATTCACAAGATGACAACTGACTTTTTAACTTGGTCTACCGCCCTGCAGACACGCATGGAAATCGTGCTGTCTACTCATTTACCGGCCGCTGATATTGCTCCCAAGACTTTGCATCAGGCTATGCGTTATGCGGTACTGGAAGGCGGTAAACGAGTACGCCCCCTGCTTGCCTTCGCCGCTGGGGAAATTACACAAGCACAACCTGAACGAGTAGAAATTGCTGCTGCAGCGGTTGAACTGATACACGCCTACTCATTGGTGCATGACGACATGCCAGCCATGGATAATGATGTGCTGAGGCGTGGCAAACCAACCTGTCATGTGGAATTTGGCGAAGCCACTGCATTACTGGTAGGTGATAGTTTGCAAACACTGGCATTTGATTTACTTGCCAGTCACACATTGAATGATAATGCGCAACAACAGTTGCACATGATCAAAATACTCGCCAATGCATCAGGTTCTCGTGGCATGGCAGGTGGACAAGCAATTGACCTGGCTAGCGTTGGTGTTGCGATCAGTCTGCCTGAGCTAGAATTCATGCATATCCACAAAACTGGCGCATTAATCCGTGCGGCTGTATTGCTAGGTGCGCATTGCGGTCAACTTGACCCCGCTCAGATCGAAAAACTCGATCATTACGCCAAATGTGTAGGCTTAGCATTTCAAGTCGTTGACGATATTCTAGATGCAAGCGCACCTACTGCCATTTTAGGTAAAACTGCAGGAAAAGATGCGGCAGATAACAAACCCACTTATGTCAGCTTGATGGGTATGACTGAAGCGAAGTCACTTGCAGCGTCGCTGCATCAGGATGCGCTCCTTGCTATCCAAGGGTTTGAACATAACCAACGTCTGCGTGAAATGGCCGACTTTATCATACAGAGAACATTTTGATTCCAGACACTTCACTTCTTGCCCGCATTAACGATCCAGAGGCATTGCGCGCACTGGAACGTGACGAGTTACCCGAATTAGCCCAAGAAATTCGTGATTTTATGCTTGCCAGTATCGCTCAGACAGGTGGTCATTTTGCCTCTAATTTTGGTGCCGTCGAGCTGAGCATTGCTTTGCATTATGTGTTTAACACGCCTGATGACCGCATAGTCTGGGACGTAGGTCATCAAAGCTATCCACACAAAATCCTCACTGGACGTCGTACAGCCATGTCAGGTTTGCGCCAGGCGGGTGGGATTGCAGGCTTTCCTAAACGTGAAGAAAGTGAATTTGACACCTTTGGCACAGGGCATTCCAGCACGTCGATATCAGCAGCACTTGGCATGGCCGTGGCCGCAAAATTATCAGGCTTGGAGCGTCGTGCTATCGCTGTAATAGGTGATGGCGCAATGACCGCAGGGATGGCGTTTGAGGCATTGAATAATGCGGGTGATATGGATGCCAATCTGCTGGTGATACTCAACGATAACGACATGTCCATTTCACCCAATGTTGGTGCATTAAATCATTATCTTGCGCGATTAATGTCAGGTAAATTCTATGCTGCAGCTCGTCGTGCCAGTGAAAAGGTATTAGCACATGTCCCGCCTATGCTTGAGCTGGCAAAACGTGCTGAAGAGCACGTCAAAGGCATGGTTACACCCAGCACCTTATTTGAAGAATTTGGATTTAATTATATCGGCCCCATAGATGGCCATGATTTGAATGCATTAATTGATACATTAGCCAATATCCGTCGACTGCCTGGCCCGCAATTTCTGCACGTTGTTACTAAAAAGGGTAAAGGATATCCTTTAGCTGAAGAAAACTCCTGTTTATATCATGGTGTAAGCCCATTTAAACCAGAAGTTGGCGTGCTCGAAAAAGCCTCACCAAAGCCCACTTATACGCAAGTATTTGGTGATTGGTTGTGTGATATGGCGGCAATCGACTCCCGTCTTGTTGGCATTACACCTGCGATGCGCGAAGGATCAGGTCTAGTTGCGTTTTCACAACAATATCCAGAACGTTATTTTGATGTCGGTATTGCTGAACAACATGCAGTTACCTTTGCGGCCGGATTGGCGGCTGATGGTTACAAACCTGTCGTCGCGATTTACTCAACTTTCTTGCAGCGTGCGTACGATCAACTCATCCATGACGTCGCCTTACAGAATCTGCCCGTCGTTTTCGCGATAGATCGTGCTGGATTAGTCGGTGCGGATGGACCAACCCACGCCGGTAGTTTTGATCTCAGTTACTTGCGCTGCATTCCCAACATGACAGTCATGGCGCCGTCAGATGAAAACGAATGTCGTCAAATGCTTTATACCGCTATGCAACTGGATGGTCCGAGCGCAGTCCGTTATCCTCGAGGCACAGGACATGGCGCCGCTATCAGCCTGGCTATGCAAGCTTTACCCATCGGCAAAGGCGTGTTACGTCGTCAAGGGCAGCGTGTGGCTCTGCTGGCATTTGGCAGCATGGTGCAAACTGCCCTCTCCGCTGCTGATACCCTCAATGCCAGTGTCGCTGATATGCGCTTTGTGAAACCAATTGACGAAACACTCGTCCTACAATTAGCACAGAGCCATGATTTGATTGTGACGTTGGAAGAAAATGCCATCATGGGCGGTGCAGGCAGTGCTGTAAGCGAACTATTACGTGCACATAATGTGACTGTACGCGTGATACAACTCGGGCTACCTGACACTTATATTGACCATGGCAATCACACTCAAATGCTGGCTGAATGCGGCCTAAGCAGTGATGGAATAATCCATCGCGTTAATCAGGCTTTATCCGAGTAGTTTACTCGGGTATTAGCTCGCGCTATACTTAGCACATTACACATTAGTTAATAAACCGAACTGGAATCACCATGAATGATTGTTGCGATATCACCACCGCCATGCCTGACGTGCAAAATTATGCGGATACCCGTCAAATTGCCATTAATAAAGTCGGCATCAAGTCTATTCGTCACCCTGTCAAAGTTCAGGACAAGAGCATGGGCGTACAGCACACTATCGCCAATTTCAATATGTATGTGTATTTGCCACACAATTTCAAAGGCACACATATGTCGCGTTTTGTGCAGATACTCAATAGTAATGAACGTGAAATATCCATAGAAAACTTTGAAACTATGTTACGCCTAATGGTTGAACGTTTAGAAGCAGAATCCGGTTATATTGAGATGAGCTTCCCCTATTTCATTAACAAAACAGCACCAATATCAGGCGTACAAAGTTTAATGGATTACGACGTTACCCTCATCGGTGCAATAGAAAATGGCGAGTACGTCCACACTACCAAAGTAGTCGTACCTGTTACCAGCCTATGTCCGTGTTCGAAAAAAATATCTGACTATGGCGCCCATAATCAACGCTCACACGTCACCATAAGCGCTCGTACCAATGATTTCATGTGGATAGAGGATATCGTTGCCATCGCTGAGAGTCAGGCTTCCTGTGAATTATATGGCTTGCTTAAACGCCCAGATGAAAAATATGTGACTGAGCGTGCCTATGACAACCCTAAATTTGTGGAAGATATGGTACGCGACGTTGCTGCTGCCATAGACAGAGAGCCGCGCATCGACAGTTATGTTGTTGAAAGTGAGAACTTTGAATCTATCCACAACCATTCTGCTTACGCGTTAATTGAACGCGATAAACGCGCAAAATAAGCACCATGAAGCCAGTCGCCGTCTTTCGTCACATAGCTACTGAAGGTGCTGGTTATTTTGCAGATTTTTTAACTGAGCAGGATATCCCCTACCTGCTCATCAAAATTGATGAAGATGAAACTATCCCGACTAATCCACTAGATTATTCGGGATTAGTCTTTATGGGTGGCAGTATGAGCGTCAATGACAACCTGCCCTGGATATCTGACTCCCTCAATCTTATACGTGCTGCAATAGCTGCAGACGTTCCAGTTTTAGGGCACTGCCTGGGTGGGCAACTCATTTCCAAAGCGCTGGGTGCAGTTGTGAAACTCAACCCTGTGAAAGAAATAGGCTGGGGCAATGTCACCACCACGAACAACGATGTAGCCAGAGCTTGGTTCGATGGTTTGCAACAATATGACAGTTTTCATTGGCATGGAGAAACCTTTGAGTTGCCTGAAGGTGCTGTTCACATACTAAAAAGTGCTTACTGTGAAAATCAAGCTTATGCCATAGGCAAGCACCTTGCCTTGCAATGCCATGTTGAAATGACCGCAGAGATGGTTAAAACATGGAGTGAAAACGGCATAGCCGAAATCAACGCTGCCAGTGTCAGTCCCGCAGTTCAAACATTAGTTGAAATACAATCAGAACTTGATGAAAAAGTGACCCATCTCAATCGTGTCGCCGATCGTTTATACAGTCGCTGGCTTAAGGGGCTCAAGTGTTAACCTCGCCCAGTTTGGCGGAGCTGGAAAACTGCATAGGTCTCGCTTTTATATGGAAAAATGAGCACTATACTGTCGTAGAGATTATCGATTGTCCTCCTACCCTGATAGCACAAAAATGTACTAAAGATCAGGTTATGCAAAATGACGTGTATGGACGAGCTCATCGTGAAGTCCGCACCACGATTAGCATCCCCATTTTTAACGCAGATACCACTCAGTTACATCCGGAATTCTCTCTCATTCAATTTCGATAGCCTTTTTTTGGATTTTCAATCTTGACGAATTTGTTAAAACCAGTATAATTGCGGCTCTCAACTGGGTCGGTAGCTCAGCCGGTAGAGCAGCGGACTTTTAATCCGTTTGTCGCGGGTTCGACCCCCGCCCGACCCACCAAGAACACAAGTAACACATTGCTCAAAAGAAAAGCTAGGTTCTATCCTAGCTTTTTTCTTTGGGTCGGTAGCTCAGTTGGTAGAGCAGCGGACTTTTAATCCGTTTGTCGCGGGTTCGAATCCCGCCCGACCCACCAGAAACATATATTACTCAAAAGAAAAGCCAGATTCTACCCTGGCTTTTTCTTTGGGTCGGTAGCTCAGTTGGTAGAGCAGCGGACTCTTAATCCGTTTGTCGAGGGTTCGACCCCCTCCCGGCCCACCAAACACATTACTCAAAAGAAAAACCAGATTTTATTTTAGCCTTTATATTTAAGTCGGTAGCTAGAGCAGCCGACTCATAATCGCTCTGCCGTTAGTTCGATCCTCGCACGCCCTACCAATGAAGTTGAAGGTTGCAGTGAATTTATTTTAGCGCCTTTTGTTGTTTCTTGGTGATAACTCACAACGAATGTACTCTGGCTTGATCTGTACGTTTCATATCTAATTTCACTAGAATTGTAAATTATTAACCGCATTGTGGTTAATTTGAGTATAAATGGCGTTGTTGCTTTTCAATTGAAATATTATATTGAAATTAGGCAGTCACACCGATAGGATTCAAAAGCACTGCTCGGTGCGGCTTTTCTGACTGCCACCCGATAACCTTATACGCGGAATTGTGAGCCCCTCGCATGATAGTAAAGTCGACCTGTCCACGTGATTGCTATGATCGCTGTGGTCTTTTGATTCATGTCGAGGGTGGCAGGGTAAGTAAAGTCGTCGGAGACCCATCTCACCCGAGTACTAAAGGGGCGATTTGCGCCAAATGTGCGACAGCCTATAACGGCATATGGCTTGATGAGAGAGCACGCCTAACGAATAAGGTTAGATTGTGATCGCGAAGCGAGCCACAATCTGAACCGTTTGTTGGACAAGCCCGGCATGGCTGGGGCGGGTGTTGCTTGAGCGCTTATGGAAATATCTTTTTGACTATGCTGGCATAACTGGACGCGTTACGCATCCCACCCGCCATTTCACGACCTTCACGTTGCCATTGCAGCAACTTATTCTATTCAACTCACCGTTTTTAGTCGGCTTTTCGGGCATGTTAACCCAATTTCAGCCTTCTTCAGGGCGAGCACGGCCATACCTGCCTAGTCTGGCAGGTGGGCGGTGTGGGCTGGTTTAGCGCATGGTCTCCCACCCTGTGTCATCTGCTCTGTGTTCCCGTTTTATAGATGGGGCTGATGTGGCTAGCGGTATCGCTTTGATACGTGTGCGCACTATCTTCATCACCCCACCGCAACATTGGCAACGTATCGCTGGTCTGGGTTGCGCTGGCGGCGGATTGTTCCGTCGCCATAGGTGGGTCAGCTGTAGCTGGGTGAGTAGTTTGCTATTGGGATGCAGGTAGCCAAAGTTGCGGGCGCGGCGGTAGCCTTTGGGCAGAATGTGTTGCAGTATCAGTCGCAGGAAGGCTACACCACTCAAGGTACGGGTTTCCATTTGTTTGGTTTGGCTGTTCCGGTAACGGAAGGTGACCTGACCATGCCGGTCGGAGAGGATGTCTTTCTCCTGTATCACCCCCCGATACAGATAGCGCCCAAGGTAGATCAGAGCGTGCTGTCCAGTGCCGACGGCTTTGCAATCCACCACCCAATCGGTCGGGTAATCGTTTGGCAGGGTGAGTCCTGCTTGTCTGATGCCTGCCAGTAATTTGGCACGAAATACTTTGGCCAGGGCTTTGTGGTTAAACAGGTAGTTGCCGTGTTTATGACGCATGCGTCGCTGTTTGGGGTTAAAGGCGACAGCGGGCATGACGAGATGCACATGGGGGTGATAGTCCAGTCGGCGGTTATGGGTATGCAGTACAGTCACCGCCCCTGCGCTGCCGCGCAGCTTGTTGTCGTTTTGGCTGAAGGTGTTGACTGTTTCCCACGCGCAGCGTGTGATCAAGTCATACATGACGCGCTGATGTTGCCAGGCCAGTGTGCGCAACTGGGCGGGCACGGTGAAGGTGAGCATGAAGTAGTTGGCGGGGATGGATTTGTGTAATTGCTGGTCTATCCAGCGCTGTGATTCGTGCGCCTGGCAATGCGGGCAATGCCGATGACCGCAGGAATGTGGCAGGTAGCTGGGTGTTTGACAATCATCACAGGCAAGTTGCATCCTCGGGCTCATCTGGCTACGGCAGGTTTGAAAGGCGGTTAAGGCAGCTTGCTGGCTGGGCAATAGGTGATGACCGTGTTGTGCAAGCAGTTTAGCTGCGTAGGTTGCTACGATGTGCGCCAGTCTGATCATTTGACTTTGCCCCAATGAATGTGGAATTTCTCCATTAATTGATTAAGGCGAGTGTGTGCGCTCTGATGGCGTTGTTCGGTGAGGTGGGTGTAGCGGATGGTGGTGAGGATGGACTGGTGTCCGAGTATCTGCTGAATTTCGAGTAAATCGATGCCAGCTTCTATCAGGTGGGTGGCATAGCTGTGGCGCAGGCTGTGTGGTGTAATTCTTTTTTTAAGCCACAGTCACGGGTCACTTGACCCAAGGTGGTCTGGATACCACCACGATCCAGCGGGGTGCGTGCCAAGTGCGATTTGGCAAGACCGCCGTGTCGATTAGGAAAGAGCAAGCTTGGGTTGCGATGGGTGAGCCAGAAACGGCGCAATACCTGCAAGGTGTTCTCTGATAACGGCACCAATCGATCACGGTTGCCTTTGGCGTTGCGTACTTGCACCCGCATCCGATCCGCATCGATATCCCCTACCTGCAAGCGTAAGCCTTCGCCTAATCGTAAGCCCAGGCTGTAGAGGGTGAAGAAGAATACGCGGTAGCTCAATACGCGGGTGGCCATGAAGATTTGTTGTGCCTGGGCGACGGTAATGATGTCGGGCAGGCTATATGACTTGGGTGGTTTAACCAGATCCGCACCTGGCCAGGGTTGGCTGAGTACATGGGCATAATAGAACTTCAGTCCATACAGATCATGTTTGAGCGTACTCCATGAATGGGTATCCAGGATGCGAACAAAATAGTCGGTTAATTGTGGCTTGGTGAGCGCGTCTATCTGGTCATTAAAATACACCGCTGCGCGCCGTACGCCGTGTGAATACAAGGCGATGGTTTTAGGCTGCATGCCTCTGAGCTTGAGGCAATTCAGCAGTCGCTGGTGATTGTGCTCGAAGTGCGCGGGGATGGGTGTGGGGGCTGTCAATGTCGTCTCCTCGTGGTACAGTAATCAAAATTCCATTGCTGGGGGAGACGAAATTATGCTGCGTAATTTGATGGTTCGGGAATATTTCTCCGCGATAGCGGCTTCGTTCAACGACACCACTCAAGCGCAGCGGTCCCAAAGGCAGCGGTTATTACACACCCATCAGCTGGACAGAAGCGCTGGAAGAACTGGCATCTCGCCTGCTACAGACGATGGATTCGGGAGCGGCCTCAACGATTTTACATGCCCACTATCAGGGAACCTATTCAGCGATCGCCTGCAATTTCCCGAACCGTTTTTTCCACCATATCGGTGCAACCGAAGTCGATCCAAGTTCGATATGCGATAAAGCAGGACATGTCGCTTTGACGGCCATGTATGGAACCTCGTTCACTGGTTTCGATCCACGAACTATCTCCGAAGCCGAAACCATCCTCCTCTGGGGAGTCAACCCGTCGCATAGCGGTCCAATTACCGATCGTTCTTGGGTATCGGAATTCCGCGGAACCACCATAGTCGTCGATCCTCTACTAACGGATACCGCGAAAAAAGCGGATCTTCATCTACGCCCCTTTCCCGGAACGGATATCGACCTCGTTTATGGGATGTTGAGCGTCATGAAGCAGGAGGGGCTCATCGCGCAGGAGTTTCTGGACAAGCATGTCCAGGGGTGGATGCCCGTTGAGGAACATCTGAAGACTGTATCGTTGTCCCAAGTTAGTGCAGTCACCGGTGTGGCGGCCGATCTGATCACCACGGCCGCCCGCCTCTATGCAAAGGGGCCCTCATTGCTCTGGATGGGCATCGGTTTGCAACGACAATTCAGGGGCGGTGACATAGTACGGTCAGTCGCAATGCTGCCTGCTGCCACCGCGCAAATTGGCGTGCTCGGCGGCGGCTTCCTTTATATGAACGGCTATGAAAGCATCGGGGTACCGGTGGAGTGCCTAACCAGGCCCGACCTATCGGTGACTGCACCAAAGTCTGTCATCCATATGGACTTGGCGGCTGCACTCGAAGATTCATCACGATCCCGAATATTTTTCAACTGGAATACCAATGTTTTGGCATCGGCTCCTGACCAGGGCAGGCTCCGACACGCGTTGACCAGAGAAGATCTTCACACTGTCGTCATAGACCTTTTTATGACCGACACCGCGAAATATGCTGATCTCATCTTACCTGCTGCAAATTTTATGGAGTTTGATGATTTAGTATTTTCATATTTCCACAATTCCGTGTCTGCTCAAATCAAGGCTCGCGATCCCGTCGGCTCCGCTCTTCCCAATCAGGAAATATTTAGACGCCTCGCCCACGCCATGGATTTGTCGGAATCGTCTCTTTATGAGCAGGACGAAAATATCATCAGCTCCCTGCTTGACTATGTCAGACCAGGACTGAGCTTCGAGCACTTGTCCAGCCAAGGAACTGTTTACGCCAGTGACAGCCCACGAATCCAATTTCCAGAGCGCCAATTTGCTACCCCAAGTGGCAAGATCGAGATCGATTCAGCTGTTTTTCTGCAAGAAGGATTAGGCTCAATCCCGAAGCCAACAGCGTTTAAACATCTGGACACGGATGAATTACGGCTATTAAGCCCATCTCACGCTCTGTTGATGAACAGCAGTTATGGCAATGACCCTCGAATCTTACGCAGGCTCGGTGCAGCGACGATACTTGTAAACACGACAGACGCAGACCGGCTAAACCTTTCCTCTGGTGACCAAGTCGATGTCTGTCATGGGGAATCAACGCTCCGTCTCACAGTGGAGGTCTCCGAGGTGCCGCCAGTCGGTGTTGCCGTGTGTTACAAGTCGAGGTGGCCGGGTCTGGATGCAGGCGGAGCCAACATTAACCTTCTTAATCCAGCGCTGAGAGCCGATTTAGGTGATGGAACTGCGGTCAACAGCCTAGTGGTGAGGCTACGGCCCATCCATGAACAGCATAGCAGCGGGGCGCCATTAACCAAACCTCAAAGGATCTGGCAAACAGACTGAAAGTAACACCCCCTGGCGATTTGGCTCACGCTCACCCCACCAGTCTTATTCACCATCATGCTGTCCAGTTTTCTGATAATAATATTTTAAGAATAAAATCACTGATGCCAAGACTAATGTAATGGCGTTAGCGATAATAATTGGCCATGCCTGCAACATCAGTCCGTAATAAAGCCAAAGCGCTACACCAGTGATGAATATGATAAACATACTGGCAGAAATATCATCCGCATGTTTACGCTGCCAAATACGGTAAACCTGAGGCACAAATGCCATTGTTGTTAGCGTACCGGCAAGCAAACCTATCCAATTCTGATTAATCATGCAGTGCCTTCGAAAAATGTACATTAGGGTGTAAGCAATGAGTTACATAAAAAAGCCCATCATGAAGATGGGCTTTTTTGAAGTGGAACAAATTTAGTTCACTGCTTCTTTCAAACCTTTACCTGCGCTGAAACCAGGTGAGTTACATGCTGCGATTTGCAACGCTGCACCTGTTTTAGGGTTTCTGCCAGTACGCGCTGCGCGTTTGCTCACTTTGAAAGTACCAAAGCCTACCAAGCTCACATCTTCACCCTTTTTCAGTGTGCTGGTGATTGCAGCCATCAGTGCATCTAATGCTTTACCAGCATTTGCTTTGGTCATGTCAGCATCTTTAGCAATTGCGTCTATCAATTCAGATTTGTTCATATAGTGTGACTCCATAGTTGTACGTTAAATATAAAATGCCAAACAGACACGCGGTGAGCTATCAGGCACAGCTGCTATGCTAAACCAATTAGCATTCTTAATAAAGGTCTACATGCATGTAAGCGTTACTTTCATTGAGTTCATGACAATTTAATTAAAAAATATACGACTCTAAGCTCGATTTGTTATTGATTAAATCAAACCCGCCCGTTCCAGCATGCCCATACTTGCTCTGTTATGACGCTTAACTAGCCCGCCAATATCAATGCCCACCAAGCTGCCATTGTCCACCACCACCCTGCCATTAATGATCGACAGCCAGGCTTGAGCAGGTGCGCACGTCATCAATGCCGCAACAGGATCCCCCATAGCACCGGCATGACCTAAGTCATCCACTCGAAAAGCCACCAGATCAGCCGCTTTGCCGACTTCCAGACTACCGATATCATCGCGCTGTAATACCCTTGCACCACCTAGTGTTGCCAATTCCAGCGCCTCACGAGCAGAAAACCGGTCAGCACGAGACTCAAACCCTGGCCAGCCAACACGCTGCAACAGCATGGCCTGGCGTGCTTCACCCAGCATGTGATTACCATCGTTGCTGGCTGAACCATCGACACCCAGCCCGACACGCACGCCGCGATCAACCATGCGTCGTACTGGAGCAATACCGGAAGCCAGTATCATGTTGCTGGTTGCGCAGTGGCACACACCACTGCAATGATGGGCTAGGCGGTCGATATCTGACTCGCTGGGATGCACCATATGCGCAAACCAGACATCCTCACCCATCCATTCCACCGATTCAGCGTAATCCAGTGGACGTTTACCAAATTTTTCCAGACAAAAACGATCTTCGTCCAGCGTTTCGGCGAGATGTGTATGTAAACCAACTCGTTGATAGGTTCGTGCCAGACGCGCGCTTTCACGCATTAAATCTCCGGTCACACTGAATGGTGAACAGGGTGCCAGACCGATACGCAGCATGGAATATGCGCCAGCATCATGAAAGGTCTCAATCACGCGCTGACTGTCTTTAAGGATGGCAGCTTCGTCCTCCACCACCCTGTCTGGAGGCAAACCACCTTTACTCTCACCCAGACTCATACTGCCGCGCGTGGGATGAAAACGCACACCCATCTCCTGCGCTGCTGCAATTTCATCATCCAGTCGCGTACCGTTGGGAAAGAGATATAAATGATCAGCAACAGTCGTCGCTCCCGACAATAGCAATTCAGCCAGTCCAATCTGAGTGCTGACATGTATCGCCTCAGCATCCATTTCTGCCCACACCGGGTACAACATTTTGAGCCAGTCAAATAGCACCTTGCCCTGCCCCGTCCCTATCGTACGCGTAAGCGTCTGATACAGATGATGGTGGCAGTTCACCAAACCTGGTGTTACGACACAACCAGTGGCGGTGATCGTGCGATGCGGTTGACGGTTAGAGGGGTCTTGCGCTATCCATGCATCCATCTGGGTAGCAGTATCAACTTTGACTATTACATTATTTTCTACCAACACGCTGGCACGAGGCAGTTCTTCACGGCTGGCATTCATGGTAACAACGACATCAGCATCGTGAATCAAAATACGGTTCATAGTGGAGATTCCATAGTAATTACGCCATAGTGCAGATTTTTTTGCAGCAGATAACGTCGATAAAATACCGACAGCTTATCACTGGCGATCGACACCTCACTATCTGCTGCAAGTGGCAGACGCAGTGGCCGCTGATTTTCCAATATGGGTTTGTCTTGCAGAAATATTCGATCCTGAAATGCGCGTAGTTCAACATCGCTTTGTTCAAAATTGGTCATCGCCAGCACGATCCACACCTGACTTATCTCCTCAGCCAGCGGCTGCACATGCAAACTAATGGCTTCGCGGAAACTCTGTTGTGCTTGTAGCAATTTGGTCAGAATAGCGGTGAGTGGTCGCACGACTCGGTAAGTGTATTCGACTTCACTGCCACCATGCGCCAGACTATTGGTTTGCGGTTGCCAAAATCGACACTGCGTTGCCAGCACACCAGTCTCGCCACCGTCATCAACATAGGTCTCGACTTTGTAATCGCGCACCGCAGTATGCTCGGCTTCACCCAGAATACCCTCATGCACGAATGAAAAATGCCCCATATCCAGAAAATTCTCAACAATGCGTGGCGCACTGGTTGCAACTACATAAGGTCCACATAACACCTTACGCAGATGCGGATCGTCGTATTCAGGAAATGGCAACAGCGGCAGTGCTGGTGTACCCAGACAAACCCAAACCAGCCCGTAACGCTCTATCACTTGATAAGCCCGTGCACAGGCTGATTTAGACGGCGTCCAGTCAGGTTGCGCAGGCACGGTGGAACAATGCCCATCAGCATCAAAACGCCAACCATGATATGCACAGACCAGCTGATCTGCTACGACTTTACCGATAGAGAAACGTGTACCACGATGCGGGCAGCGATCTTCCCAGGCATGAACACTGCCATCAGCACTGCGCCATAACGCCACTTCCTGCCCCATCAGACTGGCAGCCAGCACGCTCCCTGCGACAACCTGTTCAGAAGCTGCCAGCGGATGCCAGTCATTCCACAACACGACATCATGCATGCTGTATGGTCTCAGTAGATGAATGTGCCAGATTACCTAATACATAAGTTGCAGAAATAGCTCTGTCATCACCCATTATCATCCATAGAAACAGGCGCTCAGCGAGACTCGTTGCTGACTGCATGCGCCTTGCCAGTAAAGGTGTCGCATCAGGGTCGAGCACGACAAAATCGGCTTCCTTACCCACGGCAAAATTTCCTATATGCTGATCCAGTCCGAGAGATCTCGCATTACCCAGTGTAATCATGTAAAACGCCAGTAACGGGGATAAGGTATAACCGCGTAACTGCGCCACGTTATATGACGCCCCCAAGGTTTGCAGCAGGCTGAAACTGGTGCCACCACCCACATCTGTCGCGATGCCCACACGCATACTCGCGTCACGCGCACCCGCCAGATCGAACAGTCCGCTGCCTAAAAACAGATTGGAAGTCGGGCAAAATGCAGCCGTCGCCCCGCTATCCACCATGCGCTTACGGTCTTCCTCATCCAGATGGATACAATGCGCATACACCGCACCTTCACGCAGCAAACCGAAATGGTCATACACGTCCAGGTAACTTCGGCTCCAAGGGAACAAACGCGCCACCCACGCCACTTCATCATGGTTTTCTGCCAGATGGCTGTGTATATGTACCTGAGGGTAAGCCAGAGCCAATTCACCTGCTCGCGCCAGTTGCTGATCGCTGGAAGTAATAGCGAAACGCGGGGTAATCGCATAACCCAGTCGCCCCAATCCATGCCAGCGCTCTATTAATGCAGCGCTGTCGGCAAAACCCGTATCAGGTGTGTCGCGCAAATATTCAGGACTATGCCTGTCCATCAACACCTTACCCGCCACCATGCGCAGCTTGCGTTGTTCTGCTACGGTAAAGAAAGCATCTATAGACGCTCTATGTACACTACCGAATACCAGCGCGGTCGTTGTGCCATTGCGTAATAATTCATCAAGAAAAAACTCAGCAACTTCAGTAGCGTGGGCTTCATTATCAAAACGGCTTTCGGCAGGGAAAGTATAACGCTCCAGCCAGTCCAGCAACTGTGTTCCTGGTGCAGCGATAATGTCAGTTTGTGGAAAATGAATATGCGTATCTATGAATCCAGGCATAATCAGTTTGCCCGAATAATCGGTGATAACTGTATTGGCAGGTAAATCAGATGCAAGTGCAACATAATCACCGACAGCGTCAACCAGTCCATCTTTAACCAGCATTAATCCATCGGCAAAATAGGCATAAGCCTGTTCATTTTCACTCTCGCCAGGGTCAGCCAGAAAATGCAGTATGGAACCACGAAAAGCACGATACTTCGGTGTAACTATACTCATTGAGTGAGCGCCCCTGCATCATGCCAGGCAACGATGAGTTGTCGTTCCTGTTCGGTCATTGCGGTCAAATTTCCTAGCGGCATAGCTCGGCTCGATACCTGCTGATATACCAATGTCTCCTGCATTGCTACTCGTGTCGGCGTATCCAGCATAATACCCTTAGGCGCCGCGACAAAACCAGCCTGTGTCGGATGTTCGGCATGACAGGCAACACAGCGGGTCTGGACGATATGTACGACCTTGGCAAATTGCGCTGCCGGTGCTTCAACAGTTTCCGGTGGTGTAACCGCTGCGGGAGAAATTGCTATCGCAACACCCACCAGCAAACCTATCCCCAGCAACAATGGCAATTTTGATGGCTGTCCTTTATGACGCGAAACAAAATATACCCGTATTGCTGCTCCTGCCAGAGATATTGCCACCAATAATACCCAGTTATATGCATGATTAAACAGCATCGCATAATGGTTGCTCATCATCGTAAAAATCACTGGCAAGGTGAAATAGGTATTATGTACTGAGCGTTGTTTGGCTTTCAAACCTGGCGTTGCATCAGGCTTACGTCCGGCCAGTTTGGCCTTAATCAGCTCACGCTGACCAGGCATAATCACAAAAAACACATTCCCAACCATCAGCGTACCCAGCATGGCACCATAGTGGATAAATGCTCCGCGACCGCTGAATACGTGGGTCAATCCCCAGGCCGCAAAAACCGACAGCGCCAATACCGCCAACCCAAGCAAACGATCATCTCGACCTAAAGGAGAGCGGCATAAACCATCATAAATCAGCCAGCCAGCAATCAACGTGCCTATACCTATCGCAATCGCTTGCTCAGGTGTCAGTACAGCAACAGCAGGATCAATCAAATAAGTGTCTGCACCTACATAATAAACCAGGCTCAGCATAAAAAAGCCTGAGAGCCAGGTTGAATAAGCTTCCCATTTGAACCAATGTAACGGTTCAGGCAATTGCTCAGGCGCTACGCGATATTTCTGTGCATGATAAAACCCGCCGCCATGCACCGACCACACCTCGCCGCTTATCCCCTTGTAACTATCAGCGGGGTCAATAGGCACGCGTAGATGGTTGTCCAGCCAGACAAAATAAAACGATGCTCCTATCCACGCGATACCTGTAATCAAGTGTACCCAGCGCCCAAGGAAATTCAGCCATTCCAACCAGTATGCATCCATAATTTTTTGTCAGGTATGAGGATAAAAACTCTGTCCCAGCGACATAGGCTGATTCAGCAATATAGTCTTAGGGTTGCGGCTAATCAGCACCAGCACCACAATAGTCACGATATAAGGCAACATAGACAGTATCTCCGACGGCACATGTACACCCATACCTTGCCCGTAGAATTGCAAGATAGTTACTCCACCGAATAAATAGGCACCAAGCAGTATGCGCATAGGTTTCCATGTCGCAAATACCACTAATGCCAACGCGATCCAGCCGCGTCCAGCGGTCATGCCCTCAACCCACATCGGCGTGATCGCCAGTGACAAATAAGCGCCAGCCAGTCCGCTCATGGCCCCGCCAAAAAGGATAGACAGATAACGAATACGTATCACTGGATAGCCAATCGCATGCGCTGAAGCAGGTGATTCACCCACTGCTCGCACTACCAACCCCCAATGAGAGCGGTTAAAAAACCACTGCAATGCAAACAGCAACAATATCGAGCCATAAACCAGAATGTCAAAATGAAACAACAACGACCCAACAAACGGAATATCAGTTAACACAGGAATATTCAAACGATGTAAACCATCCAGTGACATACCCACATACGCTTTACCAATAAAGGCACTCAATCCGACCCCAAACAGCGTTAAAGCCAATCCTGTCGCAACCTGATTGGTTTGCAAAGTGAGCGTAAGCACTGCGAATATTAGCGACAACGCAATACCAGCAATAATGGCAGCCGAGAATCCTAATGCCAGACTACCTGTATGCGACGTCACGGCAAAACCTGCGATGGCGCCAACTAACATCATGCCTTCCACACCGAGATTGAGCACACCAGCACGTTCCGTTACCAGCTCGCCATAGGCAGCATATGCCAAGGGTGTAGCAGCAGCGACAGTGCTGGAAAAAATGGGTATCAGTTGATCTGTGATCATGATTGCTCCTCAGGTAATGCAGTTGTCACTGGTTGCACAGGAACAACGGGGTGGTTTGCTGCCTTGAAGCGGAAAGTTATAAAGATGTCAGCGGCTAACAAATAGAACAGCAATAACCCCTGAAATAAACCGGTCACTGCCGAAGGCAAACCCAAATCAATTTGTGCGGTTTCACCACCGAGATACAGTAACGACATCAACAAGCTGGCCAGCAAAACTCCCAGTGGATGCAGCCGCCCAACATAGGCAACGATAATGGCAGCAAATCCATATCCCGGTGAAATGATAGGCTGCAACTGCCCAATAGGCCCAGCTACCTCACCCATACCAGCTAATCCAGCCACACCTCCACTGACAAGTAGCGCCAGCCAGACATTGCGTTTTTCACTGAATCCCGCATAACGTGCCGCTGCAGGCGCCAGTCCGCTGACCTGCATGCGAAAGCCAGCAAACATTTTGTGTGAAAAAAACCAGGACAGCGCGACTAATCCGATAGCGATCACAAACAACAAATTAGTGCGTAGCCCCTCCATCAATAAAGGCAAAGTTTCTGCACTGGTAAACATGACAGTCTGCGGAAAATTCAAACCATCTGGATCACGCCAGGGGCCTTGTACCAGGAACCCAAGGAACAGCTGAGCCACATAAACCAGCATCAGACTCACCAATATCTCATTGGTATTAAAGCGAGTACGCAAAAATGCTGGTATCACCGCCCATGCCATACCGCCGAGTATGCCAGCCAGCATCATTAACGGGATCAGCCAGGGTGCCGTTTCCAGTCCTTGAAAGTGGAGCGCAACCCCACCAGCAGCGATAGCGCCCATGGTCAGCTGACCTTCAGCACCAATATTGAATACGCTGGCACGGAAACCGATAGCCAAGCCCAATCCACACAATATTAACGGCGTGGCCTTTAACAGCCATTCACCTATGCCATACGCACTGGTCAGTGGCTTGATAAAGAATACCCAAAAGGCATGTAATGGTTCTTTGCCTAGCAGCGTAAACAGCAAATATCCAGTAATCAGCATGCACACGGCAGCGATTACCGGTGACGCAAACATCATCATCGTTGATGGCTGGGCACGACGTTCCAGGCTAGGCATGAGCGACCTCCGCATTATCATGATTAAATTCTCCACTCATCCACATCCCTATCTGTTCAACAGAGGTGTCTTTTGCTGCTACTGTGGGTGACAGTCGGCCATCCGCTATCACGGCAATACGGTCGCAGATCATAAACAACTCCTCCAGCTCTTCTGATATCACTAATACAGCAACACCCTGATTTCTCAACTCTATAAGCGCTTGCCGTATCAACTGTGCAGCCCCTACATCCACGCCCCAGGTGGGCTGTGCGACTATCATCACTTTGGGTGCTTGCATAATTTCTCGACCGACGATGAATTTCTGTAAATTACCGCCTGACAAACTGCCCGCCAGCGCCTGATCTCCACCACATTTCACATTGAATTGAGCAATAACGTTCCGGGCAAATTCACGTACATTTGTATAAGAAATCAAACCTCGTTTTACCATGTCACCGTCACTGGTAGTAAGCAAGGCATTAAGCGCCAAACTGAGTGTGGGCACTGCCCCGCGCCCCAATCGCTCCTCAGGTACAAAACGTAAGCCCAACAGTCGTCGCTGAGCAGGGTTCAATTTCCCTACCGCAGTACCACAAACTTTTACACCCTCAGATTGAGACAGGGTTTGTTCTCCGGATAATGCAGCCAACAGTTCCTTCTGTCCGTTGCCGGATATCCCTGCAATCCCCACCATTTCACCACTACGTACTTCCAGATTGATGTCTTTCAGCGTCGTGCCAAAGGGATCTATGGTGGAAAGACTCAAGTGGTCGACCTGTAATCTTGCCTCCCCTACTGTCGTCGCATCCAGCTGACATCCGGGCAAATCACGACCTATCATCATCTGCGCCAGTGTGACTTTGGTTTCTTCCTTGGGACTGGCAGTGCCCGTCACGCGGCCACTGCGCAATATTGTTGCGCTGTCACACAGCGCCTGTATCTCGTCGAGCTTATGGCTGATATACAATATGCTGCAACCCTCAGCAGCGAGGCGACGCAGGGTTTCAAACAGTTTGAGTACGGCCTGAGGTGTGAGCACTGAAGTAGGCTCATCCATAATCAGCAACTTGGGATTATTGAGCAGACAACGAACAATTTCGACGCGCTGGCGTTCACCCACTGACATGCTATGTATCAGGCGATGTGGGTCAACTGGCAAGCCATACTCTGTGGATACATCACTGATACGTTGCGCCAGTTCGGCCGGGGCTATGGTCGTATCAAGCGCTAGCGAAATATTCTCAGCTACCGTCAAAGTTTCAAATAAAGAAAAGTGTTGAAATACCATGCCTATACCCATGCGTCGTGCTTCTGCAGGTGACGCAATATGCACTTCACGGTTTTCCCAAAGTATTTCCCCCGCGTCAGGTTTGGTTACACCGTAAATAATCTTCATCAGCGTACTTTTACCCGCACCGTTCTCACCTAGCACAGCGTGAATTTCACCAGGATGTACGATTAAATCGACATTTTCATTGGCGATGACGGACGGATAAATTTTGGTAATGCCGCGCAATTCCAATCGAGGATGGGCAATGGGTAAGCTCGTATTCATACGCTCTCCATAATGGTACGTTGGAAATTATTACTGTTCATGTGAGGGAGATGATTGCTTGTAGACTGAGCTTCTCGCAATTGCATGAGTTGTGCGACCACAGAAATAGCGATGGTCGCTGGTTCTTTGCCAGATATTCCAGCTATCCCTATTGGACAGGTAATACGCTCTGGCTGATACCCCTGATCACGTAAACGGTGACTAAAACGCGCAGCCTTGGTCGCAGACCCGATCAATCCGATAAAGCCTGATTTTTCCTGATCTAATAAAGCCGCGCAGATGGCGTAATCCAGCGCATGATCATGTGTCAATATCAGAAACCAGGCATGGTCTGGTGCCTGCTCAACTTCAGCGGCAGGGTCATTACTGACCAATTTATTCAGTACCACATCAGCAGGAAAAATATCAGCACGATTATCGATCCAGATCAGGTCAAATGGCAGGTCGCGCAAATGGCTGACAATAGCCTGCCCTACATGGCCCGCACCGAATATCCACAGCGGTGTATTGCCATGTTCCAGCCGTTCTAGCAACACACTAGTAGCATCACTTTGTAACAGCCTCACACCGGCTGTGGCCGCATCCATTAATTCACCCACTTCACTGGCTAAACCAGCTTCACTATGGTCGTTGGCAGACTCAAAAACAATACGCTGAATTGATTGTTGTTTGACTCGGGAAGCAAAAACTATGGTCTTGTGTTGTAGTAACTGAGCATGGGCTGTTGTTATCGCTGATCTATCTGCAATGGTGTAACGCTCCCACCATAAATCAACGATGCCACCACAACATTGTCCCAATGTGGTTGCCAGTGAAAAACGTTGATAACGCGCCATCGAACCTGTTTGTGCTAACAAATCTCGTGCCAGTGCAATGGCCTTGAATTCGAGATTGCCGCCCCCCAGCGTACCCGACATACCCTGTTGGTGTACCAGCATGCTTGCACCCGGTTTGCGTGGTGTAGAACCTTTGGTCGCTGCAACAACGATACGAACTACGTCATGACCGTCGGTCAGTAGTTGGTCGAGTTCAGCGAGCCAGTGTTTCATACCACCTCTCCTGCACCCAAGGCACGCAGTATGGCTTCAGGTGTAGCAGGCGCACTCAAGTGCATTGCCGCCTGCGCACCAGCACTATTAGCAACCGCATCGCGCAACGCATGGAATGCTGAAATCGCCAGCATCAGCGGTGGTTCTCCGACTGCTTTAGAATGGAATATGGTGTCTTCGGCGTTTGGTGTATCACTCAACAGATTGATGCGTGTATCTTCTGGCCAGTCGCTGGCGGCCGGAATTTTATAAGTCGAAGGGGCATGCGTTTTAAGCTCGCCTTTATCACTCCAGTACAGCTCTTCGGACGTTAACCAGCCTACACCTTGCAGGAAGCCACCTTCTATCTGCCCTATATCCAGTGCAGGATTCAGTGAGGTGCCTACATCATGCAGAATATCCACACGCAGGATACGGTTCTCGCCAGTAAGCGTGTCTATTGCCACCTCCGTCACGGCGGCACCCCAAGAAAAGTAAAAGAAAGGACGCCCGCTGAAGGTTTTGCGGTCATAGTGAATTTTTGGGGTGCTGTAATATCCAGTCGAAGACAACGACACACGTGCCATATAAGCCTGAAATACCAATGCGGCAAATGTCAGCTGATGTCCCGGCATGTACACTTGCCCATCGGCGAAGACTACATCTGCTGCTGCCACCTGATATGCCTCGGTCGCAAAACTAACCAGGCGCTCCTTGATCGTCCGTGCTGCTGCCTGTGCTGCCTTGCCATTCAAATCACTGCCTGAAGAAGCTGCGGTAGGAGATGTGTTGGGCACCTTACTGGTATCTGTCGCCGAAACGCGAACCTGATCCAGCGCAATACCAAATTCATGCGCTACCACTTGTGCCACTTTGGTGAACAAGCCCTGCCCCATCTCCGTACCACCATGATTCAGCAATACACTACCATCGGTATAAACATGCACTAACGCACCCGCCTGATTGTATTGCGTGGCAGTAAACGAAATACCGAACTTGACTGGAGTCAGCGCCAACCCCTTTTTAATAATCGGGCTATTCTTGTTGAATTCATTGATAGCGATTCTGCGCGTCGCATAATCGCTGCTATCCACCAACTCATCCACTATCTTATGTACCAGATTGTTTTCAACCAGCATCTTGTAAGGCGTGACATTACGGTCTTCAATACCGTAGAAATTAGCACGACGCACATCCAGCGGATCAAGCTGTAAATGACGGGCGATGTCATCCAGCACCGCTTCTATCGCCACCATTCCTTGCGGCCCGCCAAAACCGCGGAAAGCGGTGTTGGATACCGTATTGGTTTTGCAGCGGTGAGAAATAATCTGCACATGCTCTAAGAAATAGCAGTTGTCCGCATGAAACATGGCGCGGTCGTTGACTGGACCAGACAGATCAGCCGAATAGCCGCAACGTGAAGCCAGCATCAACGTCAACCCCTGGATTCGTCCTTGCGTATCGAAGCCGACATCATACTCAGCGATAAAATCATGGCGTTTACCGGTCATGATCATATCTGCGTCTCTATCCACCCTGACCTTGGCTGGCACACCCAGTGCAGTCGCCACTATGGCTGCAACACTGGCAAATAACGCCGGTTGACTTTCCTTACCACCAAAAGCACCGCCCATACGCCGACATTGCACCACGACATCATGTGACTGTACATGTAGAGCATGCGCAACCAGATGCTGGACTTCACTTGGATGCTGGGTAGAGCTATGTATCAGCACACCGCCATTTTCCTGCGGTATGGCAATCGCAATCTGCCCTTCCAGATAAAAATGGTCCTGCCCACCAATCGCAACCTGCCCGGATAAACGCTGCGGCGCATTAGCCAGAGCAGTCTCGGGCTCACCCTGACGCAGGGTCTCAGTCGGTATCACTTGGCTATCAACTGCTAGAGCACTGGCAATATCCAGCAATGCCGGTAGCGTCTCATATTCAATTTTGGCTAATTTAACAGCACGTCGTGCTGCATCAAACGAGGTTGCGGCAACAGCAAAAATCGGTTGCCCATAAAACTGGATGAGGTCAGTCGCAAAAATAGGGTCATCGTGCAATATCGGGCCATAGTTGTTTACTCCTGGAATATCAGCATCGGTAAACACCCGTACTACACCCGGCGCACTGGCGACTGCCGACAAATCCATATGCCGGATATGCCCATGTGCAATTTCACTCATGCCGAATGCTACATGCACCGCATTTGCAGGCAATTCAATATCATCAGCATAACGTGCCCGACCTGACACATGCAGTGCTGCGCTATCATGCGTGGTAGAAATTTGTACGACCTGACTCATGATGCCACCCCATCAAGCTGCTTGATACGACATAGCGGCGTTGCCTGTTCCAGATAAAACCGTTTCAGCAGGTTTTTCGCAACCGTGAGTCGATAATCCGCGCTGGCGCGCATGTCACTGAGCGGCGTGTAATCGTTACTAAGTTCATCCATGGCAGTGGTTATACTGGCTAATGACCAATCCTTATCTGTGAGCACAGCTTCGGCATGTGTGGCACGTTTAGGTGTTGCCGCCATACCACCGTAGGCTATACGTGCTGTCTTGATTTGACCGTCCACAATATCGAAAGCATATGCACCACACACAGCTGAAATATCCTGATCACTGCGCTTGGAAATTTTATAAACTGCAACCAGACGTCCCGCTACCGGCAATGGTACGGAAACTGCCTCGATAAATTCTCCAGGCTGCAATGCTTTTTTCTGATAGCCCAGATAGAAATCTTCCAGCGCCAACTCGCGTACAACATCACCGCGACGCAGTTTCAACATCGCCCCGAGGGCTATGAGTATTGGCATGGAATCGCCTATCGGTGAGCCATTCGCCAGATTACCGCACAGCGTTCCTGAATTGCGTATCGGCGGAGAAGCAAAGCGCAGGGAAAGCTCCTCTAACATAGGATAGTGTTGTACCAGTCCAGCATAGGCATCAGTCAAAGACACAGCAGCGCCGATTTCTAATGTAGTTGCACTTACCCGTATCTGTTTAAGCTCAGCAACTTCACCCAGATAGATCATCTCTGGCAGTACACGTAATTGCTTAGTCACCCATAAGCCAATATCAGTACCGCCGGCTAACAGCAAGGCATCTGGTGTCTGCACATAACGTTGCGCTAATTCAGCCAGACTTTGTGGCGCATAAAAACCGTTATGGGTATCCAGCGCCTGAGTACGCTGAATTGCACTTAATTGCTGTTTACGTTCTGCACTCTGGGCATCAACCCTGCTCCAGCGCTTGGGCGCAGCATATTGATTGAGGCTACAGCCAGCATCAATAATGGGACGATAACCAGTGCAGCGACATAAATTCCCGGCTAAGGCATCGACAACTTGCTGACGTTCTGCATCAGGCTGATTCAGATACACGTCAAATAACGACATCACAAATCCAGGCGTACAGAATCCACATTGGGATGCATGATGGTCAACCATGGCTTGTTGTACTGGATGCAAAGGCTGATCCTTCTCAGCCAGACTTTCCACGGTAATCACTTGTTTACCATCAACTGTTGGTAAAAAACGCACACAGGAATTTACTGCGTGATAAACAATTTCATCACCTTCCAGTTCGCCCAGCACCACCGTGCATGCACCACAGTCACCCTCGGCACAGCCTTCTTTGGTGCCACAACGCCCTAATGTGTCGCGCAGATATTGCAACAACGTGGTTGCAGGTGCAGCATCCGCCACCTCTACCATCGCATCATCGAGCATGAATTTTATTGTATGTTGGTTGATCGTCATGTTAGCTACCCCGATAAGTAGAATAACTCCACGGCGATACCAGCAGTGGTACATGGTAGTTCTGTTGAGGATCGCTTACCTGGAAACGTATGGCTATCCTGTCAAGGAAGGGCGGCTCAGTTAGCACCAGACCCGCATCACGGAAATAAGCCGCTACATAAAATACCAGTTCATATTCGCCCGCCAGAAACTCATCTCCAGCTAGTAAAGGCATATCAGTACGGCCATCAGCATTGCTTAGCGCAACCAGTATGGGCGTATCCAGCGATGAACTTACGTTATAGAGCGCAATCGGCACATTCGCAGCTGGGCAACCGCGAGCGGTATCCAGTATGTGCGTACTTAACTTTCCCATTACTGAGGGTTTCCTTTCATATCCAGCCAAATCAATAAAAATTGGATACAATTTTATAAGCAATATCTATACCAATAAATGCATCACCAGCCATATTTCCCTTATCATGAAGCAATGAATCAAAGCTATTGAGGATGGTTATGAGGAACTTTCAATTCATCAGCAGCTAAAAATTAATAAAATTACACCGCTAAAAATATCAATATCAATAAAATTGGATACAATTTAAATTCTAAAATCAACAAGCGCTGTCCGCCCAGGTAACGATAACTGTGTCAACGCTGGTGCACTAGTGGCAATCACCTGCCCTGCACGTATCACTGCCAGTCGGGTCGCCCGCAAACGCAAAGCCTCTACTGGATCACGAGCCTGTAACAAAACCAGATCGGCACGACAGCCCACAGCTACGCCATAACCCGCCAAACCTAATATCTTTGCAGGCATGCTGGTTACTGCATCGAAGCTGGCACGCATTGCGTCCTGCCCAGTCATCTGTGCAACATGCAGCCCCATATGCGCAACTTCCAGCATATCGCCTGTTCCCAGGCTATACCATGGATCCATCACGCAATCATGCCCAAAAGCGACATCCACACCCGCCGCCATTAATTCGGGTACACGCGTCATGCCGCGACGTTTAGGATAGGTATCATGCCTACCCTGCAAAGTAATATTAATCAGCGGGTTGGCAACAACAGACACACCCGCTTCACGTATCAGCGGTATGAGTTTGGAAACATAATAATTATCCATGGAATGCATGGAAGTCAGATGCGATCCAGTTACTCGCCCTTGCAGACCTAAACGTTGCGTTTGAAATGCCAGCGTTTCAATATGACGCGATAGTGGATCATCCGATTCATCGCAATGCATATCGACCATTAAACCTCGTTCCGCCGCCAGCTCGCAAAGGATGCGCACAGACTCACCGCCATCAGCCATGGTGCGTTCAAAATGCGGGATGCCACCTACCACGTCCACACCTTTATCTAGCGCACGTTTTAAATTTTCCAATGCATCAGGAGCGCGTAACAACCCATCCTGCGGAAATGCCACCAGTTGTAAATCCAGGTAAGGTTTGACTTGTTCACGCACATAAAGCAGCGCATCCACTGCCAGCAGGCGCGAATCACAGATATCCACATGGGAACGGATTGCCAGCAATCCTTTGGCTACCGCCCAGTCGCAATATGCTAATGCGCGCTCGACCAGCGCCTCTTGTGTTAATAAAGGCTTGAGCTCACCCCACAGCGCGATACCTTCAAGCAAAGTACCCGATTGATTGATTCTGGGCAGACCAAAGGATAACGTACTATCCATGTGAAAGTGCGCATCAACAAAAGGAGCCGATACTAATTGCCCTTCTGCATCAATAACCTGAGCGGCCTCTGCCACAAGTGAGGGTTGCAGCGCGACTATGCGATCCCCCTGTATGCCGATGTCCATACCAGAACGCCCATCGACGAGAGTGCAATTACGGATGAGCAGGTCAAGCATGGCTAGCACCTATCATTATTTAGTACCAAACATACGGTCGCCCGCATCGCCCAACCCAGGCAAAATATAGCCATGATCATTTAGCCCCTGATCCAGTGCAGCAGTGGTGATTTGCACATCTGGGTGCGCTGCTTGCAAAGTCGCAACTCCCTCAGGCGCGGCCAACAGACAGACAAATTTGATCGTACTTGCACCTGCTGCTTTCAGCTTATCCAATGCCGCCACGGCAGAATTGCCGGTTGCCAGCATAGGATCAACCACAATGACCAGTCGCGCACTGATGTCATCAGGCACTTTGAAATAATACTCAACGGCTTGCAAAGTCTGTGGATCACGATATAGCCCGACATGCCCAACCCGCGCAGCTGGTAATACATCCAGCATGCCATCCAGCATGCCATTTCCTGCTCGCAGTATGGAAACCAGACACAATTTCTTACCTCTAATTTTGGGTGCTGACATTTCAACCAGAGGTGTTCTGATAGTCACCAACTCAATAGGCAAGTCTCGAGTAGCTTCATACGCCAGCATCTGACTGATTTCACGCAATAGTTTACGAAAGCTACCCGTTGATGTAGATTCATCCCGCATCAAGCTAAGCTTATGCTGTATGAGTGGATGGTTTATCAGGTTCAGTGCGTATGTCATACAGTTTACTCAACTCCAGCAAGATCAATGAAAATGATGTTATTCGTGCCAAAATGCCCGATGTAACAGCAATGTTTCCGCTACTATTTCTTCTATGGGTCCTATCAGTTCAACAGGTTTCTGGCAGTGATCAAACACATAACGGGATGGCACACTCATGGTCGGATTTTCTTTATGCCCACCCGTTTCCTGAAGTAACTGATGCTCGCTCATGCCATATACAACACGGCCGATATTCGCCCAATATGCGGTCCCTGCACACATACAGCAGGGCTCCACAGCCGTATACAGCGTGCAGCTCCATAAAAACTCAGGTGAATAATTAGTCGCAGCAATGCGCGCCAATGTAGATTCAGCATGATTGACTGTATCAATATTGCATTGCTCAAGCAAAACTGTTTCCTGGTCTGGCCCAACCAGTATGGCGCCAAATGGATGGCAACCCAGCGTCACTGCCCGCAATGCGACTTCGTTTGACTTGCGTAGATGCCGTAATATTTGTGCATGAGTTGGCGTCAAACCTTGAGCGCCCAGTATAGGATTAGGAAATGTCATCGTAATATATTTAAATAGGTTGGATACAAACTAGCATCGTCCAGCTGCCCGATACCACTAACATAATTTTACATCTGGCTTAAACAAGCAATATTTATGCAAATTAAATAACATACTATAATTTTAGATAAAAACCATTAACTGTATACAAATTTTGGTTAGGAATTTCATATCGGATTACTTTTCAAACCTTAATTACAGCTGAGATGCATTACTATGGTGCAATGATTACTCAGTATTGCAATATATTAGTGCATCGACATAATTCTGCAATTTTAAAAAATACAAAATTTTAAAAAACTGTATTCAATATATAATAAATTTCATTGCATATAAGTTGGGCAAATCATTACAATTAAAATGCACTTGGAAATTCAGCCAATTCATTACTATGGAACAAATCATGGCAACTCAGAATACATCATCCTCTACAACCCCTGCAGCAGCAAAGCGTGGCCTGGCGGGAATAGACAAAAAAATTTATGACGCCGTATTCAATGCAGTCATGAGTCAACGTCTGCCGCCTGGTACCAAGCTGACAGAAGCCCATTTCTGTGACTTATTCAAAGTCAGCCGTACCATCGTCCGCAAAGCATTGCAAAGACTCGCGCATGCACACATCGTCGAGCTCAAGCCCAATCATGGCGCCACTATCGCCTCTCCTACCCCTGAGGAAACTCGTGAGATATTTGCCGCCAGAAGGGGAATAGAAGCTGCCATTATTCCGCTGGCGATAGCACGTGCCAACAAAACTCAGATTGCCCGATTACGCAAAATGGCTAAGGACGAGCATGCCGCTTATGAAAGCGGTGATCGCGCTACCTGGATCAGCATGAGCGGTGAGTTTCACATTGCACTGGCTGAACTGGCTGGCAATAGCATATTGCAGCGTTTCCTCGCCGAACTGGTGTCACGCTGCTCATTAATCATTGCATTATATGAAGCACCGGGCAGCGTTGCATGCAGCCATGATGAACATGACAGGCTCATAGACGTCATCGCCAGCGGTGATATTCCCCTGTCGCTAAAAATGATGGAACAACATTTGCTAGCAATAGAAGCAAAGCTCAACCTGAACGATGAGGAAGACAAGATCGATCTTGCCGAAATCCTTGGGTTGTCACCCATTTAATAAATCTCGGGTTATCCCCCGCTTAAATAACGACACAACATGCTGAATATAACGACTGATTACCCACGCGACTTGATAGGCTACGGCGAGCACCCTCCCCATCCACATTGGCCAGGAAATGCACGTATAGCAGTACAGTTTGTTCTGAATTATGAAGAAGGCGGAGAAAACTGCATTCTGCATGGTGATGCCGCATCCGAAACATTCTTATCAGAAATTATTGGTGCGCAGCCATTTGTCGGCAGTCGTCACATGAGCATGGAGTCTATTTACGAATATGGCAGCCGTGCAGGTGTCTGGCGCATACTCAAACTGTTTCAGGACAGACAAGTACCACTCAGCATATTCGCCGTCGCCATGGCGCTGGCACGTAACCCAGCACTTGCCGAAAAACTGGTAGAACTCGACCATGAAATCGTTTCGCATGGATGGCGCTGGATTAACTACCACGGCATGGATGAAGCACTGGAACGTGAACATATCCAACTGGCAGTTGACACCTTACGTTCACTCACAGGTAAAGCGCCTGACGGATGGTACACAGGTCGAAATAGCGAAAATACACGACGTCTGCTGGTAGAGCACGGCGGCTTTGTTTATGACGCCGATTCCTACAGTGATGACCTGCCCTACTGGGAAACTGTCTCCGGTCAATCTCATCTGGTTGTCCCTTACACCCTTGACACCAACGACATGCGTTTTGCCACAGCCCAAGGTTTTAACAGCGGTGATCAGTTTTATACCTATCTGAAAGACGCTTTTGACACACTTTATGCAGAAGGTGCCGAGGCTCCAAAAATGCTGTCGATAGGTTTACATTGCCGTATCGCAGGCAGACCCGCCCGTATCGCAGCACTGGCGCGTTTTCTCGACTACGTACTCAGTCACCAGCAAGTATGGCTATGCCGTCGCATCGACATCGCCCGCCACTGGATCGCGCAACACCCTGCTCCTATTAAGCCATGAACATTACTGAATTAAACACACTCGATTCAGCCGACTTTATCAACTGCCTGGGTGATATTTATGAACATTCACCCTGGGTGGCTGAATGTGTTAGTCAGCAAAGGCCATTTTTAGACATTAGCCAGCTCGCGACTCAAATGCAGCATTGTGTATTGACAGCTAACCCGACTGCGCAAATGGCGCTCATATGCGCTCACCCAGAACTGGCGGGCAAACTGGCTATCAGCGGCAATTTGACTGCCGCTTCGCTATCCGAACAATCGGCGGCAGGACTGAACAATTGCAGCGCAGCAGAGTTTGCAGCCTTATCCCAATTAAATGCAGACTATCAGCAAAAATTCGGTTTCCCCTTCATCATCGCAGTACGCGGGCTGAAACGCGCCGACATTATCGCAGCAATGACTCAACGGCTTACCCATACACCAGAGCAGGAAATAAATACTGCGCTATATGAAATCGGACGTATTGCTCAATTTCGACTCAACGATCTTTTAACTTCCTGATAGCCATCCATGGATACTCAATCAACCTCATCACCCGAATTTACCACTCGCTGGGTCAACCTTGCAGATCCGCGCATCGGTGCACTCGTACTCTCTGCTACCGACGAATTTTTCGCTTCCAGAGAACGCATGCTTAATCCGGAACCTGCTGTATTTATTCCCGGCAAATACGATACCAACGGCAAATGGATGGATGGTTGGGAAACGCGGCGTAAACGTGTGCCTGGCAACGACCATTGCATCATTAAATTAGGTTTGCCGGGCATCATCAAAGGCATCGATATCGACACCAGTCACTTTACTGGCAATTACCCACCCGCTGCCTCGATAGAAGCCGCCAGTTGCGATGGCGAGCCGAATGCCTCAACACGCTGGGTGCGATTAACAGCACCAGTACCTTTACGTGGGAATGCTCACCATTACCTTGACATAGCAGACCCTCACATCTGGAGTCATTTACGCCTGAATATCTATCCTGATGGCGGTATCGCCCGCCTGCGCGTGTATGGACAAGTTGCATGTGACTGGGCGCTTCGTCCGCAGGATGAACTGTATGATTTAATTGCGATGGAAAATGGCGGTCTGGCAATCGCCTGTAACGATGCGCACTTTGGTAAACCCGCCAATCTATTGACACCCGGACGCGGTAAAGACATGGGCGACGGCTGGGAAACACGCCGCCGCCGCGAACCTGGTAACGACTGGGCTATTATTGCATTAGGCCATCCTGGAATTATCAAGAAAATAGAAGTAGATACAGCACACTTCAAAGGTAATTTCCCGGATAAATGTTCTATTCAGGCTGCTTACATACAGGGTGGAACTGAGCAGTCCATCGTCGCGCAAAGCATGTTCTGGCCGACGTTACTGCCAGAGCAGTCGCTGAATATGGATACCATACACACCTTTACTGACGAGATACAGGCGCTACCTGCCATCACCCACATTCGTTTCAATATTATTCCCGATGGCGGTGTCAGTCGATTGCGGTTATGGGGCAAAGTTAATCTAGGAGCTACACATGACAGCATGTGAGAACCTTGCCATCATCCCACTTACCGCCGAGGCATTCGCACCATTTGGTGACGTGATAGAAGCGCGTAGTGCGAATACATTTCTCATCAACGATGGTCAGGCGCAGCGCTTCCATGACTTAGCCAAGGTGGATATCAGCACTGACGGCGGCCGCCCTCTAATTAGTCTGGTACGCAGCGCACCTACCCAGTTTCCGCTGACTTTGAAGCTGGTAGAACGCCATCCACTCGGCAGCCAGGCATTCATACCGCTGGGAAATTATAAATTCCTTATCGTAGTCGCCTTAACCAATGATCAGGATTTGCCCGACACATTGCACGCTTTCCTGAGTAATGGCCAACAAGGTATCAACTATCACCCTGGCATATGGCATCATCCATTGATCGTTTTCGACCAAACCACCGACTTCCTGGTTATAGACCGAGGTGGCGCAGGTAAAAATTGTGATGTGGTAACGCTTGATGGAGATTTATTGATTCCTGAACCGCAACATTGACAAGTATTACAATTAGTATTTTGATATAAGCTAATTGTGCAGTTGGGGGCGATAAGCGGTTGATATGTGTTGATGCAAGACCTAGTACCAGTTTTTGGTTGTACACAAAAGTCAGACTTCGGGTATGAAAGTCATGAAGCCAGCGTTCGAACAATACTTAACCGACTATTCAGCACGCCCAATATTCAGTTTTTAAACACCACTTTTTCAAGTTCTTTAAGCATAGTCAGCTTTCTATTCCAATAGGGTTGCTCTAACCATTTGTGACCGATTAGATCAGCATTTTTTACAGTAATTGCCATTACCCATATAACCGAAATCATTTCAAAATAAGGCACTGCAGAAACTTCCAATGGAGTTAGTTGGCGAATTTGTTGATAGCCGTCTATGAATGCCTTAGCAAGATCATCTTTCATTTTTAAGGCATGAACTGAAGAAATTAACTTACCAATTTCAAAAGCTCTGTAACCATAGCCACATTGATCGAAATCGAACAATGTTATTTGTTTTTTATCATTCATATGGAAATTTGTCGGATTAACATCTCCTGTACAGATGCCATATAAACCTGGTTCTTTTGGAATTGACGGCAGAGCCAGATGGAGTTGCTTTTGCAACGTTTTAAGGTAGCTCCGCATGGCCGGATCAAGAAACGGATCAACAGTGATAATTGATTCATCAAGCAGGTGTGACATATCCAGAAGCGTTCGAGTGTAAGGTGTAGAAAACGTATCAGTTAATTGATGAATAATCGCTACCGAACTTCCCAGCAAGCCACTTTCCTCAACTGTAATTTCATGCCCCGGTGCATGGCCATCAGCATAGAGAAACAAAGCTGCAGCTCTTTGACCTTCGGCAGTATCAATGAGGAAGCTCAAACTGCCATTCTTGGTATGAATTGGAAATGATACATTGGCAGACTGGTTGCCAAGAAATCTCAGCAAGTCCAGCTCGAATCCTATCTCTTCTGCCGTACGCCAGGTCTTCCTGTATATACGAAGAATAAATTTGTTCTGCTTCGTTACAACCAAAAAATTATCATGTAATCCGCGAGCATAATATGTGCAAATTTCAGGGGTGGGCAAATCGTAATGTAATGCGATCAGATGGGAAGCTGATTGGGATGAGAGCTGAGAATAAGTGAATATATTTTCTTCCATTTTTTACTTGTCCGATATGACTTGCTGCTTTTAATTAGTTATTGCTGGTCACGACCGTCGGCTTTCTTAATGTTATTCCACACCTCGATCAGCCGCCTATAGCACAACACAATCATAACTCACATCCATTTCCCGTCACTTGGTAATTGCATGGGTAAGTATCCGCCAATAAGGAATGAGCCAATCAAAAAAACTGAGCACTGAGATGAAAATGTTAGCAAAGAAAGAGTTCAGAAGCCTAAAACGGTAAATCAGCGAACGAAAGACGAGCGAATGGAGTCAGGCAAGATTACGCAAAGGGAGTACGAAGTACTGAAATCATGCATTTTTCATGGGGTCCCCCCACCTGCAAACGTTAGCGTAATACATATAAAGCGATAGACTGTGAAAGATTTGGCACCGGCTTTCTTTATTTACGATGGTGTGGGTAAAAACTGTGATGTGGTTGAATTAAATGGGCAACTAACAATTCTCGCACCGCAGAATTAATGCATTGCCAGTATTCACCCAGTTTTTACATAAGCTGGTCATACCAGCCCTGTAATTTTGCTCTATGCATAGGTGCGATAGGTGAAGCTAATGCTTTTTTTATAATTTCTGGTGATTTGCTGTTGCTGTGCCATTGCTCAAAGACTTCCTTAACCGTTGCATAATCCATCTTGGTTTTTTCAACGGTTATGCTATCACCTACCGCAACGCTACCTTCTTTAATGACCCGTGCATAAGCCCCTGGACGTACGGCATTTGCAAATTTTTTCATAAAACCACTGTCATCCATACGCACAGCAAGCTTAAAACAGGGCGTACGTGGTGCAGTAATTTCCAGAACTACACCATTTACTTCCAGACGATCACCTATCACCCATGCAATATCGTCAGACCCTGCTAGCGTAAGGTTTTCTCCGAATGTTCCGTAAGGTATATCCCTGCCTAGTTCATTAGACCACCAGTCATAATCTTCTTTGTGATACAGGTACACTGCCTGGTCAAGGCCACCATGTACACTACTATCTATGATGGAATCTCCAGCCAGTCCCATAGGTGTAATTGCCACCTGACCATCAACTGGCATTTTAAATAACCCAGTTAACACATCTTCACCATTAAACCGAATAGTTACAGGTTGAGCCACATTAATAGACACTATTTGCATACACATACCTCTCAATGTTTGTAATGAATTCAGTATTTTGCAAGCACGAGTTATGCCATATCAAAAAATAACCCAAGCCTCGCGAGCTGGCAGCGTCAGTGCAGCGGCAATTAAGCGAAACCTGATGTCCGAGAATTCAGTATGGCAGGGGGTGGATATGCGCTGCTATAGTCAGTTGAACGATAGCAGCGCAACGAGGAATTTTAAATGGAATCGACCTTACTTATTGGATGGTGCAAATACTAACGCATCCACTGTGCAACCAGTTTGCGACACTCTTTGCTCCATTCACAGACTTCGGTACATGTATATCGTTTCGCAGTTCGAAAACACGGATCATCCGCCCGCATTATCTGTATAGACCTGATTTGCTGTATTTCAGCATGACAATCGCCAACCCAATTCGGGTGCGATGGTGATGATTTAACTTCAGTTACTAAATTCATACTCCATCTCCTTACGAATATATCATCATAATTCAGCCACCAAGGTGGCAAAGAATATAACGGTGTAGCGTCGTCACAATCAACCAGAGAGACTAATGACAGACTAAAACGACACTTTGGTAATTTAATTTAATATGTTTATCTGCCAATGATTAACAATCACGCTTAGCAATTCAGCATAACGTTAAACGCTCAACTTCTAGATGGCAGGTCTCAAACTATAGATAATTATTTGTAAAAAAACAACCAACCAATTATTAAGATTTCATTGCACTAAGTATATAAATTAAAATTGAAAAACAATCACTGACTCAACTCTAAAATAGCCAACATGCCATAAAAATTATGATAAGCAATGGTTAATAATCGACATAATCAGATGCTATAAATTGAGTCGAATATAGCTAAAAATCAACATCGAGTTGATATATCACCAACCTCCCGAATTATGGCAAATTACTGTATAGTTAGGCTGTATTAAAATCCGCCGTATAGACTTAATTCTTAAGCTCAACGACCTATGAAACACACTGAATTTTCCGATGACCCCGATGCGCCCCAATACAGCCTGGAAGAGCGCACTGTAGCCGCATCCCGTACTACTTGGGTCAGCGTAGCTGTAAATCTGTGCCTGAGCATCACTCAAATTATTGTTGGTCTGATATCGAAATCTCAGGGATTGGTAGCCGACGGTATCCATTCGCTTTCTGATCTCATAGCTGACTTTGTTGTGTTATTTGCCAGCCACCACAGCAAAAAAGATGCTGATGAGGACCACCCTTATGGACATCAACGCTTCGAGACTGCTGCCTCATTAGTATTAGGTGTGCTCTTACTGGCTGTTGGTATAGGCATGCTGTGGTCAGCTTTCCTCAAACTCCAGGATCCAGACACTGTACCTAAAGTACATATCGTCGCCTTGTGGGTAGCTGTGGGTGCACTCATCGCCAAGGAATCATTATTCCGCTATATGCTGGTAATAGCCAAGCGAGTCCGATCAAGCATGTTGGTTGCAAATGCATGGCATGCACGTTCTGATGCGGCGTCATCTTTAGTCGTTGGCATTGGTATTATTGGCAATCTGGCGGGCTATCCAATATTTGACCCCATTGCTGCACTGATAGTGGGCTTTATGGTCGCCAATATGGGATGGGGATTCGCCTGGGACGCATTGCATGATCTGGTCGATCGCGCAGTAGATGAACAGGAAGTCGCAGCTATACGTGAAACGCTAGTAACAACCCCCGGTGTTAAAGGTGTACACGACCTCCGCACCCGCAAAATGGGCGACATGATCGTTGTCGATGCGCATATTGAAGTCGATGCTACAATCAACGTCGAAGCCGGTCACGACATCGCTGTCGCCGCCCGAGCCCGCGTAATGCAACATCATCGAGTATTAGATCTGATGGCACACGTAGATCCATGGCACCGCCCAGACCTTGATCACGTAAAGCGACACTAAACTAAATACACTCAGTAACATTAGAATTGTTAGCGTGTGCAGATGTCGCTACCGAGCATACCTGTTGCTGCTTTACTAGGTTTAATCCTGCTTTATTTTTAGATCAGTAACCCATCATCCCTCTGCCAAAACCGCGGTGCATCTGACCTTGCTGCTCTTTAGTCAGTATGGCAGCCATTTTGTTTTCTGCATCAATATGAACCGCTAACGCCTGCTGTTGCATATCTGCTAATTGAACGTAGGCCTTACCGATTGCACTCAGGTCGCGCTTATTTGCTTTCATCAAACCATCTAGCTTATCCTGCGCATCCCACATCTGGCGCATGAGTGGATGCTGCTGCTTCATCATATCAACCTGAATTTTCTCCATTTGGGCTGTTTGTGCATCCGTCAGATCGAGCATGCTCATAGCCCCCATTCCGCCGCCCCAACCATTCATCATTCCCTGCCCCATACTATAACCGGAGCCCATTTTTCCTCCCATCATGCCTGCCCCAGCACCACCCATCATACCTGGACCATAACCTGGGCATGGCGCCCCGTCACCTGATACCTGACCTTGCATCATAGGCGGAGTAGATTTCGTGGGCTCTGCCGCGGAGGCAGGCACTGTAGTCCCCGCTAAATAAAAGGAAACGATGGAAGATGTTAATAAGAATTTCATGGATTTGTTCATTTGAGTCTCCTTTGCTCTTGCTGTTAAAAGAAATGAAACTTATTGCGCGTCATTGAGAACGGTCGTACCTCACTAAGTGACGTATATCTGACACACGGCCTGATTGCACCATATCTGCAAAATCACATTTCATTGTAGGCCATTAAAACGTTACCAAGTAACTAAATGTCATACGTAGCAAGATATCTACATTGTCGCTTCTACTAATTAATATTCATGGTGAACTTATCGATCTGTTGCATACTCTCGAGATATGATTGCGAATCGGCTATCTCTATACCAGTAATGCTTATCTTTGAAGCGTATTCTGTTTTCTAAATGCCTGACTCATTTCAAATATTGGGGTCGACCAAAAACGCTATTTCCCGAAGGGTGCTCTATGAAACCGTTTAAAAATCCGCCAGCAAATGTATCTCGCCGCCGCTTTGTAGAAGGACTTGCTGCAGGAGGTGCATTGATAGGCGTCGGTCTATGGCAAAACCCAGCGTGGGCTTTAACCAGCCCCACTCAAGCCACCGAACTCAGCGGAACCGATTTTGCGCTTGATCTGGTTGAATCTCCGGTCAACTTTACGGGCACTTCTCGCATGGCGACCACCGTGAATGGCCAGATTCCAGCACCACTACTGCGTTGGCGTGAGGGCGACCGAGTCACCCTGCGTGTAACTAATCGTATGTCAGTATCCAGTTCCATCCACTGGCACGGCATTATCCTGCCTACCGCTATGGATGGCGTACCAGGCCTGAGCTTTAATGGCATTGCGCCTGGAGAGACCTATGTGTACCAGTTTGATGTACGTCAATCCGGTACCTTCTGGTATCACAGTCATTCAGGTTTTCAGGAGCAGACGGGTCTGTATGGACCCATCGTCATTGAACCCCGTGAACCCGCACCCTTCACATATGACCGCGATTATGTCGTAATGCTATCGGACTGGACTGACGAAGACCCTAAGCAGGTCTTCAAGCACCTCAAACAAATGAGTGATTACTACAATTATGTCAAACCCACTGTCGGTGACTTGATCAAGGATGCCAAACAAGACGGCTGGGCTAACGCCTTGTCCACACGGGCAATGTGGGACGAAATGCGTATGAGTCCACGCGATTTATCAGATGTCAGCGGCGCAACCTACACTTTTCTCACCAATGGCATTACCCCAGCGGGAAACTGGACAGGATTATTTAAGCCAGGCGAGAAAATCCGTTTACGCTTTATCAATGGCTCGTCGATGACCTATTTCGATGTACGTATTCCTGGTTTACAAATGACCGTAGTCGCCGCTGATGGACAATATGTAAATCCAGTCAGTATTGACGAATTCCGTATTGGTGTTGCCGAGACTTATGATGTGATTGTCGAGCCGACTGAAGATCGTGCCTACACGATATTTTCGCAGGCGCTGGATCGATCTGGCTACGCACTGGCGACCTTGGCACCACGCATAGGCATGCACGCTGAGATACCCAAGCTCGACCCTGTGCCGACACTCGACATGGCAGACATGGGTATGGCGATGGGTGATATGGCCGGCATGGACATGACAGGATCTAACGACATGCAGGGTATGGATATGAAAGACATGCCGGGAATGGATATGTCAGCCACAAGCAAACCAGACACCGAAGGTGGGGATGTGCCAGTAGACCACCATGCAGCTACTGAATTCGGCCCATCCAATTCCATGCGTGCAGAGCAAGTGTCAACACGACTGGATGATCCAGGTGTCGGTTTGCGTGACAACGAGCGTCGTGTATTGACTTATGCTGATCTGCATACCATAGGAGGCGCACTGGATCCACGCAATCCAACACGTGAAATCTTATTGCATCTTACTGGCAATATGGATAAATATATGTGGTCTTTCAATGGCGTACCCTACTCTCAAGCCGAGCCGATACTGTTTCACTTTGGTGAACGTTTACGTATCGTCCTGATCAACGACACCATGATGCATCACCCGATACACCTGCACGGCATGTGGAGTGAACTCGAGTCACCCGATGGCAAATTCCAGGTGCGCAAACATACTATTACCGTGGCACCCGGGCACCGCGTCAGCTACCGGGTCACTGCCGATGCACGTGGCAACTGGGCTTATCATTGCCACATGCTATACCACATGGAAGGCGGCATGTTCCGCACTGTTGTGGTTGCCTAACTGGAGAATGCATTAATGAATAACCTCAAACCGTTAGCACTGCTATGCACGTTGTTCCCACTAAGCGGGATTGTTTTAGCGCAAGAAACGATGACTATGCCGATGTCTGGGCATGACATGGCACCCTCAGAGTCAGATGCCAGCATGAAAAACATGAACGACATGCCCGGCATGGCGGACATGCCGAGTATGGATCATAGCAGTAAGCCAAAACTGCCTGAGCAACCAAATTCGCCAGAGTTACCTGCACCAGCAGTAGGCAGTCTGCCCAGCAGCGATGGTTCAGCAGGCAAATCTTTCCACGTTGATGGAATGAACATGGACATCATGGATATGAATGACGATCCGCTCATCGCTAAATTTATGCTCGATAAGCTGGAATATGTACATGGCGATCAAGCCGACAGCTTGGTATGGGATGGCCGCTTTCGTCTCGGTTACGACATTAACAAGCTGTGGATACGCAGCGAAGGTCAGCGTGCGCATGGTAAAACACAAGACGCAGATGCGGAGCTGTTATGGGGCCACACCGTTGCGGCCTATTGGGATGTGATGTCGGGAATACGTCATGATTTTGGTACTGATCCATCACGTGATTGGGCAGCGCTGGGCATACAAGGGCTGGCACCGTATAAATTTGATGTGGAAGCCACCGCATATGTTGGTCCATCAGGTCGTACTATGGCACGCCTGAAAACATCATATGACTTGTTATTAACCCAACGGCTGATACTCACCCCAGAAGTCGATGCTAATCTATATACCAAAGAAGATTTGGAGCGTGGCATAGGCGCAGGACTGTCCGATACATCGTTAGGTTTACGCCTGCGTTATGAGATCCGCCGTGAGTTTGCACCTTACTTCGGTGTTAACTATGTACAAAAATATGGCAAAACTGCAGCCCTTGCACGAACCAATGGCGATCCAGCACATGATCTGCAATTTGTTGCGGGTGTGCACATGTGGTTCTAATTTATAGGTAACACACGTGACTTGTTAGCCATGAACACATGCGTCAATTTTCCGTTGCCATCCTTGTTTGTCTGTTTCCGACAAGAAGGATGCTTCAATAGAATTACGCGCAAGGGTCATCATGTCATCTCGTGTCAAATCCAGCGCTTGCTGCACGGCCAGCAGATTGTCCAGCGCATAACCACCAAAATAAGCAGGATCATCCGAGCTCACTGTCACACACAGACCGCGTTGCAACAGACGCTTAAGGTTATGTGATTCCATGCGATCAAATACTGCCAGTTTGATATTGGAAACAGGACACACAGTCAATGGCATGCGTTCTTGTGCCAGACGCTGACATAATTTCTCGTCTGCTTCACAGCCTACACCATGGTCAATCCGTGACACTTTCAGATCATCCAGTGCTTCCCAGATATATGAGGGTGGACCTTCTTCACCTGCGTGCGCTACGGTTAAAAACCCTTCAGCCCGCACACGCGCAAACACATTAGAAAATTTTGAAGGTGGATGGCCATTCTCGCTGGAGTCCAGACCCACAGCACAAAAATACTCACGGTAAGGCAACAAAGCTTCCAGGGTTTGCATGGCGGCTTCCTCGCTCAAATGACGCAAGAAACACGGGATAACACGATAAGTAATACCCAGCTCAGCCTCACCTTTTGCCAGAGCACGATTAATACCCTCGAACACAACGGACAGTGGAATGCCGCGTTCAAGATGACTTTGTGGATCAAAAAATATTTCGACATGAATAACGCCATCTGCATGAGCATGCTGCAGATAAGCATAAGTTAGCTGAAAGAAATCATCCGCATCAATCAATACCTGCACACCCTGGTAATAAATATCCAGAAATGACTGCAAGTTGGAAAAATTATAAGCGCTGCGTAATGCCGCTACATTGGCGTAAGGCAGCTGTATGCCGTGCTTGGCGGCCAGTGCAAACGTCATTTCGGGTTCTAGCGTACCTTCTATATGCAAATGCAATTCAGCTTTTGGCAAGGCACGTACAAAACTGACGATATCGGTGTCTGTCATAATTTTCTCTTCCATAATAAAAAACACGGACGGGATATGACTCCCGTCCGTGAATGATTTGCTGCCTGTCCGGAATTACTTAGGAATCGAACCTTCAACCCCTTGCACATAGTAATTCAATGACATCAATTCACCCATAGGCATCATAGCACCTGCGGCCACTTTCACTACACCAGCCTGATCTACGATAGGACCAGTGAAGGGAACGAGTTTACCACTGATAATCGCCTGTTTTTTCTCTTCAAACACTTTGGCTACTGGAGCTGGTACAGAAGGGCTAAGTGCAGTTAACACCACCATACCTTCTTTCATGCCCCATAAAGTTTGGGTCGGTTTCCATGTGCCAGCTAAAACCTCTTTCACTGTGTCAGTGTAGTAACGTGACCAGCTTAAAGTACTGGCAACCAGATGCGCCTTAGGACCAAATTTGGACATGTCCGAATCCCAACCAAATGCATAAACACCCTTTTCTTCGGCAGTCTGTATCACCGCTGGTGAATCAGTATTCTGGCTTAATACGTCAGCACCTTGGGCTATCATCGTTTCTGCAGCTTGACGTTCACGTGCTGGATCGTACCAGCTGCTTACCCAGATTACCTTGGTTTTTATTTTCGGGTTCACACTTTGCGCACCCAAAGTATAAGCATCGATATTACGCACGACTTCAGGCACTGGATAAGAACCTACGAAGCCCAGAATATTGCTCTTGGTCATTTTACCTGCCAGCACACCCAGCATGTAAGCACCTTCCCAGGAACGCGCCTGATAAGTGCCCATGTTTTTGGCTGTTTTATAGCCTGTCGCATGATCGAAATAGGTGTTAGGGAATGTTTGCGCCACTTTCAGTGTCGGATTCATGAAACCGAATGAAGTGGTAAAAATAATTTTGTTACCATCGGCAGCCAGCTGTCTGATTACACGCTCGGCATCTGCGCCTTCAGGTACATTTTCAACATAAGTCGACTTGACCTTGCCCGCCAGTGCTTTTTCCATGCTAAGACGACCTTGGTCATGCGCAAAAGTCCAACCTGCATCACCAACAGGACCCACATAAACGAAGCCCGCTTTTAACGGCTCGTCCGCAGCATGCGCCATTACCGCTGTCGTTGCTAAGGCCAATCCGATTGCCGCTATTTTGAAATTACGTACGTTTTTCATGTAAACAGACTCCAATATCAATAAGTTGTGATGCGGCACACGTAACATCATGCGTGCCGTACATCTTCATTGCCAAACCATTCGCTTAATTAAATGTTGCACCTGAATTAGAAATGATATTCGGCACGTATCATTGGGGTCTTAGCAAAAGCGCCACTACCCGCAGCACCTGAAGAATCGTTACCGAATTTGTTTTTCCAGTATTGATATTCCAGACCAAGTTTAAAGGTGTTCTTTGGTCCACCAGTCAACTTGCCAATATCAGCCATAATCTGACCATCAAAATCAGTTTCAGGCTTGGTTTCATGAGTGTATTCATCTAAGCCTTTGGCTGCGATGAAGTTTACAAAACCCTCAAAAGAAAAAGCGGAATCGCCGAGAGGAATGCCCCAAGCTGCGGTCAACATAGGATGTGTTTTATAGGTATAGCGATCGACGCCAGTAGGTGCATTACTTTCCCACAGAGCCAGCAAGCTAACATTCAAAAAACCAGGAACATCAAACATTAAAGTAGGACCAGCCACCAGCATGTGTTTCTTTGAACTGTAGTTGTCATTTTTGGTGTTAACATCAAAACCGACAGTTGCACCTACGTCTTTAACTACACCAAATTTCAAATCCTTGCCCGTAATTTTGCCTAAATCCAATGTATGGCGGTAAACCATGTATGCCTCTTGAGCACCTGTGGTAGAACCAGCTGCTGGATCCTTACTATCTGACATCAAGTAATCAATACTGACAAAATTCGTGCCATACTTATATCCACTCACGTGGGTAAAATTAATGATGTTTTTGGAAATATCATTTGTATTATATGGTTCTGCAAACGTTGTTCCATAACGCCAGCTAATCGAAGTATCACTCCAATCAGCCGCATACAGATTAGATGTTGCACCTGCTAACACGACCCCTAATAGAGCAACCTGTTTTAATCGGCTAGCTGCTTTTGCACTCTTTTTCATTGATGACACTCCTCTAATCAAAATAAAATTAAAACGCACTGAATAAACATCCGAATCAATGATTCATATCCAAATCACTTAAAAATTACAATTGGATACAAAGCAATTGCCATGCCAGCAATATAAAATTATTTATTATCATATAGTTGCTAATTTTGATTAAATACTATCAACACTTTGTCAGCAATGTATGCACAAAAATGTATCCAATTTATTTGTCCTTAAACTGTAATGGTGCATACATTTTTTTGTCATTAACTGAGGTAGTTAGTCGCAATGTATCGCCGCAACCGCACCATGCTGATTCAAGCTGATATGAGCAGAAACCACACGCCAACCTTCGTTAAACCTCACCCATGTCTGACTTTGACGGCCTAACATCTGATCTGAGCGAGTAAATTCAGTGGTTGTCGTTGCGAAATCTTCGCCATAAGTGATGATTTGCGTGTGCGATAAAACGCGTTTGAGCGACCCGACATTGCGCGCCTGTCGAAAAGCCCGTATCGCATCAATGCCATAAAGGTTTTCCGCAACGCCAAAACGTACAGTAAGTGTGCTCGTCCAGAACAGATGATCCAATGTTTCCAGATCGTTATCCATCAGCGCGGCTTCATACTGAGCAAAAATCACGGTAAGCTCTGTCAGCACATGGTCTAAATTAACTTGTGCGAGCTGTATCATGATGTGCTTTCAGGGATGCGTGAATAAGCCAGACCTTGCTGTTCCAGCATTCGAGCCGCACGCAGACATATATCCTCACGCCAAGGAGCGGCAATTAGCTGCACACCTATCGGCAAACCACCTTCTGGCCACATAGGTGCAACAGCAACGGGCATGCCGACAAAAGAAATTGGTTGTGTCAATAAGCCCAAATTAGGGCGTGTAGGTAACTGACGTGCACCAATAGTGATATGTTGCTGACCCAGCAACGGAGCTGTCACTGGGGTTGCAGGCGCTATCAGCAAATCATATTGCTCAAACAACGACAGCATGCGTTCGAGATATAAACGACGATAGCGTTGCGCCTGCTGATACCAGCTGGCTGGCACCAATGTACCTGCGGTCAGCCTGTCCACAGAGAGCGGCTCAAAATCATGCGGGCGGTCGCGCAAATTCTCAAAGTGCAATGCACCACCTTCCGATGCAGTGATGACGAATGCAGCGGCTCTCGCCTTATCCGTGTCCATCAGCTCCACCTCATTCACAGCTCCTAATGCTGCTGCTGCAGTTGTGGCCGCCCAGCGTGCCTCTACACCCGCATTTTCGTCAAAGTATCCGGTAAGTCGGGCCACTCGCAGCCCTTCCATACCATGTCCTAGTGTATCCAATGTGTTAGCTATGGGACGTTGTGCGCAGGCGGGATCACCAGCGTCATGGCCTTGCATGGCATCATAGGCCAGCGACAAGTCCTGCGTATTACCAGCCAGAGGACCTAAATGATCGAAACTGGCGACAAAAGGAAAACTTCCCGTACGCGGCAATCGTCCATAAGTAGGTTTAAGTCCAAAGACACCGCATAGCGATGAAGGTACGCGTATCGAACCATTGGTATCGCTACCCAACCCTATTGGCACCAGCCCGGCCGCAACCGCAGCACCCGTACCACCTGAGGAACCACCCGCACTTCGTAACCAGTCATGCGGATTGCGGGTAACACCATAGTGCGTATTTTCAGTGGTAAACCCATAAGCCAGCGCGTCCATATTCAACGTACCCAGTAACAACCCACCTGCCGCACTCATACGCTCGACCAGTACGGCATCTCGCGCTGCTACTGAATTTTGACTGAGCAGTTTTGCACCCGCCAGCGTCGTCACGCCTTCCACATCAAACAAATTTTTAACTGCATAGGGCACAGCAGCTAACGCAGGCAATGCGTCACCTTGCTGGCGCATTTTGTCCAGCGCATCGGCTTCGGCCAATGCACGTTTGCCAGTGATATCAATAAACGCATTCAGCATCTCATTTTGCGATGCAATGCGATCCAGTACGTCAGTCGCCAATTCACGGGCTGACACTTCACCTGAATTAAATGCTTCATTGCAGGCATGCGCAGTGACAGGATAGTTGCTCATAATCGGTATATGGCTGCTGATTCCAACTCAGCCGAAAGCGGTTCATCGATAAAGCTATTTGTCATTGAGGTCAGTAACGCAAACTGCTGAACGATAGATGCAAGCCGTTGCTTATCGACTTCAGTACCTTGTAAAGACAAGGCGACTTTGACGTACTCTTCCAGATAAATTTTATTGATCATCACTCGCTACTTTCGTTGCTGATAATATTGCCGACAAAGGTGCAGTCCAGCCCACTATTCCGCCCTGAGCGCGGATCATATCTATGGTGGACTGTTTAAATTCCGGGAAATAACTTTCAGTGGCGTCCTCGACCAGCAGACATTCATAGCCACGGTCATTGGCTTCACGCATCGTCGTCTGTACACAAACTTCAGTGGTGACGCCGCCGAACAGCAAATGCGTGATATTGGCTTGTTGTAGCAGACTACCCAGCTCAGTTGCGTAAAAGGCGCCTTTGCCAGGCTTGACGATGACCACCTCATTAGGTAATGGCGTCAGTTCAGCAACGAAATCACTGCCCTCCTCGCCATCTATCAGGATGCGTCCCATAGGACTTTGATCACCAATACGCACAGTAGGATTACCGCGATTGAGCTTGGATAATGGGCAATCGGACAAATCTCCTTTATGCGCTTCCTTGGTATGCACCACCAGCATGCCATGCGCTCGGCACCAATCCAGCAGTTGCCGCGCGACAGGAACGGTAGCAGCAAGTCGGTCAACATCATTACCCAGGCTTGCACCAAAACCACCAGGCAAAATAAAATCCCGTTGCATATCTATCATGATGACTGCGGTATGTTCGGGTGAAAAATTGAATACATAAGGTTCCGCAGTCACTGCGTAGTTATTCGACGTAGATTTGCTCATTGCGTCACCTCAGTTTCCACATGCCCACCTGCCATATAATGGCCAAGCTCACGTACATCTGCAGTTTCGGCAGAAGTTTCAAACACGATGAGCCCTTCACTCATCACTACGATACGATCTGCAAGCTCTAACAACTCATCCAGATCCTCACTCACCAGCAATACCGCAGTGCCAGCGTTGCGTGCAGCCATCAGACGAGCATGTGTTTCAGCAACGGCGTTAAAGTCCAGTCCAAACACGGGATTGGCGACGATAAGCAGATCTACGGGATGAGATAACTCACGCGCCAGAACCGCACGCTGCACATTACCACCTGACAGGGTCTGAATCTTGGCATCTATTCCGGGCGTTTTGACGTTAAAAGTCTCAACGTAACGCTTAGCCTGATTACGCATGGCACGCTGATTTATCCAGCCCCAGTGCGCCAGTGGCGGCTGATCAAAATTTCGTAGTGACATATTATGAACAACCGACAAACCACCCACACAGGCATTACGCAATGGTTCTTCAGGCAGGCTATAGACCTTATGCCGCGCCAATTCCTGACGTGTGCCATTAAACGGCACCCCGTTAACCATGACAGTACCGCCTAATTTCATGCGCTGACCAGTCAGCACTTCCACCAGTGCTTTCTGACCATTACCCGACACCCCCGCAATACCCAGAATTTCACCAGGGCGAACCTGCAAATCAACCCCTCTGAGCACAGGCAGTCCGTTATCTCCCTGGGCAAGCAACTGCTCTACCACCAGTCTGGCAGGCAAATCAGGTATAGCAGGTCGTTGCTCTCGTGGTGCGACATCCTGTGCAATCGGGCTGCCCACCATCATTTCTGCCATATTTTCAGTTGTCAGTTCGGGCAAAGTGCCACTACCGGCATAACATCCACGTCGCAGTACGGTTACCGCATCAGCATAGGCGGTCACTTCACGAAATTTGTGGGTAATTATCAGTACCGACAATAATTTCTGCCGAGTCATATCACCTATCAACCCAAGCACTTCATCTGCCTCATCGGGTGTTAGCACCGAAGTGGGCTCATCCAGTATCAGCAAGCGACGTTGTAGATACAGTTGTTTAATAATTTCGACTTTCTGTTTCTCACCAGCAGCCAGCGCACCTGCGGGTTTATCCAGTGCGATTTTAAAAGGCAGTGTCGCCATAAAGTCAGACAATCTGGCACGTTCCTCTTGCCAGTTAATAAACGCTGGCAGTGCGCCACGTGCTACCACCAGATTTTCTGCCACAGTCATGCTCGGCACTAAGGTGAAATGCTGATAAACCATGCCGATACCCAACTGCGAAGCATCTTTGGGGTTGGCAATACACACTTCACGGTTATCCACCAGTACAGTCCCTTGATCAGCCGTGTAAAACCCTACCAGGCATTTGACCAAGGTTGACTTCCCAGCCCCATTTTCCCCAAGCAAGGCATGGAACCCGCCTGCAGAAATATTTAAACTGACATCAGTGAGCGCTTTCACATCACCGAAATGCTTGGTCATATTTAAAATATTGAGCTCAAGTGCGCCAGTAGCTGGCACTACAGATTCCACTGGTATCATGTGAGCAAACCCTCCAGAATCTCGGTGCTGCTTGCCACAGCACCAAACACACCACCTTGCATCTTCACCATGCTGATGGCTGCCAGATGGTTAGCGTAATCTGTGGCGGCACAACCGTCTTCAACCAGCAGACACTCGAAACCCCTATCATTAGCCTCACGCATGGTGGTATGTACGCATACGTCAGTGGTAATCCCCGTCAGGATAATGTTACGGATACCACGTGTATGCAGGATTAACTCAAGATCCGTGGCATAAAATGAACCTTTGCCCGGCTTGTCGATAATCACTTCGCTGGGCATAGGCGCTAACTCAGGAATAATGTCCCAGCCAGGCTCGCCACGTACCAGCACCCTTCCACACGGACCGCTATCACCTATCCCTGCACCTATACGACGCGAGCGCCAGAGTTTGTTCTCAGGCAAATCAGACAGATCAGGACGATGACCTTCACGAGTATGAATAATCATGTATCCCTGCGTACGCATTGTATTCAGCAAATTCGTAATGGCCGGGATAGGTGCGCGCGTTAGCGTAATGTCATAACCCATTCTGTCAACATAACCACCATGCCCGCAGAAATCCGTCTGCATGTCGATTATGATCAGCGCCGTATTGTCTGGGTTGAGCTTGCCGTCAAACGGCCATTCATACGGATCTGCCTGTATATAATTTCCATTCATATCAATAACCTGCCGTTATATTTAAATTTTTTACATGAATACACATAGCCGCCCCTTTTCTAATTCCGCACCAGACTTAATTCTCCTGGCGCGCCAACCAGAGTGCGATGAGGCGAGCTGGTTGCAATTAAAATGCCCAAGGTCAGCACATAAGGTGCGGCGTTAAACAGGTAGTAACCGCTGGTAATCCCCATCGCCTGCAAAGCGGGTCCCAACGCGCCTGCTCCACCGAACAACAATGAAGCCCACAAACAACGCAACGGTTCCCAACGTGAAAATATCACCAGCGCCACGGCAATAATCCCTTGCCCTGAGGACAAACCTTCATTCCAGCTGCCAGGGTAGTAAAGTGAAAGAAAAGCACCACCAACTCCCGCCAAAAATCCGCCGATCACAGTAGCAAAAATACGTGTGGGCAAAACAGGGTAACCCAGGGCCAACGCAGCATCTGCACTATCACCCACGATACGTAGTTGCATACCCCAGCGCGTGTATCGAAACGCATAATGGAGCAATACCGCTAACGCTATCCCAATCAGGAACAAGGGATTGATTTGCAATGCGGACTGAATTTGCGGTGAATCACTCCAGAATCCGAACGGAATGGCATTCAACATCGGTGCCTGCGGTTGCACCAGCGGCTTACCGAGGAAAAATGCCAGTCCAGTACCGAGCAGCATGATACTGATACCAATGGCAATATCATTCACCCGTCGCAGGCTACATAACAAACCATGCAGCAAACCAAGCAAGCTGCCCACCAAACCCGCCGCCAACACACCTAGCCATGCCGAACCGCTCAGTAGCGACACGCCATAACCAGCCATCGCACCCATGATCAACACACCTTCCAGTCCCAGGTTAATGCGTCCGGATTTTTCCGTGATGCACTCCCCCAGACTCACCAACAAGTAAGGCGTACTGACGCGTATTGCACCTGCAAATATCGCCAGCGGCACACCCCACCATCCTAATCCATCAGCTACGTTCATAATTTTTACCTGCTCAAGGTTTAGTAGGGATCACCGCACTGATCGGTGACACGGGTTTGAAAATACGGAGCCGCCCATTTAAGGTTTCGCTTGCAATAATCACTACAAAGATAATGCCCTGCAGCACCATTACGCTGGCGTCCGGCATATCCAGGCGGCGTTGCAACATGCCGCCCGCAGCGTTAATACCCCCTATCAGAATAGCCACAGGAATGACTGCAAACGGATTTTGCCGCGCAATAAATGCAACTAATATCCCCGCATAACCATAACCTGCCACCACCGAAGCATTAGCCGAACCTTGCACAGCAGCAACCTCAATCGCACCCGCCAGACCAGCAGCCAGGCCACCAGCAAACGCCGCCCCGACTATCCAGTAGCCTACCTTCAAACCCGCCATTTGCGCAGCACGAGGATTGCCACCCACAGTACGCAAAGCAAAGCCTATGGTGGTAAATTTCAATATCACCCAGGTTATCAGCGCGCAGATAACGCCAAACAGTAATCCGTAATGCACATCCATACCGGGCAGATTACCTATCATATTGGCGTCGCCTATGGGTGCGGTTGAGGGTTTGTTCAAACTGGCAGGATCCTTAAGCGGACCTTCAACAAAGAAATTAAGCAAGGCAATACCGATATAGGAAAGTAGCAGGCTGCTTATGGTTTCGTTCACGCCGCGATAATGACGTAGCCAGCCAGACAGGCCTATCCACACTCCCCCGCACAGCGCGCCAACTGCCAACATTCCAGTTTGCACCAAATGTGGCGATGCGCCGTTTAGTGAGGCTCCAGCCACTGCTGCCGCCAGCGCGCCTAGTGCCAATGCACCTTCGCCACCAATAATCACCATACCAGCCTGAGCTGGAATAGCCACAGCCAATCCAGTCAAAATTAAGGGTGCTGCGCGCAATAAACTATTCTGTAATGAAAATGCTGAACCAAAACCACCTTGATACAACAAAGAGTAAACCTCTACAGGAGACTGACCGACTGCCATTACAAAACCAGCAAACAGCAACATCGCAACCAGCAGCGCCATAACAGGAATTGCGATAGATTCAGCCACTGGCAGAAAACGTTGCATTAATTTCATAGCAAATCAGTCCCTTAAAAGCACCACAAAATCAGCGTTGATCCGAGTGGATCAACGCTGTTGAACATCAAGCCTTGCCGACTACGCCAGCAACCAGATAATTCATTTGCTCCAGTACCATATCCTGCTGACCCAGACTGACCCCTGCTGCAATAACTGTATTACCGGCGTTATCCTTGATCGGCCCTTTGAAAATCACATAATCACCCTTCAGCATTTTGGCTTTTACACCATCTGCTTTAGCTTTAGCTTTGGCGGTAACTGCTGCACCATAAGGGCTCATTTTGACAAAGCCTTCCTTCAAACCACCACGCAGGAAGTTGATCATCGGTTTGCCGGCTTCGGTATCGCTCACCAGCAATTTATAAGGTGTCGTCCAGTCCCATTCAGCGCCGGTCAAATAGCCTTTTGGTGCCAAAGCTGCCTGACTTGCATGGTAACCACAGGAATATACGCCACGCTTTTCAGCCGTTTCGACGATAACTTTTGGACCATCAACGTGACAGGTCAGTACATCACAGCCCTGATCTATCAAACTATTTGCGGCTTCCGCTTCTTTCACCGGTAATGACCAATCACCGGTGAAAATGACATGCGTAGTAATGGCTGGATCGATTGATTGCGCACCGAGGGTGAATGAATTGATGTTACGTAATACTTGTGGGATAGGCTTAGCAGCTATAAATCCCAATTTTTTAGTCTTACTTGCGTGCTCGGCAACGATACCGCTCAGATATTCACATTCATCTATATAACCAAAGAAGCTTCCTACGTTTTTAGGTTTGCCTTCAGACCACAACCCACCACAGTGAGCAAAACGCACATCAGGATATTTTTCTGCCATTTTCAGTACATGCGGATCAAAATAACCATAGGAAGTTGCAAATATCAACTTGGCACCATCCTGCTGTATCATGGATTCCATAACTTTTTGCACTGCAACTGTCTCTGGCACTTTCTCTTCTTCAACCACTTTTACACCAGGCATTTTCTTGATGTTTGCTGCCGCTTGAGCATGTGACTGGTTATATCCAAAATCACCACGAGGGCCAACATAAATCACCCCTACCGTTAATTTATCAGCAGCAAATGCCAACTTGCTTCCCAGTGGTCCCAGTGCTGTCATTGCCGTTGCAGCACCAACTGTTTTTAGAAATGTCCGACGTGGTACAGAAAAATCAAATTTGCTCATAGTTAACAACTCCTCAAAAAGTAATTTAAATTGCCATAGGGGTATACACTTCCAAATCAAAAAAGTGATGAAGTTTCCCTCTTAACTTAATCATGATCTGTTGTATGCAACAATGTATGCAAACTTTATGCCAGCAATATAATTCCTGATGACATTATTCAACACCCTGTTTTTTATTAGGATTATGCATATACTATGATCGTGGTAGCGACATTGTTCATGCATTAAATTTGTGCACTTTCTGGTTTCTATGCGCACTATTGGTGCTCACAAATTTCGCTAAATTTGGTGTTTAAGCAGTAAAATGGGGCATTGAGCCCAAATTCAGCAGGTATATTCTATGGACAACATAAACACAGATATGAATAGCGCAGAACCTAACAAAACAGATAAGAAAATTGCGGCTAAGCAGGACATCTATAGTGTTTTACGGGAAATGATCCTGACGTTTGAGTTGTATCCAGGCAGTCGCGTAACCGAAACAGAACTGGCAGAGTATTTTGAAGTCAGTCGCACGCCGATTCGTGAAGCTTTACTCAAGCTGGAAAATGAAGGGCATCTCACCATACGTGCCAAGCAAGGCTGTTTTATCCGGCAAATTGACGTTGCTGAATTGTCTGAGTATTACCGAGTACGTACTGCACTGGAACTTGCAGCAGTAGAAGACGCCTGTACCCATATGCCTACCACCGAGGTGGAAAGATTAATCGCAATATGGTCGCCAGAAAACAAGCCCGAAACAGTCACTGCGAATCAGATGGAAGAATGGGATGAGTCGTTTCATATTGCCATTGCCTTAGGCGGCAAGAACGAAGTGCTGGTGAAATATTTGCAGGACATTAATGACCATATCCGCGTCATCCGCCGCGTTGACTTCGACAACTCAGACCGTATTAAACACACTTTTGACGATCATCAAAAAATCTTGCAGGCCATACTGCTACGCGACGTAACCACAGCACGCAACCTGATCAAGCGCCACATCCAGCGTAGCGAGGAATTTGCCAAGACACTGACGCTGACACAATTAGCCCGGAAGAAATCATCTGCCAATCGTTTTGGTAAATTACAGAATACGACTCTTTGACACGATTCGATACAGATTATTTCTGTTAGCGTTACAGCCTTAAAACACCCACCTTGTAAGAGACGATATGTAGTACATTTTTACGGTGTATTTTTTGCTACAAAATATCTACATATATATGAAAAATATAACAAAAAGTAATATAAAAATGGTTAAATAACTCGTATTCATTTTACAAACTTCATGGCCAATGAAACCAGTCACTACTCAACTGATGCAAACACTGGAGATTACCAACCTCCCTTCTTTGCCGCACGTGCTATTAAGAGTGCTGGATATTTGCAATCGTGACTCGGCATCTCTGAAAGCCATAGCAGACATCCTCAGCCAGGATGCTGCACTCACTGCCAAGGTTTTTGGTGCAAGCAGTACCGCTCAGTTCAGTCGACACAAAAAACTTACCACACTGGAACAAACGCTTACGTTACTTGGTTTGGACATGGTAAAAACCATAGCCATCAGCTCATCGTTTTATCAAGTATTCAATAATCTCAATATTAGTCCAGGATTTGACCTTAAGACATTCTGGACACGTTCCCTGTCTTCAGCTGTCCTATCCAAGCTGATCGCTGAGGAAGTCGAATACCCACATATTGAAGAAGCTTACCTCACTGGACTATTACTGAATATCGGCCAATTGGTGCTATGGAGTAATTTCCCTAAACAATATGCAAGCTTATTAACAAATAAAATCGATGACCTTGCATTATTGGCGCAAGAATCAGAGCAACTAGGTAACAACCATTGTGAAGTAGGCGCATGGTTAGTCAACAAATGGAATCTGAATTCATTTATGGCTGATGCGGTGCTCTATCATCACATGCCGCAAGACAAAATTACCGATGCACAGCAATTGATACAGATCACCCACGTTGCTAACAATCTGGTAGCCCTGAGAGACACCGACGCAGCCATACAATTTGCGGCTGGCGAACAAATATTAGGCGTTTCACCTGCCCGATTCCAAAGCATCCTTGATGAGTCTAAAACTCTGGTAGGCAAAGTAGCTAAATCTCTCGGCATAGAAATAGACACGCTGGAATCCACAGAACAAGACAACATGCGACAACAAAAAATGCAGCTCGCTGTTGAGTTGCGTGACATTGTCCTGATAGGCAGGAATCCGTTGGGAACGGGTTCTGGCAATACACTTGAAGAAACGCTTGCTTCAATACAGCGCTCGGTTCAAATTTTGTTTGGCATTCAAGACCTCGCTTTCTTTCTGCCTGACCCACAGGGCAAAACGCTCAAGGGCGAGTGCCTGACTGGGCACTGCACCATGCTCAATGAAATTCGCATCCCGCTAAATAAGAAAAACAGCATCATTACCAATGCTTTTTTCAGTAACACACCGACAACTTCCTTTACCCCTGCCGCAGACCCCAAAAACCCGAGCATACCTGACGAACAAGTCACCCGCCTGATGCAGACAGAAGGCTTTTATTGCCAACCCATGTTCACCCAGAACAAGGTTGTCGGCATTATGATCTTTGGATTGAATCAGACCCAATTGAGTTATGTGAAGAAACAGCAAAAACTCATGTCGATGTTTGCCCAAGAAGCAGCACAAGCCATTGCAGCGCTAAATGCATTTAATGAACAGGAAGCGCGTATCAAATCCGAGGTGCTGGCTGCATCCAGAACCCATGCGATGAAAATCATGCATGAAACAAACAATCCACTCAGCATCATTCAAAACTACATCCAGTTATTGGGCATAAAGTTACCCAAGGAAGACCCGGCTCAGGAAGATCTGAAAATCATCAAACAAGAAATTGATCGCGTTACTCGACTATGCCAGGCAATTACCACAGACGTAGAGTTCAATCCAAAACAGAAATTGAATGTCAATGATGTGATACACAACTTGTACAGAATCCTGCTGGAGCCGCTGTTTGCATTACATCAGGTGACAGTGCAAACGCAACTGGATCCTGCGCTGCCCACCATCATGGTGAACAAAGATAAGCTAATCCAGGTCCTGATCAACCTAATGAAGAATGCGGCAGAAGCCATGCAGAATGGCGGTACTTTACTGATCGTCACACGCGTCAATACCATGCGTAATGGTACCGAATATATTGAAATTTCAATCAAAGACGATGGCCCCGGGATACCCGCCGATGTAATGGAAAACTTGTATCAGCCAATAACGACTGATAAAGGCACAAGGCATGCTGGACTAGGACTGTCGATAGTTAGAAATATTATTGACGAATTAGGTGGGAAAATATTTTGTCAAAGCAATGAAGTTTCAGGCACCATCTTTCAAGTTTTACTGCCCCTCTCACGAAAGATAGGCATCAAACCCTGATCCACAAAGATACATTTTATCAATGCTCATCAGTACAGTTTAGTGCGGGGACAAATAGCATGACTTTAATGGTAAACAGGCAAATATGAATGCATTAGCTAAACAGCCATCGATACTGGTGGTAGACGACGAGCCACTGCTGCGTAATAGTTTATGCTCAATACTTGATTATCATGGTTTCCCATCATCGGCCGCAGATGGCGGAAAATCAGCCATAGCCGCACTGAAAAATAACGCTTACGAAGTGGTATTGCTGGATCTGTGCATGCCAGATGTTGATGGCCATCAGATCATGAACTGGATAATCGAAAACCAACTAGATACCTGCATCATAGTAGTAAGTGGCGACACCTCAATTGATTCAGCTATTAGTGCATTGCGACAGGGTGCATCTGATTTCCTGCGTAAACCCTACGAACAAGATGAATTGATATTAAAAATCAGGAATGCGCTTACCAAGCGTCGCCTTGAAAAAGAAAACAAAACCATCAACCTGCAGTTGAAGGAGTCAGAACGCTGGTACCGCTACATGGTAAATAGCTCACCAGATTTCATTTATACGCTGGATGCTAACGGTTATTGTACTTTCTGTAATGATCGCGTGAAAACACTGTTAGGTTATAACAAAGAAGATGTAATCGGCCAACACTTCTCTACTTTGATACACGCAGAAGATATAGATATCGCCCAATTTGCGATTCAGGAAAGAAGGTCGGGAAACCGGGCAGCCTGCAACATGGAAATCAGGATTCCACATGGTAGCGAAGCGACTATGCTGACGTTGGAATTTAATGCTTTTGGGATTTATGACGATGGAATTGATGGTTCACCTAAGTATGTAGGTACTTATGGTGTAGCAAAAGATGTCACCGAAAGAAAAAAAGCCGGCGAACTCATACTGTATCAGGCCTATCATGACCTGCTGACAGGTCTGGCAAACCGTAAATTATTTAAAGATCGGCTAGAAGTTGCTATCGCTCAAGCCAAGCGTTACAAACATACACTTGCCTTAATGTTTCTGGATCTTGATCGTTTCAAGGTTGTCAATGACACCTTGGGTCACGTAGTCGGCGATCATCTGCTAATTGAAGTGGCTGCACGATTACAGAAATGTCTGCGTGAAGGTGACACATTGGGTCGCCAAGGCGGTGACGAGTTCACCCTACTGCTACCACAGATAGTAAACAAGGAAAGTGCTGTTTCCACTGCAGAAAAAATCATCAAAGCATGTGGCGAACCCTTTTATATCGATGGCAATGAACTGTATGTACCCATGAGTATAGGTATAGCGTTTTACCCCGAAAATGGTGAAAACGTCGACACCTTAATCAAAAATGCCGATATTGCCATGTATGACAGCAAGGCCAAGGGAAGAAACCGCTTCCAGCTCTACTCAGCTAGCATGAACACCAAATTTGATGAGCGCTTCTCACTCGAAGTACAAATGCACAAAGCACTTGAACGCGATGAGTTTCAGATGGTTTATCAGCCACAAATCAACGTTGTCACAGGCAAAATTTCCGGTGTGGAAGCACTCATTCGTTGGGCATCCCCACTGCTGGGTCATTTATCACCAATAGAGTTTATCCCGCTGGCCGAAGAAACTGGTTTGATTATCCCTATTAGTGAATTCGTATTACGTACTGTTTTCCAACAGGCGAAATTATGGCAACAGACTAATTTATTACCTGAACGTATTGCCATCAACATATCATCAAGGCATCTGGAACAGGAAAACTTTGTCTCATTTCTCGCAGAGCTACTACTAGAGTTTAAACTGGATGGCTCGATATTCGAACTTGAAATCACCGAAAGCATCCTGCTGAATGATGGTGATGACATTATCGAAAAATTACACCTGATTTCCAGCATGGGTATGAAAATTTCGCTGGATGATTTCGGGACTGGGTATTCTTCTCTGAGTTACATCAAGAAATTCCCAATTGACACCATCAAAATTGATCGCTCATTCATGCATGGACTTTCCAGCGACTCAGAAGATGAATCCATAGTTACTGCTATATGCACTTTAGCAAAGAGTCTGCATCTGAATCTGATCGCAGAAGGTGTGGAAGAAAGTGGACAATATCGCGTATTGCAATCACTACAATGTAATGAAGCACAAGGCTTCCTGTTCAGCAAACCTCTTTCTGCCCATGACACTACCGAACTTTTACTAAAAAACTTACCACTGGGGCCGCAACATTTACGCCCCCAGCATTGTTTCAATTTATAACTGCTTCATCACATTTGCGAAAAACCAGGTATCCAGTCAGTACCAGCTAATGGCAATCTTGCCATAGCTGCCGCTTCGATAGTCATCGCTGCCAGATCCTCACGCTCCAGATGATGCACGTTCTGCTTGCCGCAGGCGCGCGCCAGTGTAGTCAGTTCCATGTTCAGCGTTTTCAGGTAATTCTTCAACCGCTTCGCTCCCAGATCGGGCATCAGGCGTTGCGCCAATTGCTCGTCCTGAGTGGTGATGCCGACTGGACATCGCCCAGTGTGACAGTGGTGGCAATAACCCGCCGCCGTACCTAACTGCTCATAATCATTGCAGGCACTATGCACCACGCCGTCCAGCGTATAGGCGTCGTGATTGCAACCCAGCGCATACAACACGCCCTGACCTATGGCTACGGCATCGGCACCCATGGCTAAGGCTTTAGCCACATCGGCACCGGTACGCACACCACCTGAAATGATGAGTTGCACCTTACCCTTCATGTTCAGATCTTCCAGCGCATCAACAGCCTGACGCAACGCCGCCAGTGTCGGTATACCAACGTGCTCGATGAAACAGGTCTGGGTAGCCGCAGTGCCGCCCTGCATGCCGTCGACCACGATAACATCGGCACCAGCATGGACTGCCAGTTTGACATCGTGGAATGTGCGCGTGGCACCGACTTTGACGTAGATCGGTTTTTCCCAGTCAGTCATCTCACGCAGTTCCTGTATCTTGATCACCAGATCGTCCGGCCCGGTCCAGTCCGGATGGCGACAGGCGGAACGCTGGTCGATACCTTCCGGCAGAGTACGCATCTTGGCCACGCGAGGTGAAATTTTCTGTCCCAGCAACATGCCGCCACCGCCCGGCTTAGCACCCTGCCCGATCACGATTTCTATCGCATCGGCGCGGCGCACATCGTCCGGGTTAAAACCATAACGCGATGGCAGGCACTGATATACCAGCGTTTTCGACGATTGTCGCTCTTCTGCAGTCATACCACCATCCCCCGTGGTAGTTGAGGTGCCCAGCTCGGTCGCAGCACGACCCAGCGATTCCTTGACGTTGGCCGACAGCGCGCCGAAGCTCATGCCGGCGATGGTGATCGGTATCTCCAGCTCTATCGGCTTACTGGCGAAACGCGTACCGAGTATGGTTTTGGTCGAACATTTTTCGCGGTAGCCTTCCAGCGGATAGCGCGACAATGACGCACCGAGTAAAACCAAGTCATCAAAATTCGGTACAGCGCGCTTGGCACCCATACCACGAATTTCATATAAGCCATGAGTCGCCGCGTTATGAATATAGTCCATGATCTTGCGGTCGTAGCCGGCACTGCCTTCTTTGGCGATATGCTTGAGTATGTGTTCGTTATCGTTCATTTTACGGCTCCTGATTTAATATTCCTGATTAGCGTCGGCGTTCCAGTGATACAGACTTTTAGCCGATGCAACGCGCTTGAATTCATGCGGGTCGTATGTGTAGCCTGCCGCCGCCAGCAATTCACCAACGGCTTGATAGTCGCTCTCAGTCATGTCCTCAATGCGCGCATCTGCACCCAGTGACTTAATCTTGCCACGCACGTAAATCACAGCCTCGTATAGCGAATCACCCAGTGCATCACCCGCATTGCCGCAGATCACCATGCGCCCAGCTTGCGCCATGAAACCGGAAAAACTTCCGACTGACCCACCAACCACAATATCGCCGCCCTTCAGCGAAATACCACAACGCAGCGAGGTATCGCCGTCCACTACCAGCAAGCCGCCGTGGGCGGACGCGCCCGCCGATACTGAGGCAAAGCCCTTAACGTGCACTTTCCCAGACATCATATTCTCCGCTACACCAGTACCGGCATTGCCATGAATAGTGACCTCGCCGTGCTTAAGCATGCCGGCAGCGTAATAACCTGCATGACCTTCAATATCCACAGCGACAGGCGCATTCAGACCAACCGCAATATTGTGTGCGCCATCCGGGTGCAGCACGGTTACCTGTTTGATTCCTTGCGCTACAGCTTCCTTGTGCAGGAAGCGATTGAGATCGCGCAATGGCGTTACCGCCAGATCGAAATTCATGCTGTCCATACGTACATCTCCTCCGGATTGGGTTCGTAAATGTGGGCATTTTTCACATCCGGTAAATGCGCCAGCGAGCGGAATTCGGACGCGATTGCCACGTAGTCGTCAGTCTCAGCGACAATGGCTGGTTTACAGGCAAACGGATCGCGCACTAAAGCCAGTTTATTTTCAGTACCAATCAAAAATGTGTAGAAACCATCCAGCTCTTCGAAACCTTTCTGGATAGCAGTTTCCAGTACATCACCTTCACGCATGCGCCACTCCAGATAACGACAGGCCGCTTCGGTATCATTGTCAGTTTCGAAGTGGATACCTTCCGTTTCCAGCATGCGCCGCAACCCGTACGGATTCGATAGCGAGCCGTTATGCACAAGACAGAAATCCTCGCCTGCCGTAAACGGGTGAGCACGGTCTGGGGTGACAGCTGACTCCGTCGCCATGCGCGTATGCCCTACCGCGTGGCTACCCTGCAAACTGGCGAAGTCATAACGCTGCGCCACTTCGCCGGGTGTACCGATATCCTTGTACAAGTCGATGGCACGGCCACACGACAGCACGTGCAGCACAGGGAAATGTTCCTTAAACCACTGTCTGACAGCTTCCGGCGCCAGCTCGGTGACCAGCACGGCATGGTTGCCGTGGCCTTCACACTTTGCAGGCACACGCAGGTGTGCGAACAGCTGTTGCGCCAACCCTTCCCAGTCAAAGCTAGCCGAGGCGGTATACAGGCTGTATTTATGGCCACTGGCCAACGGCGCGCTGAACACGGCCAGCCCGGCTGAATCAGGGCCACGTTCGGTCATCCCTATCATCATCGGCACCAGCATTTCGCCTAACCGCGCGCGTAACGCCGGGGTCTTGACGAGTAAACCTACAATTCCACACATGACACTCTCCTTGTTTCGGTAGCCGATTAAAAGAACTCGAGATAGCTGTTGATTTCCCACTCGGACACATGGCGCATGTACTCTATCCATTCCATGCGCTTCAGCTTGATGAACTCCTGCGCCACCGGACCTAACGCATCGCAGATGGTGCTGTCCGCTTCCAGCGCTGCTACAGCTTCATGCAGACTTTGCGGTAACACGCCTATGCCTTTGGCGGTCAGTTCTTCAGCGCTCAGGTCATAGAGGTTGATATTCTGCGGGTCGCCCGGATCAAGTTCGCGCGCTATACCGTCCAGACCAGCAGCGATAATAGCGGCGGCGGCCAGATAAGGGTTTGCCGATCCATCTGGCAGGCGTAGCTCGATACGGTCACCAGGGATGCGCACCATGCTGGAACGGTTATTGTCGCCGTAGCTGATATAGGCCGGCGCCCAGGTTGCACCAGTGAGCGAGCGCCCTACTACCAGGCGTTTATAGGAATTGACGGTCGGTGCGCATATCGCGGTAATCGCCGAGGCATGGGCAAGCAAACCGCCCAGGAAATGATAGGCCAGCTTCGACAGCCCAAGCTGGCGCGGATCTGCCGCATCGGCGAACAGATTGCGCTTACCATCAGACAGCGACATATGCATATGCATACCGTTACCGGGACGGTTGGCAAACGGCTTAGGCATGAACGAACAAATCATACCCATTTCATTGGCGATCTCGGACGCTGCCATTTTGAACATGACGAAATTGTCCGCCGACTTCAGGCAATCGCTATAGGTGTAATTAACCTCGAACTGGCCGTTCGCATCCTCATGATCGATCTGAAACACATCAATATCCACCGTCTGCAATGCCGCTACCAGCTTTTCTAGATAAGCGCTGCTGCGCGTCAAACTCTTGTAGTCGTAACATGGTTTGGCCAGCGTATCACTGTCATCGAACGGGTGTATGGCTCCGTGCTCGTCACGTTTCAACAACGAAAACTCCGGCTCCAGCCCGGTATTCAATATCCAGCCGTGTTCCTTGAGTCGGTCTATCTGTTTCAGCAGCACCACCCGTGTATCGTATTCATACGGCTGTTTATTCACATGACCATTGCAGACAATACGGGCAAAACCAGGTTGCCAGGGCACTAGTGACAGCGTACTGATATCACCGACCGCCATGTAATCCGGGCCATGCGGCTCTATACCCAGCCCCCAGATCGCAAAACCAGCAAACCCTGCGCCTTGTTTGAGGATGTCTTCAAAATGATTCACCGGCACCGCTTTGGTTTTGGCCGCGCCGTGGATATCGACAAATTGCGCCAGCACAAATTTAATCTGGTGGTCTTCAAGAAAAGCCTTAGCCTCTGTCAAATTCATTGTGATTTCCCTCTTAACATTAAATAATCGAAATACTGTTCAAGCCCACTGCACCACCACCCAGTTCATGAGCAATTTCCAGCAGCGTGCACCATAAATATTCACCGTAAGTACCATCGCACCACAACCGGTAACGCACACCATCCGGCGATTCCTGTGGCAGTATGGTAATTGGTACGCCAACCATGGTAGTCATTACCAATGGCCGAGTTGCTACATCCAGCCCCATGAAATTAAAGCTGCAAGTTTGTCGTAACAATTGTTGCAATGCTGCACCAGTCAATGCGAAAGCGGCATCCTGACGCAGTACTGGATAAATGCCATCTGGTCTATCAGCCAGTAAATTTTGTATGCGCCGAGCAGTATTACCTGCCAGTCCGTCTTCCAGCATGAACTCGGTTTGACCCAGTCTGGCGATCAACCCTCCATCTACTAATGTTGACCAGCTATTCACTGCGGGAACAGCGATATTCTGCGCCTCCAGCCATTCCACACTGCGGGGACCCTTTAGACCATGACGCCACAGGCACGACAAATCTGCGATGCCCAAAATTGACGAACGCTCCTTATCATCATGGTTAAACAACAACACCGTCGGCATATCATTACAGAGATCCCAATCAGGTTGCTGTTTGGCTAACACATGGTGAACCGGACTTTTGCGCAAAGGATTCATGCTGCGACCTCCTGAGCTGGATATTGTTGTCGGCTATTTTTGGGATCATAAAATGGCGTTGCATGTATTAGCGCACTAACCATACTGCCATCGCTTAAGCGAATAGAAATAACGCCATTTTCCACTGCCAGATCGGGGCGTACGAATGCCAATCCTATATGGCGCTGCAAACTCGGGCTCCAGGCAATACTGGTAATACGACCGGCGATATCACCCTGCTCGATAATCAAATGACATTCCTGCGGCACAGTGCCGTTGTAGTCTGCTGCGAGCACAAAACCTGTCAATTTTTGTTGTAACGGTTGCTGCGCGACGATTTGCAGGCTGCGCTGGCCGATGAAAAATGGCTTGTCCATCTTCAACGCCCAGTTGAGATTGGCTTGCAGCGGTGTGGTCAGACCATCGGTATCCTGACCGATAATGATGTGCCCCTTTTCCAGACGCAGCAGTCGTTGTGCTTCCACGCCAAACGCGCGGATGCTGTGCGCCTGACCGCTTTTCCATAAAGCCTGCCATAGCGCATCGGCATAGCTAGCCGGGACATGAATTTCATAACCCAGTTCGCCGACGAAACCGACACGCATCAATCGAGCAGGGATGCCCGCAACGACAGTCTCGCGGATACCCATATACGGAAATTCGGTCAATGCCAGATTCAGCTCTGTAAGCGGCGCCAGCACTTCGGCTGCCTTGGGGCCAGCGAGATTGATCGCCGCCATGGCACCAGTCAGATTCACCAGCCCACAATCAAGTTGCCACATGGTATTAAGCCGGGTCAGCTCGCGATAGATGGGCGCAGCGCCAGAAGTGGTAGTGGTGAAGTAGAAATGCTGCTCCCCCAGACGCGCTACCACGCCGTCATCGATAATCACCCCGGATTCGTCGCACATGATGGCATAACGTGTCATGCCGACCTTCAGATTAGCGTAGCGGCTGATGTACACCCGCTCCAGAAATTCAGCGGCATCTGGGCCGTAAATCTCTATCTTGCCTAACGTGCCGACATCAATCATACCTACTTGATTACGCACCGCAGCCACTTCGCCACGTATACATTCGATACGCGACTGGCCAGACTGGGCATAATACTCTGGCCGCTGCCACACTCCAGCGGGCATAAATACCGCGCCAAGCTGTTGATGCTGTTGATGCAATGGCGTCAGGCGTTCCGGTGAGAATCCGCGTCCGGCAAGATGCGATAACGGCACTGGGTGGAAGAATGGACGCGCCGTAGTAGTACCGACCTGACCCGGCGATTTATGCGTCAATCGCGCCAGTATGCGCAACGCGTTCATATTTGAATGTTTGCCTTGCGAAGGCCCCATGCCGACAGTGGTGTAACGCTTCAATAACTCAATATTATCAAAGCCTTCCTGCACTGCATTCTCAAAATCCTTGAGCTGAAGATCTTCATCGAAGTCAATAAAATTCTTACCCTTGGGATGTGCCACGACAGGCCAGGCATGCGATGGAGATTCGGTTTCGGCTATGGCAATTGCGCTACTTGCGCTACCAAAACCCAGGTGTGCAGCTGCATCACGACCGGCTCGTTCTCCGTCGAGCAGTTTACGAGCGGTATCGTAAACACCATTCACGCGACCACAGGCGAATACGCCATCCGGAAGCTGTTCTGGTACGAACTGTTGTACATCATCAGCAAAACGCATGCGTGTACCTGCCTGATATAGCAGGTTGGCAGTTGGTGCCCAGCCCACACTCATGACGATACCATCACAAGGAATACGCAGCGTCGATGCAGCATCTGCATTACCCTCTGTATCAAACGGCGAGATAATGGCAGCAGCCACGCCGTTACCATCGGCAGTCGCTTCGGCTTCCAGTATGCAATGGGCTTGAAATATACTAATACCAGATGCACGTATTTCAGCAGCCAGTACAGGTTGCTGATGATTACTACGCATATCAATCACCGCGGCTACATTAACGCCTAGGGCTACCAAGTCCAGCGCAGCACGGTAGCCATCGGCATTGGCAGTCAGCACTACTGCACTGCGCATAGGCTGTACTGCATAACGATAAATCAGGCGTTGCGCAGCGGACGCCAGCATCACCCCAGGCAAGTCGTTGTTATGGAACACCGCTGGTTGCTCAAATACACCTGTTGCCACCACCACACTACCCGCGCGCATTTTGGTCATTTTTTGTTCATCAACCAGCGGTATCCAGTGATCTGCATAATAGGCAGCTGCAACTGTACTGGTAAATAAACGTATGCGCGGATGTTTTACGACACTATTCAGCAGCGCATTAATTTGTGTATAACTATCAGCCTTACCAGCACGCTGATAAGCAGCTGAGCCACCAGCACGGGCATTTTCATCGACAATGACGACTGTTGCGCCCGCATCTGCTGCTGCTAATGCAGCATTTAAACCAGAATACCCAGCTCCGATCACCAGCACATCACAAAAATCATAATCCTTGGGGGTACGTATATGCGGCGTATCGAAATCCAGCTTGCCCAAGCCAGTCAGTCGACGGAACAAGCGTTCCCATAGCGGAAACAGCGCCTTGGTATGGAACGCCTTGTAATAGAAACCGACCGGCAGAAATTTCGCCAGATGATTCAGCCAGCGTCCGCTATCTGCCTGCAAGCCACCAAAGGTGTTAACGCTAGTCAGTTGCTGTTGTGCTGCCAACGGCTCAACGTCAGCACGCACATTCAGTCGCTGCCCATCCTGCATCAGCGCATTGATATCATGATTAGCCAACGACAGAATGCCGCGCGGGCGGTGATATTTGAAACTGCGCCCGAGCATACGCACATCGGCAGCCCATAATGCACTACTGATGCTGTCACCACGATAGCCGCGATAATGTTTGCCCTCGAACTGAAAATCGACCTCAGCACTGCGGTCTATCCATTCTCCAGGTATCGATTTAAACCTCACGCTGCACCGCCTTGTAAACTTATTTCACCAAAAAGAAAGCTGCGGATCACCACATCGCGTGCTGTATCACGCTCGGCAATAAACCATGTCGTAGATGGGGTATGGCACCACCATTCGAGCTTTATTCCGGGTGCACCATTGCGATTGAACACGTAATCGGCCCATACAGCATCTGTAGCCGTTTGCGCGTCAGGCATCGGACGATATTCGCCGCCGTAGGTGAATTCGCTGATGGGGCGTTGGCCATTAATTGGACAAGTCAGGATTTTCATTTAATGCCCCACCGATGCAGCGCCCTTCTCCCCCGTCAGCGCATACTGCGCAAAACGGGATAGAGAAAAGCCTGTTATCAAGTCATGATTACGGTCATTCGCCAGGGTATAAGCCATAGTCTTGCCGGAGATGGGCGTAGCCTTGAAGCCCCAGGTACCCCAGCCTGCGTCAAGATAAAACCCTTCAACCGGAGTTTTACCCATAATAGGCGCAAAGTCCGGCGTCATGTCGGCCATACCCGCCCATTGCCGCACCACTTTAACGTGCGACAGGAACGGGAACATATCGAGCATATGCGCAGACAAGCCCTCGACAAAATCCAGCGTCGAACGGGTGGAATGCAATTCGTAAGGATCGAGTGATGCGCCCATCACCAGCTCGCCACGAGCACTCTGGCTGACGTAGATATGCAAACTGCCTGACACCAGTATTGGGTTCAGCCAGGGCTTCATCGGCTCACTGACCATGGCTTGCAATGGATGGATATAGATCGGCGTACGCAGCCCGACCATATCGGTAATGCGCGGCGTTGAGCCAGCCACCGCACACAATACTTTAGGTGTGGAAATGTACCCCTTATCAGTTTGTACGCCGCAGACCTTGCCGCCTTGCACGTCTATCCCCGTGACCTGAGTCTGCTGGTGGATTTCCACCCCGCGCATGCTTGCTCCGCGCCCATAACCCCATGCCACAGCATCATGACGGGCAACTGCTCCTGGTGCGTGATACAACGCGCCTAAAATGGGCGAATGTCCACCGCAACTGAGATCGATTTGTGGACTGGCCTTGCGTATTTCCTCAGGGCCAACCACTTCTGAATCAACGCCATAATGCTTGTTTACTTCGGCCCGCCAGCGCATGGTGCGCATGGCTGCATCGGTGTGCGCCAGCGTGTAATGACCCCGTGTTGAATAAAACAGATTAAGGTCGAAATCCTGTGACAAATCCTTCCACAGATCGACCGAGGCATCGTAGAACTTCACGCCTTCTGGGGTCAGGTAATTGGAACGGATAATGGTGGTATTGCGGCCGGTATTGCCACCACCGATGTAACCTTTTTCCAGCACGGCAATGTTGGTCATACCATGGTCGCGCGCCAGATAATATGCCGCAGCCAAGCCATGCCCGCCGCCGCCGATAATTACCGCATCATAGGAAGATTTGAGCTTGTCGGGCTGCGTAAACATCCTTGGTTCGGGATGTTTTTTCGACAAGCCAAAACGTAACAGTCGCCAGGGCATTATTAATCCTTCACCTAAAAATTACGGTTTTGTTGCCATGCACCAGCGCACGATCTTCCAGGTGGTAACGCAATCCGCGTGCCAGCACGGCCTTCTCGATATCCTTACCGTAGCGCACCAGATCATCAACCTGATCAGAATGGTTGATACGGATAACATCCTGCTCAATGATCTGTCCCTGATCAAGATCCTCCGTCACATAATGACAAGTCGCACCGATCAGCTTCACACCGCGCTCAAATGCCTGATGATAGGGCTTGGCTCCGATGAAGCTGGGCAAAAAGGAATGATGAATGTTAATAATGCGCCCGGCATAGCGCTGACACAATGCTGGATTAAGTATCTGCATATAACGCGCCAGCACCATGACATCACCCTGCACTTCATCAAATAATTGGGCGATCTCAGCATAAGCTTCATCTTTAGTCGCAGCTGTTACCGGCACATAGTGAAATGGGATGCCGTGCCATTCAACAAAGCCGCGCAGGGTTTCGTGATTGCTGATTACGCAGGGAATATCCACGTCCAGATCATCACTCTGCCAACGCGAAAAAATATCGTATAAACAATGCTCCTGCTTCGACACCAGCAGCACAACACGCTTCTTAACGGCGGAATCCGTAATACGCCATTGCATATCAAATTGCTCGGCAATAGGCGTAAACAAAACACGGAATTGCGCTATATCAAACGGCAAGGAATCAGCCAATATTTCCTGACGCATAAAGAAATGCTTGGTTGTTGCATCCGCATGATGATTAGCCTCAACTATCCAGCCATTATTGGCTGCGATAAAGCTGCTGACTGCCGCAACGATGCCGGTACGATCAGGGCAGGACAGGCTTAACGTATAACGTCGTACATTTGGCATAGAATTATAAACACCAGAAGATTCATATTGAGAAACATTAGTGAATATTGTGCACACATGATTCACACAAGTCAACAATATTTAATACAAAATATTTGGATATGCGATAATCAAAACCAGTAACGATCAACAGGAATATCGAAAATGGAAAAAGACATCAATGACGATAATGAGCTAGAACGATATCTGGGCAACGCCATACGTGACCTGCGCCAGAAACATGGCCTGACCATAGCAGACGTCGCCGAGCGTGCGGGCATCAGCCGTGGCATGTTATCCAAGATAGAGAACAGCCAGACTGCAACCAGCCTGGACACGCTGTCCAAGTTGGCACAGGCGCTGGGCATTTCGTTGTCTACGCTATTTAAGGGTTATAACATCCCCGAAGGTGGCGCACAGCACGTCAAGAATGACAAAGGCATGCAAGTAGTGCGACGCGGCACCAAACACGGCCACACCTATCAGTTACTGGCTTACGATCAGGGTCCGACCAAACTGTTCGAGCCGTTCCTGATTTCGATGGACGATGCCTCCGAGGTATTCCCTACCTTTGAACATCCCGGCACCGAATTCCTCTACATGCTGCAAGGTAAAATCGAGTACCGTCACGGCCAGCAGACTTACTTGCTGGAACCCGGCGACTCGCTGACTTTTCGTGGCGAAGTGCCACATGGCCCGGAACAGTTAGTCGAATTGCCGATCCGCTTCCTCTCCATCACCATCTACCCGACCTCTGCGGGCTGACGACAGATGGCTGCATACACTATCCAGGCCGCCTGCCATGACGACATTCCGGCGCTGATCGTGCTGCTCGATACGCTGTTTACCATTGAACAGGACTTCACCCCTAATCATGCCGCACAACAACAGGGGCTGGAACTGATGTTGCAGCAAGCCGACATGGCCTATATCGCCATAGCGAAAAATGATGCAGGTAGTGTCATCGGCATGGCGAGCGCACAACTGGTCGTATCGACCGCGGAGGGTGCGTTTTCCGCATGGATAGAGGATGTGGTGGTAGATGCGAATTACCGACAGCACGGCATAGGCTCGGCACTCTTAGCCAACGTTCTGGATTGGGCAACCAGCAAAGGTGCCACCCGCGCCCAGCTACTGGCTGATCTGGACAACACCCCTGCACTGGATTTTTACCAGCGCACAGGCTGGAAAATGACGCGGCTGGTTGCGCACAAATGTGGACTGGTAAAACACTCAAATCCATAAACAAGTTTGTCGATTCAGCTTATACCTGAACAATATTCAAGTACGCCCCAGCCCGTTCCTCCTTGGCAATACCAAGTATTATTTCTTTATCTGAGCAATATTAAAACCATGTGCTATAACTAGTTATAGGTTTTTCATATTCTCACACAGGAGGTAGATCATGCATACTCTTCCAAACGCCGTACAACATGAGCGTGAAGCACTGCTCAGTGACGCTGTTGGTATTCTTAAAACCCATGGTTATAAGTCAGTAGCAGCACAGGACTTGGCTGGCTACCAAGAACCAGATGAATTACTCATACCTGTATTAAATGTCCACATGAGACCTGACATATTCGCTTCCAGCGAAATGGAAGATGGGATGATACTGGGTGTAGTTGAAGTCAGTACCGATCTGGGGGAAGAATCTTGCGGCCGACGCTGGCAAGCTTTTAACGCATGGGCGAACGATCACCATACCCGCATGCAAGTTTACGTCCATCCAGAGGACTTGAACCGCGCCACTGAAATTGCCAAACATTGGCACATGGTTCCTGATTTCCTTGTATCCGTCAAACGCACTCATTGACACTGGATACACAGGCGTAACAGCTAGCGCGCCTGAGCGTGCATAGCTGCAATTGGTAAATACTGACGCTGATTAATGATTGTCTTCTGAATTGTGATGATCATCATGACCTTTATTCTGGTCGCCATGGTCATCATGGTGCCCCTGATCATTGTGGTAGCCACCATCATGATCTCGGTAAGGGACGCCATAGCAACCAGTCAAACTGATAGAGATTATGCCTAAAAGCAGCAATAGTTTTTTCATGATATTTCCTTTAATAAGTAATACAGGGCTGAAGTTACAGTTGCCTAAACAATGCGGCCTGATCGGATCAGGAATTAGATAGAATTCACCTTGTCTGTAATAATTTTTTGCACGTCACCAACTGTTTTTTGCGTTTTTCCGGAGATTTGCTTATCCAGTCCTTCGACTTGCTGTTCTTCATTGCCAACCAGCTTGCCTGCTTTTTCCTGTACTTTTCCAATGATGTCTTTTGTAGTGCCTTTAATTTGATTTTTGTTCATGGTGATTCTCCTTAAAGATGCCAGATTGCACCTGTCACCAAATTAAGTCTGTACGGAAGCGAACACAACCCTGAAACGGCAGTATCGTCAGCAAACTGATTGCCACCAAACCAGATTAATTGCGCATCAACATAAATTATTAAAATAAATTTTTAACCTCAAAGAAATTAAAATTCCACTCAACCCGACCCATACCTCATTACCCCACAGCTACCAGTCACACTGGCCTTAGCACACCCAAGTCTTCAACTGCAAACCAAAATCAATACCAGCTTTGCAGCTCCAGGCACTCATTAGCCGCACCCAAAAACGCTATTAAGGTTTTGTCAGTTGCTTTTTTGTGGCACACTAAAAAAGGTGTTTTACTTCAACCAATAAAAGGAAAAGGTGAATCCCATCCATATTCAAAGTAATAGTAATGAAATAAATACTCAATCTAAACATCAATCTAGCACCATAGTGCTGTTCGGTGAGGTGTTGGCTGACAAGTTTCCGGATCGCTCTGTATTGGGTGGTGCGCCCTTTAATGTAGCCTGTCATTTGCAGGCGTTTGGTCTGCATCCAGTGCTCGTTACGCGTGTGGGAAATGATTACTTGCGCGACGAACTGCTTGCCAGCATGGTACGGTCTGGAATGGATACCAGCGGTGTGCAATATGATCCAGTTCATCCTACGGGTCAGGTGGTCGTACACATGACACAAGATGGTCACCGCTTCGAAATTTCTCCAGAACAAGCCTATGACTACATCGATGCCAATTTGGCACATCTCATTGCAAGCGCTGTAAAACCTGCGCTGATTTATTTTGGTACGCTGGCACAGCGTCATCACGTTTCCAAATATGCATTAAATCAGCTACTGCAAAACGTCAATGTCCCGCACATGCTGGATATTAATTTGCGTGAACCCTGGTATAACGAGTCCATACTCACCCATTCATTGCAGTTAGCCAGCATCGTTAAAATGAATCAGGATGAACTGATCAGCATAGTGCAACAATTAAAACTACCCGGTGAGCATGTAGCTGAGCAAGCAGCAGCATTGATCAAACACTTTGCGCTGGAACGATTAATCGTTACCAATGGCGCCGAGGGTGCATGGGAAGTGGATACGAATGGCATAAGCATGCAGGTTAAAGGCAGCACATTGACCGAAGCCCTGATAGACACCGTAGGTGCTGGCGATGGCTTTGCTGCTGTCTGCATACTCGGCATGTTACAAGGCTGGACTAGCGAACATACGCTGAGTCGAGCCAACTACTTCGCTGCAGCAATATGTGGAATACGCGGTGCTATTCCAGAGAACTCAACATTTTATCAACCCTTCCGCAACTCATGGGGGATAGGATGACATCTACCACAGCAACGCCTTTGTACATAATGATGATCAGCGTACATGGTTTGATAAGGGGTACGCATCTGGAACTTGGGCGTGATGCTGATACCGGTGGTCAAATCAAATATGTGGTTGAGCTTGCACGTGCTCTGGGTGAACGCGCTGAAGTTGGGAAAGTGGATCTACTAACGCGCCGTGTCATTGATGATCAAATCAGCACTGATTATGCTGAACTGTCTGAACCCCTCTCTACCAAAGCCGAAATCATCCGTATCGAATGTGGTGAGCAAAAATATCTGCGTAAAGAAATGCTGTGGGATAGTCTGGATAGTTTTGCGGACAATGTGCTTGCCTATCTCAAGAATCAGGGTCGCATTCCAGATATTATTCACAGTCATTATGCCGATGCCGGTTATGTCGGATCACGTCTCGCCCATCAACTGGGTGTACCCCTGATACATACTGGGCACTCATTAGGCCGTAATAAATTCAGTCAGTTATTAGCCAGTGGTGTCAAACGTAATGAAATAGAAACCACTTACAATATTACTCGACGTATTGATGCAGAAGAAACCACGCTCGGTGTTGCAGCGCGCGTTATTACCAGTACCCAGCAGGAAATCGAGCAGCAATATGGACTGTATGATTTTTATCAACCTGAGTGCATGCGTGTCATCCCACCCGGCACTGATCTGGTACAGTTCTTTCCACCTGTAGGTAACGAAAAAAACAGCGATATTGCCAATGAGCTACGGCGATTTCTGACCCAGCCTGACAAACCCATCATACTTGCCCTTTCACGTCCCGATCCGCGCAAAAATATTGTTGCGTTAATAACGGCTTATGGTGAATCCATTGAATTACAGCAAGTAGCTAATCTGGTTATTATTGCGGGTAATCGGGATGATATTCAGGACATGGAAAATGTCTCAAGTACCGTACTGAACGAGATTTTACTGACTATAGACAAATATGATTTATATGGGAAAGTAGCCTATCCAAAACACCACAAGGCGGATCAAGTTGCTGATTATTATCGCCTCGCAGCCACAAGCCATGGTGTATTCATTAACCCAGCATTGACCGAACCATTCGGCCTGACGCTGATTGAAGCTGCCGCCTGTGGTCTGCCTATCGTAGCCACTGAAGATGGCGGACCAATAGAGATTATCAACAACTGTAAGAATGGCTATCTCATTAATCCGCTAGACAAAGTAAATATTGCGGAAACGTTACTGCGCACCCTGACTAACAAAGCTAAATGGAAAAAGCTATCCAATAATGGCATACAAGGTGTTCGCCGCCATTATTCATGGCAAGCTCATGTGGAAGCCTATCTGGGTGTCATACGTCCACTGGTGGAGCGAACTGAGCCTATAGTCAGAACGCCGTTAAGCCGTCGCAATGGGCTATTCCGCGACCGGGCAATTTTTACCAGTCTGGATCTGAATCTGATCGGAGACCGAAGAGCGTTGACTCAGTTTCTGCAAATCATGAATAGCCATCACAAATCGGCCATACTTGGTATTGCAACCGGCCGGCGGCTGCGTGATGCATTATCCATATTGCGTGAACATGCCATTCCTCTGCCCGATGTACTTATTACCGGACAAGGAACAAAAATACATTACGCACCTAATCTGACTGAAGATACGGCCTGGAGCCAACATATTGATCATTTGTGGAACCCTCATGCCATACGTACTATCCTTGATGAAATAGAAGGACTTACACTACAGCCACAAGTTAATCAAAGCCGTTACCAGATTAGCTATATCGTCGATCATTCTGTCGCAAATATACAAGATATACGACAAACCCTGTTGCGTAACGAACAAGTGGTCAACACCATTTTCTGTTTTGGGCAGTTTCTGGATGTCATCCCAGTCAGAGCTTCAAAAGGTCTGGCTCTGCGCTGGTGTGCTGAACAACTGGGCTTCCCACTGGAAAACACATTGGTTGCCGGCGTTACAGGTGCCGATGCGGATATGCTGCGTGGCAATACTTTAGGCGTAGTCGTAGACAATCATTATCTTGATGAGCTGTCTGAGTTAACTAACATCGATAAGATTTACTTCACGCAACAGTCCCATGCGGCGGGCATACTTGAAGCGATGCAGCATTACAATTTCTTTGGTGACCAACCAGTGAAAGACGTGCAATGAAGCCTATCCTGCTATGCACCGATCTTGATCGAACATTAATTCCAAATGGGGTGCAGCCCGTATCATCAAATGCAATGGCAAGATTTAAACAATTAGCACGCAGACCAGAAATAACACTGGTGTATGTCAGCGGACGAGACCGTGGACTTATCGAACAAGCCATCATCGAATTTGATCTGCCGCAACCGGATTTTGCCATAGCAGACGTGGGTTCAACTATCTATCAAGTCAAAAACACCGAATGGCAACAGTGGGATGAATGGGATAAGCATATCGCAGTTGACTGGCAAGGACTGTCAGCTCTAGCACTCTTAGAATTACTGAAAGACATACCTGCGTTAACCTTGCAGGAGCAGACTAAGCAGAATCATCACAAACTTAGCTTCTATGTACCATTGGCAACTAATTTGGAAACGTTGAGTCACATCATATATGCGCAGTTTCTCAGTGCTGGCATCAAAGCAAATCTGATTTGGAGCATAGATGAAATACTTAAGGTGGGCTTGCTGGACGTGCTTCCGGCAAGCGCCAACAAGTTGCACGCCATCAATTTTTTGATGCAACAGCTACGCGTTACTCAAGACCGCGCTTTATTTGCCGGTGACAGTGGCAATGATCTGGACGTACTCGTCAGCGACATTTCCGCCGTTCTCGTCGCCAATGCGGATAGCGAGGTACGTCGCCTAGTGAGCCATGCGAATAAGGACAAGCTATATATCTCCCAGGGTAATTATCTTGGCATGAATGGCAATTACAGCGCCGGCATACTTGAAGGCACTGCTCACTTTTTTCCAGAAATTGATACATGGTTACGAACGATGAGCGAAACACACTCTAAGGGCTAAAATGTACGAACAAATTTCCCATTCGCTACTTAATGAAATACTGAATGATATAAAACCCGAGATTAGAAACCTGCGGCTGCATCATTTTTACACCCGCCTCGGCGCCAATTTCTACGCAATACACTCATTGTTTCACCTGCTCTATGGTGATCGAGACGATTTTAAACAGCAGATGACCCACCTGGTTGAAACACTGGCCAGCCGTTACGCCGAACGTGATGATGAACTGAAACAATCCGATCTGGATCGTGAAAAAAACCATAACTGGTTTTTGAGTCAGAAATGGGTCGGAATGGCATTGTATTGCGACCGTTTTTCTGAAAATCTGCAAGGCTTAAACACGAAACTACCCTACTTGCAGGAGCTCGGCATCAACATGCTGCATATTATGCCTATTCTGGACTGTCCTCAGGATAACAGCGATGGTGGCTATGCAGTGCGTAATTTCCGCAAGGTAGATACACAATATGGCACGACTGATGATGTTGTAAAACTGGCCTCAGGACTGCGCAAGCGTGACGCATTGTTAGTGCTTGATATCGTTGTTAATCACACATCTGATGAGCATGAGTGGGCACAGCGTGCAAAACGAGGTGAAAAAAAATATCAGGATTACTACTACGTCTTCGATGACCGCGAGTTACCCGATATTTATGAAGAAACCATGCCTGAGGTTTTTCCAACCACAGCACCGGGTAATTTCACCTGGGATGAGGAGATGGGAAAGTGGGTCATGACTGTATTCAACAATTACCAGTGGGACCTGAACTACCATAACCCGGCTGTGCTCATCGAGATGATAGACATCATTCTGTTCTGGGCAAACAAGGGCGCGGACATATTACGCATGGATGCGGTCGCATTCCTGTGGAAAAAAATAGGCAGTGTCTGCCAGAACGAACGCGAAGCACATTTACTGCTGCAACTGATGAAAGACTGCTGCCAAGTAACTGCACCCGGCGTGCTATTCATAGCTGAAGCTATCGTTTCCCCGAGTGAAATCAGCAAATACTTTGGTGAAGACGCAATCAATGCCAAAGAATGCGAAATCGCTTATAACGCCACACTCATGGCTTTGCTCTGGGATGCCGTAGCAACCAGAAATGCTGCCTTACTCACGCAGGGCCTCAAAAATCTGCCCGTAAAGCTGGAGCGAGCCACCTGGCTCAACTATGTACGCTGCCATGACGATATCGGCCTGGGTTTTGACGATAATGACATACGCTTGGCAGGTTATGACCCCACCAGTCACCGGCACTTTGTCATTGATTATTTTACTGGCAAATTTCCTGATTCCCCGGCCAGAGGATTGCCATTTGGCGCCAATCCCAAGACCGGCGATGCCCGTATTTCCGGTTCACTTGCCTCACTCGTCGGCCTGGAATCTGCACTGGAAAATGGGGACGAGGCTGCTATTGATGCCGCAATCAAGACCATCACTTTGTTACATAGCGTCATACTGTCATTTGGCGGCATCCCGTTGCTCTACTATGGCGATGCAATCGGCACGCTCAATAGCCTGGAGTATCTCGCCGAACCCACCAAGGTCGCGGATAACCGCTGGATGAATCGCTCTCACTTTGACTGGCGCAAAGCGGAACTACGCCAGCAGCCGGGCACCGTTGAATATCAAATATTCAGTGCGCTTAAAAAAATGATCGCACTACGCAAAGAAACAACTGCATTCGCAGATTTCGATAATCGCCAATTTCTGACAGTAGACAATCCTAACTTGTTGGTCTACTCACGAACCGACCCGCAAAACAACCGCAACCGAGTACTGGTGATCAGCAACTTCAACGTAGAACCACAATCACTTGCCGCCAGCATACTGACTACGTATGGCTATTTCCAACTAGGGGTAATGAAAAATCTCTGTGCCAATACTCAAATTGCAATAGAAAACGGTGCGCTAATCATTCCTGCACTGACCACCTTCTGGCTAACTGACTGAAAAGGAAACATTTTGGAAAAATCATTATCGGCATTTGACATCGCAAGTTTCAAAGAATTATTACACTTATCACAACCCATCTTACACATACTACTAATCCTGATACTCGCTACGGTATTACTGGCACTATCTCGCAAAGCCATTAAGATATTAAAAGGTTTGTTACGCAGCCATGCTGACCACAATCTGGAAGATTTAAAACGGATCGAAACGTTGAGCCAAGTATTTCGCTATATTACTTCTGTAGTTGTCGGGGTGGTGACTGGCATGCTCATATTAGGTGAACTTGGTATTTCCATCGCCCCAATATTGGCTGCGGCTGGCGTGCTTGGTATTGCGGTTGGATTCGGTGCGCAGAGTCTGGTCAAGGACTACTTTACCGGATTTTTTCTGCTTCTGGAAAATCAGGTTCGGCAAGGTGACGTAGTCGAAGCCGGGGGAAAAGCCGGTCTGGTTGAGGAAGTTACACTACGCTATCTCAAACTGCGTGATTATGAAGGTAATGTCCATTTCATTCCCAACGGCATAGTCACTACCATTACCAATATGAGCAGAGGTTACTCATATTCGGTCATAGATGTGGGTGTAGCCTACCGCGAGAACACAGATGAAGTAATGGCTATCATGCATGAAGTCGGCGCTGAAATGCGCGAGGACGAGGTATTTAGCAATAAAATCGTCGACGCTATGGAAATGGCGGGTGTTGATAAATGGGATGCGTCGGCTGTGGTATTGCGTTGCCGCTTCAAAGTGCAACCGCTACAACAATGGGATGTACGCAGGGAATATTTACGCCGTTTAAAACATGCTTTTGATCTCAAAGGCATCGAAATCCCCTTCCCTCATTTGACTGTATATGCAGGACAATCCAAGGATGGCTCAGCCCCGCCTTTGCATATTGCACAATTCGCTAGTCGAGGGTGATAATATTAACGCAAGCACAGCAATCAGATATGCACATTGAATAAACATGAATGATGTGGCAATGTAATCATCGTGTAAGGTATTTAATCATTTCTTGTGTAAGGGAGACGCATGATGGTGGTCATTAACCGCAACAGAAAAACCGCACTGGCTGTTCGGCGCACGGGTTGCGCTGTGCTGATGATAGTCATGCGTTCTGGAAAACTGACGACGTCCTATGTAAAACATCAGGAATTTGAAACCGAATGGCGTGAAATGAAGAAATCCATGGAACAGGCGCTCATCACATTTTCCAGACATGCAAAGAAAAACGGGGCAACCCAGTCTGCCCTCAATGCACTGAAAAAACTAACTAAAGAACAGGAATCTGCTTCGCTACGATTATTCTAAGACGTAGCACTGGTTTCTATTCGCTCTGGCAAACCTAAAGACAGCAACCATGCCATTATGACAAACCCACTGGATAGCCATAGGCAGCCAGTTAAACCATATTGTTGATAAGACCAACCCGACAATACCGTGCCAACCAAACGTCCGCCCGCATTGGCCATGTAGTAAAAACCCACTTTAAGTGCGACTTTATCCTGATCAGCATAAGCGAGTATCAGATAAGAATGCAGTGCTGAATTGATAGCAAATACCACACCAAACAGCATCAACCCGATAACCAGTACTGTAGCTGGATCCTTATGCTGCATCAGCGCCCATGCCATACCAGCAGGTATCAGTAACAGTATGAATGCCCAACGTCTTGCCGCACCTGCTCCCAATTGATGCTCTTTAAGCCGCAGCAACATGGGTGCAACGGCTTGCACGAAGCCATAACCTATCACCCATAGCGCCATGAAGCCCCCTACCCACATAAAGCTCCATTTCAGCTCGCTGTACATAAACACAGGCACAGCAACAACAAACCAGACATCACGTGCACCAAACAGGAAAAAGCGTGCTGCCGATAACCAGTTGATCGCGGCATTATTGGAAAATACCTGAGTAAACTTGGCGCTGGATTTGGCCTTGCCTAATTCACGTGGCAATATCAGCATGGTGATGACCATAACAATGAATAGACTACCGGACAAGATAAGCAAAGCATGGCTAAATCCGACAAACTCTAGCAATACGGCGCCTAGGAAGAAGCCGACTCCTTTCAATGCATTCTTCGATCCAGTCAGGATTGCGACCCATTTGAATAAGCGCGCGTTTTCACCCTGTGGCACCAGCGTTTTCACACTGGATTTTGCCGACATTTTATTCAGATCTTTGGCTATACCCGACATGGCCTGTGCAAACATGACATAAGGCACGGTAAGCATCGCCACTGGAACCGCCAGCATCGCCAGCGCACCCACCTGCATCGCCATGCCCACATGCATGGTTACGTTCATACCTAATCGCGCAGCAAGCCAGCCGCCGACAAGATTAGTTACTATGCCAAAGAATTCATAAAACAGAAACAGCATCGCCACCGCAAAAGGGCTATAACCCAACTGATGGAAGTACAGCACCACCAGCATACGTATCGCCCCATCAGTCAGGGTAAACGCCCAATAACCGCCTGTCACCGTCAGATAATTGCGCAGGTCATGATTCATGATTTATAGACTGGCTGCCACTTTCGCGGCCAACTCCATCATGCGGTTCATATAGCCCCACTCGTTGTCATACCAGGCATAAATCTTGACTTGCGTATCGTCAATCACCATCGTCGATAGCGCATCCACAATAGATGAGCGCGGGTCATTTTTATAATCTACTGATACTAACGGGCGCTCTTCATAGCCTAATATGCCCCGTAAATAAGTATCGGCTGCGGTTTTGAAATAGCTGTTAATTTCTTCAGCCGTAACCGCACGTTTTGCTTCAAACACAAAGTCAGTCAACGACGCATTGAGCAAAGGTACACGCACAGCATGACCATTGAGCTTACCTGCCAGCTCAGGGAATATCTTGGTAATGGCCTTGGCTGAACCTGTCGTTGTCGGTATTAGTGATTCGCCACACGCCCGCGCACGGCGCAAATCCTTGTGACCCTTATCAACGATGGTCTGGGTATTGGTCATGTTATGCAGTGTAGTCATACAGCCATGTACAATGCCAATTTTCTCATGCATAACTTTAACAACAGGTGCTAAACAGTTGGTTGTACATGAAGCCGACGTGAGTAAGTGATGCACATCTGGTTGGTAGAGATAATCATTCACGCCATAAACCACGTTGAGCGCTCCCTCGACAGGTGCTGCCACTATGACCTTTTTCACGCCCTGATCAAAATAGGACTGCAACTGTTCAACTTTGCGAAATTTTCCCGTACATTCAAGTACGATATCGCAGCCTGACCAGTCCGTGTCCGCAATTTCCTTGTTTGCGCTATAAGCTATCGCAACACCATCTATCACCACATGACCATCATCAGCACTACAATCTGGCTGCCAAATCCCATGGACAGAATCGAATTTCAGCAAATGTGCTGCGGTCACTGCGTTGCCAGCTATTTCATTGATCTGTTTAAAAGTAAGTATTGAGTTGCCCCAAGCCGCACGCACACCCAACCGCCCCATACGTCCAAAACCATTGATACCGATAGTTGCCATGCTGCCGTCCCTGTCAAATTGATCTGTGGCGAATTATATTCGCCATATCAAATATAATAAACAGCAAATACATCATGTCATAAAAAATTAATATTTGGGCTGGTTTGAGTTGAGGCAGGCAATGAATTTACTGGGTGACAAAATCGTCACCGCAGTAATTTTGTTAATGATACGAGAGCATCAATAGCGTATGTCGTTCCCACTTGTACAGGAACGAATAAAGTGAAATTAAACGGCTACAACTGAGGTTAATATGGTCAGTGCCATTGCTGCATGCTCAGCAACTTCACGACCCAAATCGGTTAAATATCCACCATCTACTTCTGTAACCAACCCCTTATCGAACAATCGCGCAGTCGTAGCAATTACCGCTGCATCTGCATTCTTATGGATTTTGATACCTTGTTGATTGGTAGTTAAATCATAACGTAGCAAGGCATTCAATTCATCGACTAAATCTTTGGTATAAATCATGTTAACTCCTCGCGGTAACATCAACCCGAATGGGTGACGAAGTTTCACAGTATCGCACTCGTCAACCCGCGTCAATAAGTCAGATTGAGCCCTATTCAATTCAAGCTCACCATTCTATACTGCCGAATGTTCTTCACACTACATAGCATCTTATGAGTATCACGACGATCACCCCTCCCTATACACCGCTCAACACATTAGGCCATCAGCTAAACACTGAGGGTTATGTCGTACTTGACCCATTATCGGTGTGCGCACTCATACATACAGATTTAACTGCACTCAGCACCATCCAGCCTGGCTGGGATAACTTGCCTGTTGATCAGTTCCTGCGTGATGGAGGGCGTTATCGACAACGCAGACATGCCAGTTTTATTGTTTCTCACAATGAAGTTAAGCAAACACCACACCGCGCGCATTGGCAACCGCTTGAATATAATGCTTTACACGGCGGTATGCAGCGCATGTTCGAGCCAATTGCCGAAAACACAATAACGCAACCTGTTTGGTCTCAACTGTTAACAGCAATAGCTACAGTGTGCGACAGTATCAAAGGTGAACAGCCGTGGTACGTAGAAGCGCACCAGTTCCGCATAGACACAACCGATGGCATAGGGCGACCGACTCCTGAAGGTGCGCATCGTGACGGTGTGGATTTTGTGGCGATATTGCTGATTACGCGTGAGCAGGTCAAAGGTGGCGAAAGTCGTGTGTTTGCGGCAGACAGTGCAAATGGGCAACGCTTTACTTTGATTGAACCTTACACATTACTCATACTCGACGACGAGCGTGTTATTCATGAAACCACACCGATACAACCGACTGCACCAGGTGGACATCGTGATACGCTGGTGCTGACTTTTCGTTCAGGTGGATTTCAGGAAGCTGAGTAATTTGAGCTGGTCTAATCCTGATTAATGCCGAGTAACATCGGTGGTTACTACATGGGGTAACCATAATTGCGCAGCATCAATCGGATCAAACCGATAATGTCGGTTGCAAAACTCGCATTGCACTTCGATTTTCCCTTGCTCTTCCAGCACTGATTCAACTTCTTCTCGACCCAGCATTTTCAGCATATCCGCAACCCGTGTACGCGAGCAAGTGCAATCAAATTGCAGCGCTTCAGCTTCATAAACACGTATATCTTCTTCATGAAATAAACGTTGCAATATCATATGTGCACTCAATTCCAGCAATTCATCAGGCTTTACTGTCGCCACTAAATGGCTCGCACGGTTCCATGCATCCGGATCAGCATCAGGCAAATCAGGTAATTTTTGTATAAGTATGCCCGCCGCACACTCATCATCCGCAGCGAGAACGATATGGGTGTCGATTTGCTCTGACTGTGCCATGTAATGCATAAGCGCAGCAGCAACATTATCACCCTGCAGCGGCACGATACCTTGGTAGGCTTGTTTATCACTGCTTTCTGGATCCAGGGTAATGAGCAAGCGTCCTTCGCCTAACAAATCCGCAAAGTTGCCGTGGGTCAAATCACCTGTCCACTTCGCTGTGGCACGCAGGGTGTGGGCTGACGTGGCTTCGACAACCAGCAACTGAATTGCACCCTCGCCTTGCATTTGCAATATCATGCTGCCCTCAAATTTCAACGTAGCAATCAGCAAGGCCGCAGCCGCCATGAATTCACCAAGCAAGTTCTGTAAAGCAGGCGGATAGTCAGCGTGTTTAAGTACCTCTTGCCAAGTTTTATCCAAGCTCACAATCTCGCCACGCACAGCAGCTTGTTCAAACATAAAGCGGGTCAGGCAGTCGGTAGTCATCATGGCTAAACTATGTGTCAAAAATAATAGTTAATTATACCGCTTGTCAGCGCCAAGAACTTTCTGCATAGTCACGCTTTTTGCAAATTCGTATCGAAATATGTTGCCTACCATAGAACAGCGCTTAGCTCAGGAAATGAATGTCCGCCCACAACAAGTCAATGCAGCCGTCAGCTTGTTAGATGAAGGGGCAACCGTTCCCTTTATTTCACGCTACCGCAAAGAAGCAACTGGCGGGCTGGATGATACGCAAATGCGCCTGCTACAAGACAGATTAGGCTACCTGCGCGAGCTGGAACAGCGCCGTGATGCCATCATCAGTAGCATTAGTGAACAAGGTAAACTTACGCCAGCATTGCAGCATGCAGTTACCCATGCAGAAACCAAACAGTCATTAGAAGATTTATACCTGCCCTACAAACAGAAACGTCGTACCAAAGCACAAATCGCACGCGAAGCAGGCTTAACGCCTTTAGCAGATAGCTTGTTTAATGATCCCACTCTAAATCCTGAGCAAACCGCATTGTCATATGTGGATGCAGAAAAAGGCATAGTCGATAGCAAAGCGGCGCTCGAAGGCGCGCGGCAGATTCTAATGGAACGTTTTGCCGAAGATGCAGGCTTGCTGGCACGATTACGTGAACACGTATCAGCACATGGCATGATGGTATCCAGAGTCGTTGCAGACAAAGAAACCGAAGGCGCAAAATTCAGAGACTATTTCGACTATCGCGAAGCACTTAAAGACATTCCGCCGCATCGCGCCTTAGCCCTGTTTCGTGGACGCAATGAGGGCATGCTTAGCATCGCTATCAAACTCCCAGAAGAACTCAGTGACACCCCCATGACGCACCCTGCTGAAGCCATGATAGCCCAACAAGTCGGTATCAGTTCACGCAACCGGGCTGCTGATCAATGGCTGGCAGATACGGTACGCTGGACCTGGAAAATCAAGCTCGCATTACATCTGGAACTGGAACTGCTGGGCGAGCTGCGTGAACGTGCTGAAGCCGAAGCCATCAAGGTGTTCGCACGCAATTTACATGACTTGCTACTCGCTGCTCCTGCGGGCTTACGCGCTACTATGGGTCTGGATCCTGGCATACGTACAGGGGTAAAAGTTGCCGTCGTTGATGCCACAGGTAAATTGCTCGACACGGCAACAGTTTACCCGCACCAACCGCGTAATGACTGGGATGGCGCTTTGCACACCCTCGCCCAACTGGCACAAAAACATCAAGTTGAGCTGATCAGCATAGGCAATGGCACGGCATCACGTGAAACCGATCAGCTTGCTGCAGATTTGATCGCGTGCCTGCCGCAACTTAACATGACTAAAATCGTCGTATCTGAAGCAGGCGCATCCGTCTATTCTGCCTCCGAGTTCGCTGCGAAAGAGTTCCCGCAACTTGATGTCAGCCTGCGTGGTGCAGTTTCCATCGCACGCCGCTTACAGGATCCCTTAGCCGAACTGGTCAAAATAGACCCCAAAGCCATAGGTGTAGGGCAATATCAACATGATGTCAGCCAAAGCAAGCTGGCTAAAAGCCTGGATGCCGTAGTTGAGGATTGTGTGAATGCCATCGGTGTAGACGTAAATAGCGCATCAGTTCCACTACTGGCACGAATCTCAGGCCTGTCGACCAGTCTCGCAGAGAGTATAGTAAATTATCGTGATCAGCACGGCATTTTTACCAGCCGGGCAGCACTGAAAAAAGTGCCTCGTTTGGGAGATAAAACCTTTGAACTGGCTGCTGGCTTTCTGCGTATCCGTGGCGATAATCCGCTGGATGCCTCTGCCGTCCACCCCGAAGCTTACCCAGTTGCCGAACGTATCTTGTATGATCTGATGCAAAAATTGCAAGCGCCTAAAGCTGATGAGTTGATTGGTAAAGCTGGCGTGTTCAATCAAATCGACCCACAAGCTTATGTTGATGAACATTTTGGTATTCCTACCATCAAGGATATTTTGCATGAGCTGGAAAAACCAGGACGTGATCCCCGCCCTGCGTTCAAAACTGCGACATTCAAGGCCGGCATTACCGCTATTAAAGACTTAACTGCAGGTTTGATACTGGAAGGCGTGGTCACCAATGTCACTAACTTTGGTGCGTTTGTGGATATCGGCGTACATCAAGATGGCTTGGTGCACATTTCTGCATTAGCTGATAAGTTCGTTAAGGATCCACATAGCGTGGTCAAAGCAGGCGATATCGTGAAAGTAAAGGTTCAGGAAGTCGATGCCCAGCGCAACCGTATTGCGCTTACCATGCGATTAACTGATGCCGCCACCATTAGCATGCCAGCCTCGCCTAAACCGAGCAAACGACTAGAAACCAATCAAACTCAGCCCCAAGGAGCGATGGCAAGTGCGCTGGCAGGATTGCTCAAAAGATAAGCTTGCTACATAAGTTCAGACGAAAAAAAACGCGGCTATTTGCCGCGTTTTACATTCAAAGCAATTAAGCCTTGGTATAAGCTAAACACCAGCCTTTAGGACTGACTTCGCCTTCAACAATTTTACATTGAGGTTTTTTACCTGGAATAAATTGCATACAGCTAGAACATTCAGCACCATTCTTAGGGCTATCCTGATACTGCATAGCAGCCTTAGGTGTTTTTGCAGCAGCAGCTTCTTTACTGACGACCAAAGCAGGAACCACTGAAATACTGGCTAACAACGCAGCACCCTTTAAGAAAGAACGACGTGATACTGGCTGATTTTTGATATCTTCCACAAATTTCTCCTGACTAAAGTTGATAAAGAATATTACAGTTCGCTAATGTATGCCTGTTAAACTCCATTGTCAATAAGCAACAAGTACTGGGTCCAGACTGCGCCAAAGGTACCATGTCGCCACCGAACGCCACGGTTGCCAACGCTCTGCGTGCTGCCGTAATTTGGCCTTGGTATGCGGCAATGTGTCGGGATAATGCTGGGCAATCGCCCGTTGCAAACCAATATCATCCAATGGCAACACATCAGGACGCAACAAATTAAACATCAAAAACATCTCTGCACTCCACTGCCCTATGCCGCGTATCTGCGTCAAATCACTGATAATTTCTACATCACTCATCGCATCCCAGGCACTAGGTACGATCAGACCTGCGGCAAAATGTCGCGCCAGATCATGTAAATATTCAACTTTGCGCTGTGAATACCCACATGACCGTATATCAGTAACTGAACAAGCTGCAATATGGGCTGGCGTGATTTCCGTCAATGCAACCAAACGCGCCCATACACTATCAGCCGCCTTGATTGAAATCTGCTGCCCGGTAATCGCACGGGCCAACGTCACAAAGGCATCACCACGGGTGAGCATTTGTCCGTGCGGATAACGAGCAATCAGGCCTGCCATTACCTCATCGGCCTGGCTTAATTGCGCAGTAGCAAGTGCCCAATAATCCTGCATGTTATTGCTGGATGGCTTCAACTGGGATAGTCAGCGTCACATCATCACCTACATACGGTGTGTACTTTGCCATATTAAAATCTGAACGCTTAATCATAGTTGTTGCATTTGCACCACATGCGGCTTTTTTAGCCATAGGATGTGGCATACATAACATAGAAGTCAAAGTTAAGGTAACAGGCTTGGTAATTCCTTTGATAGTCAGATTGCCATCGACTGCAACCACTTTATCACCATCAAATTTCAGTTTGCTGGATTTAAAAGTAATCGTTGGATATTTTGCGGTATCAAAGAAGTCCTCATCCTGCAGATGTTCGTTAAATACTGGAAAACCCGAGTCTACTGACTTGGCATCGATGGTGACATCAACAGAACCAGTCTTGGCAGCGCGATCTAAAACTATCGTGCCAGCGAGACTATCAAAACGACTCATTTGAGTAGAATAACCGAAGTGACTATAGCTAAATACTGGCTTGGTGTGATTAACATCAATAACATAAGTCTCAGGTGCCGCATAAGCTGCGGTTGTAAATGTGGTTGCAATGATTAAAGCTGATAATAGTTTCATGAAAAACTCCTGACTAATTAATAAAAATCACTTTACTGAACTCAGTACAAAGTGAAACTTCACCTGAACATCATCCGCCACCACTGATGGATCTGCCCAGGCCCCCTCACCTATCCCAAATGCTGCACGCGAGATAGGAATACTACCGTCCAACAACAAATTCGCACCTGCGAGTACACCGGTAAATGGCACAACCACATCACGCACCTTGCCCTTAATGGTTAATTTACCAACTGCTTGATAGCGATTGCCACCCAAGGCTTTGACAGCGCTGGAAACAAACGTAGCAGCCGGATATTCCTTGACGTTGAACCACGACTTGCTCTTGACTTCATCATTAGCTTCATCACTGCCCGCATCTATGCTGTTGAGCTTCACGGTTATTTGCGCCTTACCAGCTTCAGGATGTGCAGGATCCAGATTAATCAGACTGTCAAACTGGGCAAAGTTCCCAGTGACTGCCACGCCCATTTGCTTGGACACAAAGCTAATATTGCTTTTGGTTGCGTTAACCACACTAAAATTTGCAGCCAACACATGAGCGGAGGCAAGCAGTAACAACAATACTGATATAGCTTTCATTTAGGCGCTCCCAGAAAAGGCAACATGCGTCGTAAAGTATCATCACGCAGCATAAAGTGATGCTGTAACGCCGCACCGACATGCAAGACCACCAAACTTAATAAACCGTAATTAAGCAATTCATGGACTGACTTGAGCGTATGCCCCAACGCCTTGTCGGTATTAATTAAGTCAGGTATAGGCAATACGCCGAATAGAACTACTTGAAACCCTAATGCTGAACTCATTAACCAGCCAGTTAATGGTACAGCCAACATCAATCCATAGAGGGCAACATGCACCGTATGCGCAGCCATTACCTGCCATCGTGGCAAACCTGCCACTAATGCAGGTGGGCGATGTGTCACACGCCAAATCACGCGCAGAGTTAGCAACATCAAAATCACCATGCCTATCCATTTATGGTAGGAGTAGAGCTGCAATTTATGTGGTGATAACGGTAAATCACTCATATACAGACCTAATGGAAATGTAGCTATCATCAGTAAAGCCATCAGCCAATGCAGAGTAATAGCAGGATATGTATAGCGAATTGTCATGTTGCCTCCTTATCGAACAGACTGTGTATTTTCTGCAACGTTGCTTGCATCTGTTGAATTTCTTCTATATTTAAAACGGAAAAAACCTTATCCAGATAGTCTAAATGGTGCGGGAAAATATCATTAAAAGTTGCCTCACCCACTTCAGTTAATTGCACAATCTGACTACGCCCATCGTGTACAGCATCGTTACGCTGTACCAGACCTTTTTCTTCCAGCCTTTGTACTACGCCGGTCAAAGTACCTTTGGTAATCAAGGTTTTTTCACCTAACTCACGAAAGCTCATCCCTGCCGTATTTCCCAGTGTGGCAATAATATCGAACTGACATCCAGTCAATCCCATACTGCGTATATCCTGACTGGAATAAGCCTCAAATGCCTGAAAGCTGCGTGCCAATTCGCGGATTAATGGTAAAAATGGTCGGTTAAATTTCATCATGCAATTCATATAAAACTAAGGTTATGAAAATATAGTACTAATAAGAACTAAATACAAGTATCTTTCCAATTTATTTTGTTAGCGTCGCACAACTTAAAAATCGGCATATACTTAAAGGATAAATAATAAAGCGCAGGAGGCTATCATGACCAATAACTACATACGCTGGTTTGAAGATATCACTTTGGACGATATTGCATCGGTCGGTGGGAAAAATGCTTCACTGGGTGAAATGTATAGAGAACTATCCCCGCAAGGCGTAAAGGTGCCAAACGGATTTGCCATTACTGCGGCAGCTTACCGATCACTATTGGCACAATCAGGTATCGCCAGTGCGTTGCATGACGCAATGGATAATCTAAATGCAGATGATATGAATGACCTGGCGCAACGCGGTGCCCGCGCACGAGAGATTATTTACAATGCACCATTAGCTGATGAGCTCATTACACAAATATTATTGGCTTATGCAGCACTTAAGGCAGAATATGGTAACGAACTCAGTCTCGCAGTACGCAGTTCCGCCACCGCAGAAGACCTCCCCACCGCCAGTTTTGCCGGACAACAAGATACTTTTCTAAATATCAGTGGCGATAACGAGCTACTTGAAGCCTGCAAACGCTGTTTTGCCAGTTTATTTACCGATCGAGCCATCCATTACCGTATAGATCAAGGGTTTGATCATTTTGATGTTGCCTTGTCGATAGGCGTGATGAAAATGGTACGCTCGGACATAGCCGCATCTGGCGTGATGTTCTCGCTTGATACCGAAACCGGGTTTAACGATGTCGTATTTATCACTGGGGCTTATGGCTTGGGCGAAAATGTCGTACAAGGCACGGTTGAACCTGATGAGTTTTACGTACACAAGCCCACTTTTAAACTGAGACACCGTATGGTATTGCGTCGCCGTCTGGGTGGCAAAAAGATAAAAATGATTTATACCGCAGAGACTGCGACCTCACCCACCCGCAATATCGCCACTCCCGAAGCTGATCAGGCTCGTTTTTGTATCAGTGACGCTGAAGTACTAACCTTAGCCGACTATGCATTGAAAGTTGAATCGCATTACTCACAAAAAATCGGCCATAACCGCCCTATGGATATGGAATGGGCGAAAGACGGGATAGATGGTCAGCTCTATATGGTACAGGCACGCCCCGAAACCGTGAACTCACAGCGCACAAAAAACATACTGGAGGTTTTTCAGCTTGATGGTGAAGGCGAGGTACTGATAACTGGCAATGCGGTCGGTGCGCGCATTGCCGCAGGAACGATACATGTGATTGCAGACGCAACTCATTTATCTGAATTTCAGGCAGGCGAAATACTCGTCGCTGACACGACCTCTCCTGACTGGGAACCAGTCATGAAGATAGCCTCGGCCATCGTCACCAATCGAGGTGGCCGCACCTGTCACGCTGCAATTATTGCGCGCGAACTGGGTATACCAGCCATCGTCGGTACGGATAGTGCGACGACAACCTTAATCAATGGTGAGAAGGCTACCGTATCCTGCGCTGAAGGCGAAACAGGCAAGGTTTACCGTGGCGAGATTCCATTTCATGTCGCACAGACTGATCTTGCTGAACTGGCACGGCCAGCCACAGAAATCATGATCAATATCGGCAACCCGGATATCGCCTTCAAAACCGCCCAGTTACCCAATGACGGCGTCGGCTTGGCGCGCATGGAGTTTATTATCACTCAGGCGATCAAAGCCCATCCCATGGCGCTATTGCACCCTGACCGAATTACAGATACGAGTGTTCGTGACAAAATAACAGCGCTCACACAGGGATACAAAGATGGCGCAGACTTTTTCGTCTCTCGTCTTGCCGAAGGAGTCGGCACTATCGCCGCAGCGTTCTATCCCAAGCCTGTCGTTTTACGCATGTCGGATTTCAAATCCAATGAGTATGCCTCACTGCTCGGTGGACAGGATTTTGAGCCAACTGAAGCCAATCCGATGATAGGTTTCCGCGGTGCATCACGTTATGCACATCCCGCTTATGCCGATGGCTTCCGTCTGGAATGTCAGGCCATGAAACGCGTGCGTGAAGAGATGGGATTAAGCAATGTCATACTCATGTTGCCATTTGTACGCCGCGTAGCAGAAGCTGACGCAGTGCTGGCTAAAATGGCGGAATTCGGTCTTAAACGTGGAGAGAACGGCTTACAAATTTATGCCATGTGCGAAGTGCCTAACAACGTTATTCTCATTGACCAGTTTGCTAAACGTTTTGATGGTTTTTCCATAGGCTCAAACGACCTCACCCAACTTACTTTAGGTGTCGACAGAGATAGTGAAATCGTCGCATTTGATTATGATGAACGTGACGATGGCGTAAAAGCCATGATACAACTCGCGGTTGAGGGTTGCCGCCGCAACCAAATTCATTCAGGTTTGTGTGGGCAAGCCCCTTCTGACTATCCTGAAATGGCTGAATTTCTGGTTCATTTAGGCATAAATTCTATCAGCCTGAATCCCGACAGCGTACTTGCTACTACACGCCGCATATTGGCATTAGAAGCACAATTAGGCCGTGCACCTCGCACCTTACCAGGAGAGCTGTCATGAATATCTCCTTCCACGGTGCAGACCGGGGTGTCACAGGGTCTTGTCACTTAATCCATTGCTCAGGTAAAAACATCCTGATTGATTGTGGCATGTATCAGGGCGGGCATGAACTAGACGAGGAAAATAGCAAACCGTTTGGCTTTGATCCCACAAAAATTGATTACGTACTGCTCACTCATGCCCATCTTGACCACTGCGGACGGCTGCCTTTGCTCGTTAAACGGGGATTTCGTGGCGAAATAATCACTACTTCGGCGTCTCGCGCATTAGCACGTGTGGTCATGATGGATGCGGCTGGATTACAGGAAGAAGAAGCCCGCTATCAAGCACGCAAACATCACCGTCGCGGCGAACAAACAGATGCTGATCCGTTATATGCCACTGTGGATGCTTTAAATACGCTGGATTACTTTGGACGGACAGCTGACTATGAAAAGCCTATCGCCATTACGCCAGATATACAGGCAACCTTTTATGATGCAGGGCACATACTGGGATCAGCCAGTATAGTATTAGCACTCAATGAAAATGGCATCAAGCGCACTGTAGCCTTCTCAGGTGATTTAGGTAACGCAGGTCGCAAACTACTCCGTGACCCAACTCCACTGCCACCTGTCGATGTGGTGGTGATGGAAACTACCTACGGTGACAGGCTGCATCGATCTTTGGATGGCTCAATAGCTGAACTCTATTTAGCAATTAATGATGCTAAAGCGCGTGGTGGCAATATCATCATCTCGACCTTCGCCCTGGAAAGAACCCAGGAACTGCTGTTCTACTTGCGTGAAGGTGTCGAACAAGGCTCATTGCCGCGTGGTATGCAAGTGTTTTTAGACTCTCCGATGGCGATATCCGCCACGGAAATATTCAAACGTTATCCTGATTGCTACACGCCTGCCACTGCTGCATTATTTGCCCATGGGCAAGATCCATTTAACATGCCCGGCCTGCACTTTACTCGCGAAACCTCACAGAGTATGGCAATTAACAATATAGTCGGCGGTGCCGTAATCATGGCGGGATCGGGGATGTGTACTGGCGGGCGTGTACGTCACCACCTAAAACATAACTTATGGCGTAATGATTCAAGTATTATCTTCGTCGGCTATGCGGCAAATGGCACATTAGCGCGACAAATCATTGACGGTGCGAGTAAAGTCAAAATTTTTGGTGAAGAAATTGCTGTCAAAGCCAAAATTTATACCATTAACGGCTTTTCTGCCCATGCAGACCGCGATGAATTACTGGCTTGGCACCGACACATCCATCCTGCCCGCACTTTTCTGGTTCATGGCGAGGAACCCGTCATGCAAAAATTTGCAGCGCTAATCTCTGATTCCGTCATTGAAATTCCTACACGTGGCCAAACTTTCGACTTATCCTAAAAATTTACCTTATGTTCACTTTACCTGATATCCCACCACTGCTTGAATCACTTATTGCCACTGTATTATTTGGTTTTGTTATTGGCCTGGAGGTTCATAGCTACCGCCGCGCCAGCAATCAAGATTTAGGTTTTGGAACGACGCGCACACTCACCTTACTCGCGGTGATGGGATTTGTACTTGCAGCACTTGATCCACACTTATGGTTATTTATGGCTGGGATGGGTGTTATTGCCTTGTTGCTCACCTTGCAATACTGGAATCGGCTTGCAGCAGGTGAACAAAGTCTGTTACCCACGTTTATCGCCCTGCTGACTTATCTAATTGGGCCGCTGGCACTGTATCAACCCTTATGGCTAGTGATATTGTATGTAGTCATCGTTTTACTATTACTGAGTGAAAAACCCTTTATCAGAAAATTTTCCGATAATATTCACAGTGCTGAAGCGATTACCTTAGCTAAATTCCTGATTATGGCAGGCCTGATCCTGCCCATGCTCCCAGATCAGCCGATCGCCAGTTTTATCAGTGTCAGTTATAGCCAGTTGTGGCTGTCTATCGTCGTGGTCTCAGGAATTTCATATGTAAGCTATCTAACTCAAACTTATTTTTTCCCAAATGCTGGCGTTTTATTAACGGGTATATTAGGCGGATTATATTCCAGCACCTCCGCCACAGCCGTATTGAGTCGGCGCGCACATAAAGTGAACGCCAGCAATCGGCTCTATGCGAGCGCTATCATTCTCGCTACTGCCATGATGTATCTGCGTTTAATGTTATTGATTACATTACTTGGACATATTGATGTTGCCCGTCAGCTAATTTTGCCCTTTGCATTGCTGATATCTGGCTCTGTCATCCTCGCCTGGTGGTTATATCGACAAGGCAACCACACCCAACCTGCCGTAAACGACACCAGCAACACTATCCACCACCCACTGGAGTTCTCTACTGCAATATTATTTGCCGGATTATTTGTATTTTTTGCCGGACTGACTCAAGCAGTTATTACGAAATTTGGATTAGCTGGTTTGCATAGCTTGTCATTATTAGTGGGTTTCAGCGATATCGATCCATTTATCCTTGCCTTATTGGCAGGAAAATACAGCATAAATATACACATCATTACTAGCGCAGTGTTAATGGCAACTGCCAGCAATAACATATTGAAAGCTATTTACACCTTGGGAATTGCACGCAATCGCAATGTTTTTGCCGCGGCCGCATGGCTTGTTTTTACAGGTTTCGCCTCCATTACCTATACATACATTAATCAATAAACAGGAGTCGTTATGGAATTTCAGGATTACTATAAAACGCTAGGCGTGGACAAAACCGCCAGCGCTGAAGAAATCAAAAAAGCCTATCGCAAATTAGCCCGTAAATATCATCCTGATGTCAGCAAAGAGGCTGATGCAGAAAAAATGATGAAGGCAGTGAACGAAGCCAACGAAGTGTTATCAGATCCTGAAAAACGTGCCGCTTATGATCAGGTTGGACAAGGTTATCAGTCTGGCCAAGATTTCCGTGCTCCACCTAACTGGGATGGTGGATTTGAATTTTCAGGTGGCAATTTTAACGACACGAGTGACTTTTTTGCCAATTTGTTTGGGCAAGCAGGTAAACGTAGCCAAGGCCGTAGACAATATCAGGAGCGTGGTGAAGATAAACATGCCAAGATTGTCATTGACCTGATCGATGCCTATCAAGGTACCACGCGCAATATCACCCTGCGCGCACCAGAACTCGATGCTACAGGTCACACGGTCAATAAAGAACGCACTATCAGTGTACAAATACCTAAGGGTGTCAAAGCCGGCCAGCATATCCGCCTCAATGGACAAGGCAGCCCTGGCTTTGGCGGTGGCGCTGCTGGCGATTTATATCTGGAAGTCCAATTCAGGGAAGATGCTCGTTTCCGCGTAGAGGAACGTGATGTCTACCAAACGGTGCCAGTCACCCCATGGGAAGCTGCATTAGGGGGTGGTATAGAGGTCAACACACCATCAGGTACAGTGCAAGTCAAAGTACCTGCCAATTCGCAAACAGGCCGTAAGTTACGTCTTAAAGGTCGTGGTATACCGAGTACAACCCCGGGTGATTTATATTTACTGCTCGAAGTCGTGTTGCCACCGGCAGACACTGAAGCCGCGCGTAAAATTTATGAAACCATGGCGCACGAGCTTGCCTTTAACCCACGTACGGGAGCGTAAACATGAGTATAACGGCTGTTATTATTGACGACGACCTGCTTACACTGACTGATTTAGCCCATAGCTGCAATGTCAGTCCAGAATGGATAGTTTCACGTTTAGAAGCTGGCCTGCTTAGTTTAACCATCACCAACGCTCAACCAGTACGCTATACCAGTGCCGAACTTACCCGAGTTCGACGCTTATGTAATATCGAGCGCAATTTTGATGCGAATCCGGAATTAGCCGCACTTGTTGTTGATATGATGGAAGAAATTGAACGACTCAGAAAACAACTCCAACCTGTTGATAAACAGGCGTTTGATATATAAAAAAACACGAAGTTTTTGACTTCGTGTTTTATGTTTTCCAGACCATCCCTAATACTTATTGATTTCGGATAGTAATCACCTGAACAATCAGATTTTCTGTATACAAAATACGATCGGCCATTAAACCTATTTGCTCTTCAGTTGAGAGTATGCCATCTATCAATTGACTTGCAATGCCTGCACTTAACACCATAGCTGTATTCACATTTGCGGCACGATTTGCACTATTGCTGGTATTTGCGTTGGGGCCAGCGGCATATACATTGTGTTGTGTGATAACTGTTACAGCCATTAACATTGATGAAAAAACAACTTTACGTAGCACTGCAGTCATATTTAAAAACATAACAAAACCCTTATCGAAGTAAATTTTAAAAAATGTCTCACATGAAATCGAGCGCTTACGTTTCACTGACGGCGGCATTGTAACATTACTATATTATAATTTACTAATACTATTTCACTGAATAAAGATAACAAACAGCCGTGAGAGAGTATCGATTTACTTACTAACTGGCACGCATCACCATTTCAGTTGATTCAGTAATTAAGCATCCCTAAGATAAGTCACAGCATCCTGCAAACGCTCCACACCAATAACCTCCATCCCAGCAATAGCCTGACGAGGTTTATTGGCAATGGGCACAATCGCCAGCGTAAAACCCAGTTTTGCGGCTTCACGCAGACGCTCTTGCCCGCGTTGCACAGGACGAATTTCACCCGCCAAACCAACCTCACCAAATACAACAAGTTTGTCTGGCATCGCTTTGTTTTTAAAAGATGAAACTATGGCCAGTAACAGAGGTAAATCAGCAGCTGGTTCATTGATACGCACACCACCGACCGCGTTGATAAATACATCCTGATCATGGCAGGCCAAGCCAGCATGGCGATGCAATACAGCTAATAACATAGCCAGCCTGTTTTGTTCAAGACCCACTGACAAGCGACGCGGATTCGGCATGGGTGAAGACTCAACCAAAGCTTGAATTTCCACTAATAACGGTCGTGTACCCTCTTGCGTCACCATGACGCACGACCCCGGCACATCAGAGCGGTGGCCAGACAGAAAAATAGCGGAAGGATTGGAAACACCTTTCAATCCCTTATCTGTCATGGCGAACACGCCTAGCTCGTTCACCGCCCCAAAGCGATTCTTAATTGCGCGTACCAGACGGAAAGTCGAGCTGGTGTCGCCTTCAAAATACAACACAGTATCAACAATATGCTCCAGCACGCGTGGCCCAGCCAAGGCACCTTCCTTGGTTACATGCCCAACAAGAAATATCACGGTACCGCTTTGTTTAGCGAATCGTGTTAATTGTGCCGCACACTCACGCACCTGTGCCACCGAGCCGGGTGCAGATTGCAATGCCTCGGAATATACTGTTTGTATGGAGTCGATTACTGCGATAAATGGCTGGTGTGCTTGCAGGGTCGCAAGTATTTTTTCTAATTGAATTTCAGCTAGCAGTTCCAGCTTTTCGCCATCCAGTTGCAAGCGATTCGCTCTCAGCGCGATTTGACGGGCGGATTCTTCACCACTGACATATAAGGTTTTGTGCTGCTGGCTCATGGCGGTCAACGCCTGTAGCAGCAAGGTTGATTTACCCACCCCAGGGTCGCCGCCAATAAGCACGACACCGCCCTTGACCACACCGCCACCCAGCACTCTATCCAGCTCATCTACTGTGGTTAATACACGCTCATCTTCAACTGCCTCAACGCTACCCAGCGTTTGTACTTGGCTGACTACCGATAACGCACTGTAACGCGAAGGTGTAACGGATTCAGCCAGCGTTTCAACCAGAGTATTCCATGCATCACAATGCGGGCATTGTCCTTGCCATTTGGTCGAAGAACCACCACATTCGGTACATGTGTAGAGCGTTTTTGCTTTAGCCATTTGAGGATATCGTATTACGTTATAATTGAGTCACTATGATACGCATTAACCGCCACATCAGCATCCCTGAATCCGAGATTAGCGAGCAGTTTATCCGCGCGTCGGGTCCTGGTGGGCAAAACGTCAACATGGTGTACACTCGTACATAACAAGGTGTTTTTGATGAAAAACAAGGTAATTTAGTACAAAATTAGACAGATATTGTGAATAAATCGATTTGACCACCAAGAAATAAACGTTTTGTCCACCTAGTTTATTATTTTGCCCACCAAGGATAATATGAAAGCGTAGGTAAATTATTCTACAAATCACTCCAAATATCTCCATCGATGAGCGTGATATTGAACTTCAGTTTATTCGAGCTTCAGGACCTGGAGGTCAAAATGTAAATAAAATTTCTAGCGCGGTACAATTACGATTTGATACAGTACGTTGTACTTCATTACCAGAGGATGTGCAGCTACGTTTGCGCAAGTTGGCTGGTAGACGGATGACAGATGAGGGCATTTTAATCATTGAAGCAAGCCGTTTTCGCACTCAAGGAAGAAATCGAGAAGATGCACTGGCGCGATTAATCGCGCTAATCCGATCTGCGACCGAAATACCTAAACCACGGGTCAAAACCAAACCAACTTTAGCATCAAAGAAACGACGACTAGAAGGAAAGCAGCAACGAGGGGAAGTTAAACGTTTGCGAAAAGTTCCACCTTCGGATAGTTAATTCAATATATTATTTCCCCCTGTTATTTTTGGAAAGCTAAGATGATATGGCGACAGTAAGAGAGCGTTTTGATGTTGATGCGTAAGCGTCCAGCCCAGCCACTCCAATCCCTTCACTACTTATGGTAGTTCATTTTTAAACGGCAGCAATTCATCAATCTGGCTATTAGGCCAGACCGGTAATTTTTCCAACGTATCTTTGAGCCATGCATAGGGTTCCAAGCCATTGAGCTTGGCGGTAGCCAACAAACTCTGAATCGCTGCAGCGCGTTTGCCTGCACGTTCTGAGCCTGCGAACAGCCAATTCTTTTTGCCGATGGCAATGGGTCGTATCGCATTTTCGACTGGGTTGTTATCAATAGGCAAGATGCCGCTGTCCGCATAGCGTATCAGTGCTGGCCAACGCTTGATGCTGTAATCCAACGCGCGGGCTGTGCCGCTGCCATCGGCCACTTTGACGCGAGTCTGGATTAACCAGTCATGCAGTTCGCCCAATAACGGTTTTGCCTGAGTCTGGCGCAACTGCAAACGACCTGCCGCATCCAGCTTGTCCGCAGCCTGCTCAATGGCATAGAGTGCCGCGATACGCTGCAGCGCAGCCGCTGCAATTGGACTTTGGTTGGCCGCATGCAAATCAAAGAACTTCCGACGTGCATGTGCGAAGCATGCCAGCTCAGTGATGCCTTGGGTAAATAACGCTTTATAACCAGCGTAATCGTCAACCATCAAGTGTCCTTGCCAACCTGCCAGAAAGTGCCGCGCATGCAATCCCTGTCGCCCTGGCTGATAGTCAAACACCACGATAGGCGGTGCGGATGAAGGGGATGCCAAATCACCCGTGCGGTAAGCCCACAGATAAGCTTTCTTGGTTTTGCCCGCCCCGGGGTCTAATTGTGGCACTGGCGTTTCATCCGCATGCAATACACTGCGTGCCAGCAGTAATTCAGTGAGCCTGTCGACCAACGGTTGCAACGCTACCCCCACACGTCCGACCCACTCCGCCAAGGTGGAACGCGCCAGGGTCACCTGGCTGCGCTGGGCAATGTGTTCTATACGGTAGAGCGGTAAATGATCAACGAATTTACTGATCATCACCCACGCCAGCAAACCTGATGTCGCCACGCCGCCGTCGATGACGGCAGCTGGAATGGGGGCGGCAGCAACGGTTTCGCAGTGGCGACAAGCATACTGTGGACGGATGTGTTGATGCACGGTGAACTGGGCAGGTTCGACATCCAGTTGTTCGCTGATGTCTTCACCGATTTTGATTAACGCACCACCACACGCACCGCACTGGCAAGATGCAGGCTCATGGCGATGAATGATGCGGGGCAGATGGTCAGGCAGTGGCTGACGACCTGCGCGTGGACGCGCAGGCTTGGGGATAGCGGTTGTCGCATCTTCGGTATTAGGTGTATCTGGCTGCCCGATTTGGGCTTCAATGGCCGTGATGTCGGCTGCCCAGCACTCATCAAACAACGCACGCTGCTCAGGCGAGAGCTGCTCGCTCTTGTTGGCGAAGCGGATGCGGCGGTAATAGGCAAGTTCCAGTACCAAAGCCTGGTTCTTGAGTTCGGCGTGCTGGATTTGCTTAGTCAGCGTGAGGATTTGTGCGGTGTTTTGCTGGAGTAATACTGTGTTTTGTTGAATGAGTTCAGCATCCTGTTTAACCTGCGCCAACAGCTTATCCACATACGCCGCCAAGGCGGGATCGGGGATAAATTGGGCAAGTTGTTGGGCTGAATCCATGCTTGAATTATACCATTTCACCCCGCCTGAAACCAGCAATAATGCGGGTTTCAGGCATGTTTTTACTGAATCATGAGTGGCTACACCTGCCAGTGGGCAGGGGCTGGGGCACTGAGTCTTTGCCAGTCGATACCTGTGATCAGCCAGTCCCACTGTGTGGGGGTTAAAGGATGGGTGATGGCAGCGATGTCTGGCCAGGTGAAGTGACCACGATGCAGTCGGCGTTGGCACAACCAGACCCCTGTGCCATCCCAGACCAGGAGCTTGACCCGCGTTTGGCGACGATTACGGAAGGCGTAGGCGGCGCCGTCGCAGGGACTGCGACCCAGGCGGTGCTGGATGCGCTGGGAAAGGCCATCTATGCCGATGCGCATGTCCACGGGTTCGATGACTAGCCAGACCTGGGTGGCGATGGGGCTGATGGGATGGGCAGATATCATGGCAGTTGCCGCAACAAGTCAATTAGCCAGGGCGTGCTAGCAATGGGAAGCTCTACCCGCCAGCCAGTGGGGCTGTGGAGCTGGAGCGTGCCCGTGACAGGCGCAGGTTGAACACTGACGGGGATGAGGGTTAGCGGTGGCTGGCGCGTGAGATTGGGCGCTGTTGTCAGCTGGCTGCGCCAGCGATAAAAGGTCTTGGCACATAAGCCGTGCTGGGTGCAATAAGCTGTGACGGTCAGTTTGGTTTGTTGCCAAGCGGTAAGGTGCGTTTGCCAAAAATCAGGCGTGTGTCGAGTAGCCATCTAGCGTGCCTTTCATAAAAAAGCAGCTAGATTGCATGAGTTTGGCGGGCAATGACAGGTGGATGGGCTGGACGCTTACGTTGATGCAAAAGCATTAAATGCTCAGACAGAATGGACAATGAATGGCTCAGGAATAAATCAGCATAACATCATTGGGAAAATATCCTATGCCTTTGAAGAACATACTAAATATTGGTCATTTTTTGTGCCTGAAGGGTCAAACATTGCTTGCGTAGAATATATGCTTAACATGCCTGATACAGCTCAATGCATCATTTCGGAAGATATTCCAATATTTCAGATAGTTGGAGATGCTGATAGCCCAGAGAGATATGCACTAGATTCATTTAAATTTTCTGGGCGCATCTATTTGTACATAGACGAAGTATTGAAATCCGAACACAAGGAGAACATTGTCGATATTGGGACACGACTTGGATTCAGCGTGGTGGTAAGAGATAGAGAATATGTGGAAAAATGTTCTGAATTAGCTAGACCTATTGTGTTTATTTCTCATGACTCCAGAGACAAGGATTCTTTAGTTAGCGACTTGGCTCGTGAAATGTCAAAACTCATATGTCCAGTTTGGTACGATGAATATTCACTTAAAGTTGGAGATAGTCTTCGTGAAAACATTGAGAGAGGGTTAAAGGAAGCAAGAAAATGTGTTGTGATTTTGTCCCCAAACTTCATTTCAAATGGCGGTTGGACAAAAGCAGAGTTTGATTCCATATATACCCGTGAGATTCATGAAAAATCAAATGTTATTCTCCCCGTATGGCATAACATTGAGAGCTCAGACGTCTATGATTATTGTCCGCGTTTGCTAGATAGACTTGCTTTGTCTTCTTCAATCGGCATAGAGAAATTAGCTAAGAAACTAGTAGAAGCAGCCAATTCTTAGCTTATTAATGGATTTAATTAGACATAATATCAATAAAGTCAGTACAGCAGTGCAATTACGTCTGGATGTTGCGCATTCACCCTCAATACCTGAGGATGTACGTGTGCGGCTGATTAAATTAGCCGGCGGTCGTATCAATCAGGATGGCATACTCACCATAGAAGCCAAACGCCACCGTACACAGGCGCGCAATCGTGATGATGCACGGGTGAAGCTGATTGAGTGTAAGCGTCCAGCCCATCCACCTGTCATTGCCCGCCAAACTCATGCAATCTAGCTGCTTTTTTATGAAAGGCACGCTAGATGGCTACTCGACACACGCCTGATTTTTGGCAAACGCACCTTACCGCTTGGCAACAAACCAAACTGACCGTCACAGCTTATTGCACCCAGCACGGCTTATGTGCCAAGACCTTTTATCGCTGGCGCAGCCAGCTGACAACAGCGCCCAATCTCACGCGCCAGCCACCGCTAACCCTCATCCCCGTCAGTGTTCAACCTGCGCCTGTCACGGGCACGCTCCAGCTCCACAGCCCCACTGGCTGGCGGGTAGAGCTTCCCATTGCTAGCACGCCCTGGCTAATTGACTTGTTGCGGCAACTGCCATGATATCTGCCCATCCCATCAGCCCCATCGCCACCCAGGTCTGGCTAGTCATCGAACCCGTGGACATGCGCATCGGCATAGATGGCCTTTCCCAGCGCATCCAGCACCGCCTGGGTCGCAGTCCCTGCGACGGCGCCGCCTACGCCTTCCGTAATCGTCGCCAAACGCGGGTCAAGCTCCTGGTCTGGGATGGCACAGGGGTCTGGTTGTGCCAACGCCGACTGCATCGTGGTCACTTCACCTGGCCAGACATCGCTGCCATCACCCATCCTTTAACCCCCACACAGTGGGACTGGCTGATCACAGGTATCGACTGGCAAAGACTCAGTGCCCCAGCCCCTGCCCACTGGCAGGTGTAGCCACTCATGATTCAGTAAAAACATGCCTGAAACCCGCATTATTGCTGGTTTCAGGCGGGGTGAAATGGTATAATTCAAGCATGGATTCAGCCCAACAACTTGCCCAATTTATCCCCGATCCCGCCTTGGCGGCGTATGTGGATAAGCTGTTGGCGCAGGTTAAACAGGATGCTGAACTCATTCAACAAAACACAGTATTACTCCAGCAAAACACCGCACAAATCCTCACGCTGACTAAGCAAATCCAGCACGCCGAACTCAAGAACCAGGCTTTGGTACTGGAACTTGCCTATTACCGCCGCATCCGCTTCGCCAACAAGAGCGAGCAGCTCTCGCCTGAGCAGCGTGCGTTGTTTGATGAGTGCTGGGCAGCCGACATCACGGCCATTGAAGCCCAAATCGGGCAGCCAGATACACCTAATACCGAAGATGCGACAACCGCTATCCCCAAGCCTGCGCGTCCACGCGCAGGTCGTCAGCCACTGCCTGACCATCTGCCCCGCATCATTCATCGCCATGAGCCTGCATCTTGCCAGTGCGGTGCGTGTGGTGGTGCGTTAATCAAAATCGGTGAAGACATCAGCGAACAACTGGATGTCGAACCTGCCCAGTTCACCGTGCATCAACACATCCGTCCACAGTATGCTTGTCGCCACTGCGAAACCGTTGCTGCCGCCCCCATTCCAGCTGCCGTCATCGACGGCGGCGTGGCGACATCAGGTTTGCTGGCGTGGGTGATGATCAGTAAATTCGTTGATCATTTACCGCTCTACCGTATAGAACACATTGCCCAGCGCAGCCAGGTGACCCTGGCGCGTTCCACCTTGGCGGAGTGGGTCGGACGTGTGGGGGTAGCGTTGCAACCGTTGGTCGACAGGCTCACTGAATTACTGCTGGCACGCAGTGTATTGCATGCGGATGAAACGCCAGTGCCACAATTAGACCCCGGGGCGGGCAAAACCAAGAAAGCTTATCTGTGGGCTTACCGCACGGGTGATTTGGCATCCCCTTCATCCGCACCGCCTATCGTGGTGTTTGACTATCAGCCAGGGCGACAGGGATTGCATGCGCGGCACTTTCTGGCAGGTTGGCAAGGACACTTGATGGTTGACGATTACGCTGGTTATAAAGCGTTATTTACCCAAGGCATCACTGAGCTGGCATGCTTCGCACATGCACGTCGGAAGTTCTTTGATTTGCATGCGGCCAACCAAAGTCCAATTGCAGCGGCTGCGCTGCAGCGTATCGCGGCACTCTATGCCATTGAGCAGGCTGCGGACAAGCTGGATGCGGCAGGTCGTTTGCAGTTGCGCCAGACTCAGGCAAAACCGTTATTGGGCGAACTGCATGACTGGTTAATCCAGACTCGCGTCAAAGTGGCCGATGGCAGCGGCACAGCCCGCGCGTTGGATTACAGCATCAAGCGTTGGCCAGCACTGATACGCTATGCGGACAGCGGCATCTTGCCTATTGATAACAACCCAGTCGAAAATGCGATACGACCCATTGCCATCGGCAAAAAGAATTGGCTGTTCGCAGGCTCAGAACGTGCAGGCAAACGCGCTGCAGCGATTCAGAGTTTGTTGGCTACCGCCAAGCTCAATGGCTTGGAACCCTATGCATGGCTCAAAGATACGTTGGAAAAATTACCGGTCTGGCCTAATAGCCAGATTGATGAATTGCTGCCGTTTAAAAATGAACTACCATAAGTAGTGAAGGGATTGGAGTGGCTGGGCTGGACGCTTACGATTGAGTTAATCAGCCTCGCGCTGCATGTTCCCAAGCTGCGCACGGCTACCAAACCAACGTAAGCGTCCAGCCCATCCACCTGTCATTGCCCGCCAAACTCATGCAATCTAGCTGCTTTTTTATGAAAGGCACGCTAGATGGCTACTCGACACACGCCTGATTTTTGGCAAACGCACCTTACCGCTTGGCAACAAACCAAACTGACCGTCACAGCTTATTGCACCCAGCACGGCTTATGTGCCAAGACCTTTTATCGCTGGCGCAGCCAGCTGACAACAGCGCCCAATCTCACGCGCCAGCCACCGCTAACCCTCATCCCCGTCAGTGTTCAACCTGCGCCTGTCACGGGCACGCTCCAGCTCCACAGCCCCACTGGCTGGCGGGTAGAGCTTCCCATTGCTAGCACGCCCTGGCTAATTGACTTGTTGCGGCAACTGCCATGATATCTGCCCATCCCATCAGCCCCATCGCCACCCAGGTCTGGCTAGTCATCGAACCCGTGGACATGCGCATCGGCATAGATGGCCTTTCCCAGCGCATCCAGCACCGCCTGGGTCGCAGTCCCTGCGACGGCGCCGCCTACGCCTTCCGTAATCGTCGCCAAACGCGGGTCAAGCTCCTGGTCTGGGATGGCACAGGGGTCTGGTTGTGCCAACGCCGACTGCATCGTGGTCACTTCACCTGGCCAGACATCGCTGCCATCACCCATCCTTTAACCCCCACACAGTGGGACTGGCTGATCACAGGTATCGACTGGCAAAGACTCAGTGCCCCAGCCCCTGCCCACTGGCAGGTGTAGCCACTCATGATTCAGTAAAAACATGCCTGAAACCCGCATTATTGCTGGTTTCAGGCGGGGTGAAATGGTATAATTCAAGCATGGATTCAGCCCAACAACTTGCCCAATTTATCCCCGATCCCGCCTTGGCGGCGTATGTGGATAAGCTGTTGGCGCAGGTTAAACAGGATGCTGAACTCATTCAACAAAACACAGTATTACTCCAGCAAAACACCGCACAAATCCTCACGCTGACTAAGCAAATCCAGCACGCCGAACTCAAGAACCAGGCTTTGGTACTGGAACTTGCCTATTACCGCCGCATCCGCTTCGCCAACAAGAGCGAGCAGCTCTCGCCTGAGCAGCGTGCGTTGTTTGATGAGTGCTGGGCAGCCGACATCACGGCCATTGAAGCCCAAATCGGGCAGCCAGATACACCTAATACCGAAGATGCGACAACCGCTATCCCCAAGCCTGCGCGTCCACGCGCAGGTCGTCAGCCACTGCCTGACCATCTGCCCCGCATCATTCATCGCCATGAGCCTGCATCTTGCCAGTGCGGTGCGTGTGGTGGTGCGTTAATCAAAATCGGTGAAGACATCAGCGAACAACTGGATGTCGAACCTGCCCAGTTCACCGTGCATCAACACATCCGTCCACAGTATGCTTGTCGCCACTGCGAAACCGTTGCTGCCGCCCCCATTCCAGCTGCCGTCATCGACGGCGGCGTGGCGACATCAGGTTTGCTGGCGTGGGTGATGATCAGTAAATTCGTTGATCATTTACCGCTCTACCGTATAGAACACATTGCCCAGCGCAGCCAGGTGACCCTGGCGCGTTCCACCTTGGCGGAGTGGGTCGGACGTGTGGGGGTAGCGTTGCAACCGTTGGTCGACAGGCTCACTGAATTACTGCTGGCACGCAGTGTATTGCATGCGGATGAAACGCCAGTGCCACAATTAGACCCCGGGGCGGGCAAAACCAAGAAAGCTTATCTGTGGGCTTACCGCACGGGTGATTTGGCATCCCCTTCATCCGCACCGCCTATCGTGGTGTTTGACTATCAGCCAGGGCGACAGGGATTGCATGCGCGGCACTTTCTGGCAGGTTGGCAAGGACACTTGATGGTTGACGATTACGCTGGTTATAAAGCGTTATTTACCCAAGGCATCACTGAGCTGGCATGCTTCGCACATGCACGTCGGAAGTTCTTTGATTTGCATGCGGCCAACCAAAGTCCAATTGCAGCGGCTGCGCTGCAGCGTATCGCGGCACTCTATGCCATTGAGCAGGCTGCGGACAAGCTGGATGCGGCAGGTCGTTTGCAGTTGCGCCAGACTCAGGCAAAACCGTTATTGGGCGAACTGCATGACTGGTTAATCCAGACTCGCGTCAAAGTGGCCGATGGCAGCGGCACAGCCCGCGCGTTGGATTACAGCATCAAGCGTTGGCCAGCACTGATACGCTATGCGGACAGCGGCATCTTGCCTATTGATAACAACCCAGTCGAAAATGCGATACGACCCATTGCCATCGGCAAAAAGAATTGGCTGTTCGCAGGCTCAGAACGTGCAGGCAAACGCGCTGCAGCGATTCAGAGTTTGTTGGCTACCGCCAAGCTCAATGGCTTGGAACCCTATGCATGGCTCAAAGATACGTTGGAAAAATTACCGGTCTGGCCTAATAGCCAGATTGATGAATTGCTGCCGTTTAAAAATGAACTACCATAAGTAGTGAAGGGATTGGAGTGGCTGGGCTGGACGCTTACAAACCAACCAGATCATCACAGGTAAAACGAGTAGCCAGCAAAATTATTCACGGCAAAACCAAACAATCTAGAAGCAAAGTTACTGACGTAAATTAAGCTATTCCGCCAAACTCACCGCCTGCGCCAAGTCCACTGAAACCGTACGCGACACGCCAGATTCCTGCATGGTCACGCCTATCAATTGTTCCGCAGCTTCCATGGTAATGCGGTTATGGGTGATGAACAGGAACTGTACTTGTGTGGACATCTGTTTCACCAATCGCGCATAACGTTCGGTATTGGTATCGTCCAGTGGCGCATCAACTTCATCCAGCAAGCAAAATGGCGCTGGAGTCAGCTTGAATAGTGCAAACACCAGCGAGAGTGCTGTTAATGCTTTTTCACCACCGGATAACAAGTGTATCGAGCTATTTTTCTTGCCCGGAGGTTGCGCGAAAACCTGTACACCCGCATCAAGCAAGTCTTCACCAGATAGGATCAGTTCTGCCCTTCCGCCACCAAATAATGTGGTGAACAACTCTGACATGGACTGATTAACCACATCAAAAGTTGATTTGAGTAACTCACGCGTTTCACCATCGATAGTGGTAATCACCTCGGTCAATGTTGCAATAGCCAGCTCCAGATCATCAGCCTGTGCCTGCAAATAATTGACGCGTTCTTCCGCAGTCGTGAGCTCTTGCATTGCCGCCAGATTAACCGCACCCAAAGCTTCAATTTCAGCGCTTAATTGATTGATTTCTTGTGTCAATCCAGATATTTTTGCACCGGCATTAAGCTGCTGTATTAACGCAGCTTCATCGGCTTGCAAAGCCGCTAACTGCTCCTCACTTTGTTGCAATAACAACTCAGCTTCTTGATGCTTTAAGCGTAAATTTTCCAAAGCAGTCCGCAATGGGGCAAGGCCGTGCTCCAATTGCATGCGCTTTTCTTCATGCTCACGTAGAGCAAGATTAAGCTGCTCCAGAGACTCACGGTGTGCAGCAAGTGCCTGCTCGGCACTTAGCCGTTGCGCAATTGCATCTTGCAGCGACTGTGTTTGCTGCATTTCATCCAACTCCAGCAACTCAGCTGCAACCGTTTCACGCTGCTCTAGCAAACTTTCCTGCTGTGCCTGATTATGCTCAAGCGCACGTGATATATCTTGTATTTTTTGATGGGATGACTGCGCCTCAAATTTCAAACTTTGTAACTTACGCTCTACTTGCCGCTGTGATTCACGCTTTTGTTGAAACAAGCCATCCGCATCCTGCCGCGCACGGCGGGAATCTTCTAATTGCGCTTGCAAGCTGGTAATTTGCTCACGGTGTTGCGTCAATTGAGTTTGCAATTGTGCAGCTTCATCCTGCTCAGCACCCATTTGCACATTGATCTCAGCCAGCTCAGTCGTAATTTGCGCACGACGATAATCAACCCGCTCCATCTCCTGTTGACGGCGTGACAGATTAAGCTGTTGCTGATGCAACTGCTGCTGAGTTTGTGTATGTTGTGAACGCAGCGTGGTCAGTGTTTGCTGCTGCTCTCTGACTTGCTCAGTTAATTCGCTCAACTGCTCAGTCACCATAACCCTCTGCATATCCACAGATTCAAGCACTTCAGTCAGGCGCTCGATTTCATTTTGCCGTGCCAGTACACCTTGCATCACATTATTGGGCGCATAAAAGCACACGCTGTGCCGAGTGTATATATGCCCTTCCTTGCTCACCAACTGCGCACCTAATGGCAGTGTCGCTTGCATAACCCGTGCAATTTCCATATTTTCAGCAAGATAGACTTGTGCCAGCCAGTCATGCAATGCACTATGGGCTGGCGACTTCAAAGTCACTTTATCAAGCAGTCTCGGCAAACTGGGCACATCCAATTCAGTTTCAACATAAGCTTGATCAAACAAGGTCAACCGACTATCCGGCAATGCTGCGCCTATTGTAGAAATATCTGCTGCCACAGCTTGCATACGACTATCCAGCACCGCTTCTAGCGCTGTTTCCCAGCCTGCGGCAATATGCAAGGTTTGCCATAATCGCGGCGCATCATGCAGTCCATGTTGACGTAACCACGCCTCCACATCCCCGTCACGATTTAAACTTTGCTGGATTTTATTCAAACCAGCCAATTCGCCAGCAACTTGGTGATGCTGGCGACTCAGTTGATCTACGCTGACTTGTAATGGCTGGCGTTGCGCTTCCAGACTGGCCAATAGCTGCTGACCATCTTCCACGCGCTCACCTAGATCTGCCAAAGTGGCCTTCACATCTTCCAGCGCAGACGTCATGTTAACGATGGCGTCCTCATCGACTGCTGGCAAACCACCCAGCTCCTGATTTAATCGACCTTGCCGCGAGAGTAGCTGCTGCAAAGTCTTTTCAGCATGCTGCCCATGTGCCGTCGCGACTTGTCGCGCCTGTTCAGCATGTGCCAATGCTTGTTGACTGTTATGTACACGCTGTGTGGTGGAAGCTACGATTTCTTCGACTTCGGGTAAACTTTCATTAACAGACTGCAATTCATATTCCACAGTTTCTATCGCCATGGATGACTCTGCATAAGCCTCTTCGGTATCACCCAACTGCTGTGTCAATGCCACATGCTGCTGATTAAGTGTCTGATGTTGCTTACTGAGCTGCTCAGCCTGCTGATTCAAGCGGGCGCGCGTTTCTTGCAAATGACGGGAGGCCTGCTCCAGTTTCGACACTTCGGCAACGGCTGCGTAATAAATACCTTGTGCATCATTAAGCGCATTATTGGCTTGCAACGCTTCATCGCGCTGCATTTCCAGTTGCTGCGCCAGACCACGCAGGCTGTCTTCCTGATGGATAAGCTGATGCTCAGTCAGGCTGATTTGTTCTGCATGGCGCTGTTTATTGGCCTGCGCATCGCGCTTTTTGACCAGCCATAAGAATTGTTGAGCACGCTTCAGACTATCCTGTAACGAAATATAATGTTGTGCAGTCGCTGCTTGCCCACGCAGCCGCTCTATTTGCTCGTTCAATTCTCGGCGGATATCGTCTAACCGCAGTAAATTGTCACGGGTATCTTTAAGCCGTGACTCAGTTTCACGGCGGCGTTCTTTATACTTGGAAATACCCGCAGCTTCTTCCAGAAAGCCACGCAGCTCTTCAGGCTTGGCCTCAATAATGCGCGAAATCATACCCTGCTCGATAATCGCATAAGAGGTTTTAGTACCCAACCCCGTGCCAAGGAAAATATCGACTAAATCACGACGACGCACGTGCGTATTATTGATGTAATAGCTGGACTCGCCGTTACGGGTCAGAATACGTTTGACTGAAATCTCTGCATATTGCGCCCACTGACCAGGTGCAGTGGCATCCGTATTATCAAAGGTAAGCTCAACGGATGCGCGCGATACCGCCTTACGCGTAGTAGAACCGTTGAATATCACATCGGCCATGTTTGCACCGCGCAACTGTTTGGCTTGCGATTCACCCAGTACCCAACGTACCGCATCAATGACATTAGATTTGCCGCAACCATTCGGCCCTACCACGCCAACCATTTGACCAATGATAGGAATATGAGTCGGATCAACGAAGGATTTGAAACCAGCAAGTTTGATAGCGGTTAAACGCAATGAATTAAGCCAATAAGAGTAAAATATGACCTTATATTTTACCTTAAAATTAGTTATCTGCTATGTACTACTTAGGCTTAGATTTCGGCACATCTGGTGCGCGCGCGATAATAATCGATGATGCTGAGCAATTAATATGGTCAACACAAACCACATACCATACTGCCGATAGCCCACACAGTTGGCGTGATGCACTATTCGAGCTGATTGCAGCCATTCCTGCCCCCCTACGTGCTGGTTTAACACGCATTGCCATTGATGGCACATCAGGCACGGTATTGCTCACTGATGATAGCTTTGAGCCCATTACTCCAGTACTGATGTACAACCATCCACTGGCTGGTCAACCCGCTGCAAAATTAACGCTACTGACCAAAAATACAGCCAATGCACGATATTTAATGCATCAGGTTGATTACCTCAATGCGCAATTGACTAGTGTGGCTGGTATAAGTGATTATCATAATGCATTAAAAAGCGGCTATGACGTTCGAGCCCTTAAGTGGCAAGCGGAACTATGCACACCTGAATTTGCCAGACTGCTCCCCACCATCGTCGCACCAGGCACACCCATAGCCAAGCTGCAACGGCGTATTGCCCGCCATTACAACCTCAATGCCAATTGCACCGTACACACTGGCACCACTGACAGCATTGCTGCTTTCATAGCTGCCGGGGCTACGCACATAGGAATGGCAGTAACGTCATTGGGAAGCACACTGGTACTGAAACTGCTTAGCCAGCACTATGTCGCCTCACCCAAGCACGGCGTATATAGCCATAAATTTGGTAATTTGTGGCTAGTTGGCGGCGCTTCAAATACAGGTGGTGCCGTGTTACGACAGTTCTTTACTGATGACGAGTTAATAACCTACAGCGCATTGATTGACCCATCTCAACCCGCTCTCTACGATTACTACCCATTACCGAGCCCAGGTGAACGCTTTCCTGTTTGCGACCCTAACTACCAACCACGACTAACACCCAGACCAGACGACAACATCGTATTTTTACATGAGCTATTGGCAGGCATGGCACGGATAGAACAACAAGGTTATGCCAAACTCGTCGAATTAGGTGCCGACGATGTAACACAAGTATTAACTGCCGGTGGTGGGAGTAAAAATCCTCAATGGCAAGCAATACGTGCTCGCTTTTTGAACATTCCCGTCAACTCTGCACTATGTTCCGATGCCGCGTTTGGCAGCGCGCTAATGGCAAAAAGACAAGAGCTTTGAATACTTGCTCTATCAAGTGCATTGCGCTATGCTTTCCGAGCAGTTCAACAACAATCTTAACAATAGGAAACAACACACAATGGCTAATAAAATCAAAGTAGCAATACTAGGTTTAGGTTCTGTAGGTGAGATTTTTTCTGAAAATTTCCTGGAGAAAATTCAAGAACAGCATGCAAATGTGGAAATTGTAGCTGTTGCAACACGACACATGGATTCACCCGTGGCATTAGGTTTTGCACACAGCAATGTGCCGGTATTTGAAAATGCACTCGACGTAATTGGCCTTGGCGAAAATGTAGATATTATTTTTGATCTCACTGGCAATGCTGATCTGCGTCAAGAACTCCGCAACCAATTGCAAAGCACTAATAACCGTCACACAGTCATCGCACCTGAAGTATTTGCGCGTTTATTGTGGAATTTCTTTGGTGAAGAGACCGATTTACCTCAAGGTAAAACAACAGGTTACTGATCAAATTTGCCAGGATGGCACATCCATCCTGGCCTGTACCAGCAAAACATCAATCGTAACGCAACCCCATCGCTTCACGCACATCACGCATCGTATCACGCGCATGCTCTCTGGCCTTCTCACAACCATCAGCAATTAAATTACGTACCAGCGATGGGCTTTCCATGTACATCTTGGCACGTTCGCGCATCGGCTCTTGTTCTTTCAATACTCCCTCAATTACTGGTTGCTTGCACTCAATACAACCAATGCCAGCGCTCACGCAGCCTTCTTGCACCCAGTTACGGACAGCATCATTCGAATAGATCTGATGTAATGCCCATACTGGACATTTATCTGGCGTACCTGGATCAGTACGACGCACCCGAGCAGGATCAGTCGGCATGGTACGAATCTTTTTAGTCACGCTCTCAGCATCTTCGCGCATGCTAATCGTATTATGGTAAGACTTGGACATTTTCTGACCATCTAAACCTGGCATACGCGATGCGACTGTCAGCAAGGATTGCGGCTCAGCCAGAATAACTTTACCACCACCTTCTAAATAACCGAACAGGCGCTCTCTATCACCCAGCGATAAATTTTGCTGTTCATTGATCAGCGCTTGCCCAGCGGCTAATGCCTCATCATCACCCTGCTCCTGATAGCGCGTACGCAGCTCTTCATATAACCGGGATTTTTTACCTCCCATTTTTTTAATCGCTGCTTCAGCCTTTTGTTCAAAGCCTAATTCACGACCATACAAATGATTAAACCGCCTTGCCATTTCACGAGTGAACTCGATATGCGGCACTTGATCCTCTCCCACGGGGACAAGATTGGCGCGATAGATCAAAATATCGGCACTTTGTAACAATGGATAACCCAGGAATCCGTAAGTCGACAAATCTTTTTCGGTAAGTTTTTCCTGCTGATCCTTATAAGTCGGCATCCGCTCCAGCCAGCCCAGTGGTGTAATCATCGACAACAACAAATGCAATTCCGCATGTTCAGGTACTTGAGACTGAATAAACAAAGTCGCATGATTGGGATCTACACCTGCTGCCAACCAGTCGATGACCATTTCCCATACATTATTTTGGATAACCTCAGGGCTATCATAATGGGTAGTAAGTGCATGCCAGTCAGCAACAAAAAATAAGCACTCATGCTCATGCTGGAGCTTGACCCAATTTTTTAACACGCCATGATAATGGCCTAAATGCAGACTACCCGTAGGGCGCATGCCCGATAATACTCGATTTGCGTACATATATAATTACTGTGTAATAAGTTGAATAAGCATAACTAAATCGTTGTGCGACAAACCTGAAAACGCACTAACGAAAACCAAAGTAAAAGCCAATATGGGGCTTAAAACCAACCCCAACCAGCCAAAAAACATTAATGCTAATAATATATAGAATCCATAAGGTTCTAGTTGCGCATACTTATAAGCATACTTATTAGGTAACAGACTCACAGCTATACGCCCACCATCTAGGGGTGGAAGTGGCAATAAATTCAACGCCATTAGGATAGCATTAATAAATATGCCTGCAGCCCCCATCAGTGCCATCGGCTGACTATAAGCATCACCTAAACTGATACCAAATTTAATCACCAAAGCCCAAAACACTGCCATAAACAAATTGGCCGCAGGTCCAGCGAGTGCTACCCACAGCATATTGCGCTTAGGATTACGCAAAGCGCCAAAATTCACAGGCACCGGCTTAGCCCAACCAAATAATATAAATCCACCACCCAATAATTTGCTCATCAACAAAATAGATAATGGCACCAGTATCGTACCCACTGGGTCAATATGCTTTAGCGGATTGAGCGTAACGCGACCTAACATCCATGCAGTTTTATCACCAAAAAACTTGGCAACATAACCGTGTGCTGCCTCGTGCAAAGTAATCGCAAAAATCACAGGTATCGCCCAAACGGCAATTTTTTGTATGATATTAAGTTCCATATCAGTCCAATCCAAAAGGAGATAGCGCACCACGCCCTGCCCGCATTAACTGGGGTTCACCGTGGGTTAAATCAATTACGGTCGTTGGTTCTATGCCACATGCACCCGCATCAACTATTAAGTCCAATTGATGCTCAAGTTCGTCACGTATCGTATCTGCTTCGTGCATAGGCATAGTTTCACCCGGCATAATCAGCGTCATACTCAACAACGGTTCATCCAATTCGGCCAGTAGCGCCAAAGTAATGGGGTGATCAGGCACGCGTAAACCTATGGTATTACGTTTAGGATGTTGCAAACGTTTAGGCACTTCACGGGTAGCTTCCAATATAAAAGTATAACTTCCCGGCGTATTGGCTTTTAACAAGCGAAACTGCTGGTTATCTATTCGTGCGTACACCGCAATTTCAGACAAATCACGACACAACAAAGTGAAATGATGTTTGTCATCAACGGCACGTATAGTCCGTATTTTATCTTGCGCACTTTTATCGCCTAAATGGCAAGCCAACGCATAACTGGAATCGGTAGGCAAAGCAACCACACCGCCATCGCGCAATATCGTAGCAGCTTGTTTAATCAAGCGCGGCTGTGGGTTCTCAGGATGTATGGTAAAAAACTGTGACATTACATGTTCCAATCATGCCAAATCGGCGTGCAAATTTCAGGAAGGGGTGGCAGACGACCGATATCCCGATAACCCTCACCAGGCGCATGAAAATCAGAACCACGCGAACTGAGCAATCCAAATTTCTGTGCCAGATTGGCATATTGCGGATATTGATCAGGGCTATGACTGCCGGTAACGACTTCAATGCCTTCACCGCCCACCGACTTAAAATATTCCAATAATTCGTGCATTTTACCGCTACCCATCTGGTAGCGACCTGGATGCGCTAAAACAGCTTGCCCGCCACTGGCACATATCCAAGCGACAGCGTCAGATAGTTCCGCCCACTTGTGAGGCACATAGCCAGGCTTGCCTTTAACCAGAAATTTTTTGAATACGGTACGAGTATCTTTAACCAAACCTTGCGCAACTAAATACCGTGCAAAATGCATGCGTCCAATTAAATTAGGATTATCCGCATGTTGATACGCACCCGCCAGACTATCGGTTATGCCAACATTACGCAGACCTTCTGCCATTTTGATAGCACGCTCACCTCTACCAGTGCGTATACCAGCCAAACCCGCCACCAAATCTGGATGTTCTGGATCTATATTCAACCCGACCACGTGCAGTGTATGCGCACCCCATGTCACCGATATTTCCACACCATTAATCAGTTTCAAGCCTAAAGCCTCAGCTGCAAAACGTGCAGGCGCCAATCCGGCAACGTCATCATGATCAGTTAACGCCAACGCAGTAACGCCTTGAGCATGGGCACGCGCTATTAAATCGGCAGGAGGTAACATGCCATCCGAAGCATTGGAATGACAGTGTAAATCGTAGTTTTCGGGTGTTTCTGATGGGTTCATCATACTATTACTTGTGGAGTTAGGCTAAATCATAGCAAAATACAGGCTTACTCACTAATGTTAGTTCAGAACATGGCCATTCCAGTAGAAATTAGAAATACTTTTGAAGAAGCAAGCAAGATAATTCAAGATACATTCAGCCAATCAGACATCCAATCCGGATCACAAGTTACACCAGATCAACTCATAGAAGCCGTCACTCAATTTTTGTTCGTGTTCGACAAACTGGATGCGGAAAATGGCGAAAATGGCGCCATTCTATTTGATGATGTAAATCAACTCGGCGATCACGCTATCGGCTTCCTGATGGATTTAGCCTATTGGGCAGACAGACTACGCTTACCTAAATCCAAAATGGATATTGAAAAAACGGCTTTGGGTGTCGCGCACTGGCTAATCAGACACGAAGGTGAGCTACGAACCTTAGAGCCACTGGTTAACAGCCTTGCAGCCAGCGCCAACCTGACTCAGGATGCGACCACCTTAAAAGCACTTGCGCAGGTCATGGGCGACATTCTTGAGCATGCAGCACCTAGTGTTAAAGCCGATCTGGAAAAAAACGATCCGACTCGCCCTTGGCGCATATTGAACTTTAACTATGCTATTGTTGCCACACGCACACAAGATACCGATTTAATGGCAAAAGCATTTGATACATTAGGACGTAATTTACCAGAGGATTGCCCAGAATTTTTTGAACAAGGGGTACAGCAGGCTCAAAAGGCAAATTACGCTCAACCTGTACAAGCTATGCTGCAAGAACACTTTAACCGTTGGGCGACCAAGCATTAATCATGAAATTTCTATTTGATTTTTTCCCCATACTACTTTTTTTTGTAGCTTATAAATTTGGCGACATCATTGCCGCAACTGAGGTAGGAAAGGCAGCAATTTTATTTTTCCATATTACCCCACCGTATCCCATTTATGTTGCTACTAGTGTTGGTATGATTGCAGGTTTAAGTCAAATAGCGTGGTTGATCATTCGTGGCAAGAAAATTGACACGATGATGTGGATAAGCGTGGGATCCATTATGCTGTTAGGTGGTGCGACTCTACTTCTTCACGATGAAACATTCATAAAATGGAAGCCAACTGCTCTCTATTGGACGTTTGCACTGGGATTACTTATCAGTGCTTATGGATTTAAAAAAAATGTCATTCGCACCATGATGGGAGAGCAGCTAGATTTACCTGCCGGTTTATGGACTAAACTCAATCTCAGCTGGGTGGGATTTTTTATCATTATGGGGCTTGTAAATCTTTATGTCGCCTTCACTTACAGTACCGACGCTTGGGTGAATTTCAAACTGTTTGGCAGTACAGCCATGATGTTTGCATTCATCCTCGCACAAGGGTACGTTCTCAGCAAATATATAGATGATAAAAAAGAATGAGTAATTGGTATGCCATTATTGGCGAAGACGTAGAAAACAGCTTGCCCCTCAGGCAAACTGCCCGCCCCGCGCACCTCGCCCGCCTGCAAGCTTTGCAAGATCAAGGTCGTTTACTCATTGCGGGTCCATTTCCCGCAATTGACAGCATGGATCCAGGACCAGCAGGTTTTACGGGCAGTCTGGTTGTTGCTGAGTTTGCCAGCCTTGCAGATGCACAGGCCTGGGCTGATGCTGATCCCTATGTCAGTGCTGGTGTTTATCACCAAACCACTGTCAAACCCTACAAGAAAGTCCTGCCAACATGAACACAGTTGAACTAATGCAGGAAAAACTAGCCGAATTACAGCCTAACGAAATCGAAATTACCGATGATAGTGCACTTCACGCAGGACATGCGGGTGCAAAAAGTGGTGGTGGCCACTATCGTCTGCGTATTATTTCGTCGAGTTTCGCTAATATGAATACTCTTGCGCGTCATCGCTTGGTATATGCAACACTGGGGGATTTAATGCAACAAAAAATACACGCGCTTACGATTACAGCCCTTACCCCAGCGGAAATTTGAACTTAATACTTAATCTAAAGGAAGATCAATGAAATTGAAAAAACTCACTATCGCAACCGTTTGTGCTTTCGGTTTAACCGCGCTGACAGGTTGTAATGCAGCTGAAGAAGCTAAACCTGCCGTTGCTGCAACCGCACCTGCAGCGCCAGCTGCTGGCAAACCATTAGCAGTCGTGAATGGTGTGACACTTTCACAAACTCAATTTGAAGTGTTAAAACAAGAACGTGCAGCCCAAGGTCAGCCTATGAATGACCAAACTGCAGCGGCATTACGCGAAAGCATGATTAATGCAGAAATCTTGGCACAACAAGCTAAAAAAGCCGGTTTGGACAAGGACAGTGATTATATGGCACGTCTTGACTTAGCTAAAACCCAAATGTTAGCGCAGGCTTACATCGCCAACTATGTCAAAACGCATCCAATTGCTGAAGCTGACATGAAAGCTGAATACGAAAAAATCAAGACCATGATGGGTACTAAAGAATATGAAGTACGTCATATATTGGTAGATAACGAAAGCGATGCCAAAGATATCATTGCTCAGCTAAATACTAAAAAAGCAAAATTTGAAGATTTAGCCAAGAAAAAATCTAAAGATTCATCTGCAGCTAGTGGTGGTAAATTGGGTTGGGTTGCGCCTGGTAATCTAGTAAAGGAATTTGCTGATGCAATGGTTACCTTGAAAAAGGGCGAATATACCAAAACACCAGTACACAGCAAATTTGGCTGGCACGTTATCCAAGTTGATGAAATTCGTGACTTAAAAGTCCCACCATTTGAACAAATCAAAGATCAATTGCATAATGATATGGAACAACAGGCAGTGAAAAAATTAGTTACAGATTTACGTGCAAGTGCTAAAGTAGAATAAACAAAGTGTTAGCTTGTGCCTGGTTGGTAACAACCAGGCACAATTTATCCCATTTTAAGTGGATGACAAAAATGAAAAACCTACAAGACCAATTCCTGAACGCTTTACGTAAAGAACACATACTCGTATCGGTATTCTTAGTAAACGGTATCAAACTCGTTGGCAAAATCGAATCATTTGACCAATACATGGTCATGTTGAAAGGTCACGATAACGTGAGCCAAGCAATATTCAAACATGCAATTTCAACTATTTCGCCATCCAAACAGGTGAATATTGACACTAGTAGTGTTGATTAAACATTAACTCTGCACAAATGTACTCAAGCGCGCTGTCACCAACGCGCTTGTCCCACCAAAGCCTATTTCAACATCTTTACCACTAACTCCTGCACGTCTTTAGATAAACCTACACTATTCGCCACAGTTAGCAAAGCATCCTGCATGCGCGCCTGTAATGCAGGCTGATACTTACGCCAATGGTCTAACACACGAACCAAACGTGCCGCAACCTGTGGGTTAATCGCATTTAAAGCCAATACCTGTTCTGCCCAAAATGCATAACCACTTCCGTCTTTTGCATGAAACTGTACTGGATTAGCATGGCAAAAGCTGAATATCAAACTTCGTGCTCGATTTGGATTATGTAAATTAAAATCCGGATGGCGCATCAATTGGCGAACCAGCTCTACATCTGTTTTTGGCGAACTTGCTTGTAAACTAAACCACTTATCTATCACCAAAGCATCATCAGCAAAGTCCTGATAAAAATCATTTAGTGGCTCAATTGCACACTCATCCCCTGTACGCACCAAAACAGCCAATGCGGCCAATCGATCCGTCATATTCTGCGCTTCATGTACTTGCGTCAATGCGAGGCTAATCATTTGCTCATCAGCATCGTTGCTTACCAAATACGCCAGTGCCAAATTTTTCAAACCGCGCTTACCCGCAGATATCGCATCAGGACTATAAACACCCATAGTCTGATTCGCTTGATATACTTGATAAAAATCTTTATGCATATGAGCACTTATCTGCTGACGCATATACTCTCTGGCTACATGTATTGCATGCGGATCTATCTCTGCAGACAACTCAGCTAACATAGCTTCCGATGGCAACGTCAAAACCAGTTCACGGAAAGCCGGATCTAGATTCTCGTCATTCAGCACCAGACCTACGGCTTCAAGATACAAACTATCTAGCGACAGTGCCTCTCCTGCTTGCACCGATTTAATCAATTGCATTAATCGCTGCGTTGCCAAGCGCTGCCCAGCCTCCCAACGATTAAATGCATCACTATCATGCGCAAGCAAATGGGCTAATTCAGTATCGCTGTAAGCATATTCCAACACAACAGGTGCGGAAAAATTACGTAATAACGAAGGCGTCGGCAAAGCTGGAATACGATCAAAAACAAAACTCTGCTCAATATCAGTCAGTTCCAACACACAACTCGCTTGTGCTGAAGACTCACCCACTAAATACAACGGCATTTCCTGACCATTGGAATCTAACAGCCCAACGGTAACTGGAATATGGAATGGTGACTTATCTGTTTGCCCTGGCGTGGGCGCGCAGGATTGGCGTAGTGTTAACGTATATTGTTGCAGATCAGTATCATAATGTGATTTAACAGTGACCACAGGCGTCCCAGCCTGACTATACCAGCGTTCAAACTGCGCTAAATCACGCCCATTTGCATCTGCCATAGCCGCGCGAAAATCGTCACACGTCACTGCACAGCCATCATGTCTAGCAAAATACAAATCCATACCTTTACGGAAGCCATCACGTCCAAGTAACGTTTGATACATACGTACAACTTCAGCACCCTTTTCATAGATGGTCACGGTGTAAAAATTATTAATTTCCACATAGCTGTCTGGCCGTACGGGGTGTGCCATAGGTCCGGCATCTTCAGAGAACTGCACTTGTCGCAAGGTACGTACATCGCCAATACGGCTTACCGCGCGCCCGCTATCCGTACCTATCATATCCGCAGAAAATTCCTGATCACGGAATACTGTCAGCCCTTCTTTAAGTGATAACTGGAACCAATCCTGACAAGTCACACGGTTACCCGTCCAGTTATGGAAATATTCATGTCCTACTACCGATTCAATATTGGCATAATCAATATCAGTAGCCACTCTAGAATTCGCCAGCACATATTTAGTGTTGAATATATTTAAACCCTTATTCTCCATCGCTCCCATATTGAAATCACTCACTGCAACTATCATGAAACGATCCAAATCCAGTTCCAATCCGAACCGTTGCTCATCCCAGCGTATGCTGTTTTTCAACGACTCCATGGCGTGTTGAGTTTTATCAAGATTGCCGTCTTCCACCCAAACTTGCAGCAGGACTTCACGACCCGAAGCCAGTATGAACTTTTCCTCCTGACAAACCAGTTTTCCGGCAACCAGTGCGAATAAATATGAAGGTTTCTTAAAAGGATCTATCCACTTCGCATAATGCCGGCCATCATCAAGCACACCCTCATCAACCAAATTACCATTGGATAGCAATACTGAATACTGCTCTGCATCAGCCCTCAGCTCTACCGTATATTGCGTCATCACATCTGGGCGATCTGGGAAATAAGTAATCTTGCGGAAACCTTCAGCCTCACATTGAGTAAACAAATTACCATTCGACGCATACAAACCCATCAGCGTAGAGTTTTGATCTGGCTGAGTTTGTGTAACGATAGACAGGGTAAAGGACTCAGGCGGATTCAGCACTCGCAATCCATCATCATTCAACACATAATCCGTTACCGCACTTAATTCACGCCCATCTAAATGTATGCTCAGCAGGCTTAAACCGTCAGCGTGTAGCAATAGATCCGAACCTGGATTCACCCTGGTCAGTAACATCTCGCTATGCACATGCGTATGGGCTGCATCTAAATCAAATATCAAATTCAGATGGCTGATCTTAAAGGGATAAGGACAGTAATCTTGACGAAATATAGTAGGAATAGTTTGCATAATTGTATTTTAATGAGTGGATAGTAAATGGCAGTTAACGAAATGCGTAGCGCTCAATTGCGTCATACGCGGGTATTGTTGGCGACAGATATCCATCGCCTGTGAGCAACGTGGGTGAAAATGACAGCCTGCTGGTGGATTTGCTGCACTTGCCATATCACCTTGCAGCAAGGGCACCTTAACCTCATGACGCTCTATACTTGGCACGGCAGCAAGTAGCGCCTGTGTATACGGATGTTTAGCGTGCTGCATAATTTCTGCACTGCCACCAATTTCAACAATACGGCCTAAATACATTACGGCAATACGGTGTGCAAGATAATCAGCCACGGGTAAATTGTGAGTAATAAACAAATAACTCACCTGCAATTCAGCCTGTAACGCTTTCAATAAATTGATAATTTGTGCTTGCACAGAAACATCCAGCGCACTGGTCGGCTCATCACAAATTATTAGCTGTGGACGCACGGCTAACGCTCTGGCTATCGCAATTCGTTGACGCTGCCCACCAGAAAATTCGTGTGGATAACGCTGCAAGGCATTGGCGGGCAAACCCACCTGCTCCACCAATCGTTTCATCTGCAGGCGGCGTTGACCTGTATCAGGTTCAACACCCAACGCAACCATTCCTTCCTCCAATATCGCTTGCACACGCATATGCGGATTCAGCGAAGCATAGGGATCCTGAAAAATCATTTGTACTTTGGCTCGCTGTTGCTGTAGTGCAGATGGACTAAGCGCAGCCAAATCTATCCCACCCAACATAACCTGACCTTGCGTAATAGGCTGCAATTGCACAATTGCTTTACCCACAGTTGTTTTGCCGCAACCTGACTCACCAACCAATGCCAACGTTTCACCACTATGGATGGTTAAACTCAACCCATCTACAGCTTTCAACACTCGAGACCCTGTCTGCAACCAGCCACGTTTTAACGGGTAATACACCTGCAAATTATCAACAACTAACATCTCCACCTGATCAGTTTGATCAGGCTGTACCGGTGACGATGCTTCATGTGCTACTGGTGCTGTTTTAAGCCCTGCCTGAGACAACAAATGACAACGTGCACGATGTCCATCAGCAAGTTGCGTCCATACTGGTGACTGCTGATGACACAGATCAAACGCATATTCACAACGGGGTGCAAAGCGACAGCCTACGAAAGTCGTATCTAATGGAGGGACATTTCCAGGGATGTTGACTAACTTGTTTAACTGCCGATTGGGTAATGCCGCAAATAATTTCTGACTATATGGGTGCTGAGGCTGACTAAAAAAAACATCACGTGGTGCAACTTCTACCAGCTCACCTGCATACATCACACCAACCTGATGCGCCATTTCACTGACCACACCTAAATCATGCGTAATCAATAACATGGCCATGCCACGCTGTTGCTGAATATTACGCAACAAGGCTAATACCTGTGCTTGTATCGTCACGTCCAATGCCGTAGTTGGCTCATCGGCTATAAGCACATCCGGATTGCCTGCCAAGGTCATGGCTATCATCACTCTCTGCTTCATTCCGCCTGAAAGCTGAAAAGGATATTCATCCAGGCGATGATGCGCATCAGCTATTCCCACCGACGTTAGCAAATCCGCCGCTTGCTGACGCGCAGCTTTAGCTGATAATGCCGAATGACGAAGCAGCGTTTCCATGACTTGCTCACCCACCGTCAGTACGGGATTAAGGCTAGTCATAGGCTCTTGAAAGATCATACCTATCTTGCCACCGCGTACAGCACGCATCGCTGATTCGGGTAAGGCCAACACATCCTGATCATGTAGCATAACCTGACCTGAACTGACACGTGCCACATCTGGTAACAATCGCATAATCGACAATGCTGTCATCGATTTGCCACAACCTGATTCACCCAGCAGTGCAAAAGTTTGCCCCGCTGCCACATCAAAACTTATGCCATCAACCAAGCGTAATGCGCCTAAACGGGTATGTAATTGTTTAATGGAAAGAACCATCAGTGTGGCCCTTTCGGGTCAAATGCATCACGTACGCTGTCAGCAAATAGATTCGCGGATAACACCAAGGTAAACATGAACCCAAATGCAGCAACCAGTGGCCACCACACTACGGGCTCACGTGCCATTTCCAGACGGGCAGCATTAATCATATTTCCCCAACTTTGCATTGCGGGATCAACTCCCACCCCCACATATGACAAGACCGCCTCAGCCAGTACCAGACCTGAAAAATCCATCACTACGCTGATTAATACTAAATGGTATAAATTTGGCAAAATATGCCGCAGCATAATTCTTATATCACTTACCCCGAAAGCACGCGCAGCCTGGACGTAATCAAGTTCCCGCAGTTTTAAGGTTTCCCCTCGCAACAAGCGACATAAGCCAGTCCAGCTGGTCACACCCAAGATTACACATAAGAACAGCAACCTGAAATCAGTCCTTGCCGCCGAGCTATCAAACAACGCAGCATGAGATTCGATATAGACTTGCATTAACAACACAGCTGCTGCAATCAGCAATACGCTGGGAATTGCATTTAACGTAGTGTAAATATACTGAATCACATCATCCAGCCAGCCACCAAAATAACCTGCGCTGATCCCCAGCAATATCGCAAATGGCAGCATAATCAAGGTTGTCAGCGTACCAATTAGCAAACCCGTACGTATGCTTTTGAGCGTGTTATAAAGCACATCCTGCCCGATCTTGTCTGTCCCTAGTACGTGGTAATGTGTGGATAGACTCGCCATTACAGTCACAACGAGTATCAACAATGCTGATACCCACAATACCGTTCGTCTGGTTGTGTCATTGTCGGCATACCACAGCTCTGACCAAACACGCCGCATACCACGTGCCCATATAATTCCTAAGACTAACCAGACCAGCATACAGATTCCAGCACCCCACAATGCACCACGCATAATCAATTTTGCTACACTGGGCTGCGCACCCTGTGCGATCTCCAAACGTGGGTAATCACGAACAACCGACCCATTTGGCAAAGTAACATTTTCTTTTACATACAAATGCTGAGATAACGGAGCTGAATAGGATTTCTCGTTATGTGCACGTAGCGGCTGCAATATCACATCCCAGACACTGAGTACTTCTACGCTGTATTGAGACTGAGCATGGGCTTCCTGTTGCAGCAATGGTCGATAATGCAGTGAATCCAGCAATGCAATCGTCGTAAATACCAACAACACCATACCGGTTGCGACAGCCATGGGATTACGCGATAAGCGTCTCAGTGCATCCCGCACCTGGCCATCGGCGGGCTGTTTATAAAGCAGTAACCCTATACTCAATACCAGCAAATAAATCAGTGCATCTGTCCATAATACGACGGGCATCATGACAGCCTCACCCGCGGGTCGGCCCAGCTATAGGCAATATCCGTCAACCATAAACCAATGATGTACAGTACAGCACCGATGAACACCATAGCACGCACAATGGCAAAGTCCTGCGCTTGTATCGCATCGATGATGTAGCTACCCAAGCCAGGAATACCGAAGAATGACTCAGTAAGCAAACTGCCCATGAACAACAATGGCAACACCACCACTGCCCCGGTCAATATAGGTATCATGCCATTCTGTAGCACATGGCGAAACAATATACGTGGCTCCGACAAACCCTTGGCTCTAGCTGTGCGAACATAGTCTTTGCCTATTTCTTCCAAGAAAATACTACGGTACCAACGTGCGCCACTACCTAGCCCACCCACTATCGAAATCAAGACGGGCAACAATACAAATCGCCAGGCATCAATTCCCGGTGCAAACCCGGAAATGGGCAACCAGCGCCAAAGCTTGGCAAGCAAAAACTGCCCCGCAATAATATAAAACAAACCTGACACTGACATTAAAATCACCGTCAATACGACACCCAGTCGATCAAGATAAGTGGCGCGAAAGAACACCATCATCAATGCAAAGCTGATATTGACTAACAGTCCAACTACAAATACAGGCACTGCAATGGCGAGACTGGGGCCTGCACGCGTTTTAATCTCATGTGCAATATCTCGGCCATCATCAGACGCGCCAAAATCAAGCGCAAACATACGCAGGGATTTGTTGAAAAAGACGGTATCCGTCAGTGCAGACATTTGTGGCTGTGCCGCATTATAAAATAGAGGCAAATCGTAGCCATGTTCCGCTTTCCACTGGGTTATTGCTTGCTCGGTGACATGTTTGGCACCCAAGTGCATACGCGCCATGTCATCTGGAGTATTCACCACAAAGAAAAGCATAAACGTAAGTAAATTCACCCCTAACAATATCGGAATCGCATCGCGTAATCGACGCAGCAAATAAGCTATCATTTCGCGGTGCTCCGTTCATGTCGTCGCCACGCCCATACCGCTGGCAGCAACAAACCTGCTATCACCAGCCCCATCCACACAAATGGCATGAAAACAGGCTGATTCCATTGCTCGCGTAAGTGTTGCCGTAACGCGGGGTCAATTTTGCGATACTTCAACGTATTGTTAGCAATCACATTAGGCTTAGTCGGTGCAACCCAGGCTTGGCGTAGGCTAAAAGCTTTAGGGAAATAACCGAATAGCCATGGGCTATCTTCACGCACCACAGCCAACATTTGATTGATAATAGCCTGACGTGCAGGCGTGTTATCCAGATATTTCATTTCATCAAATAAAGCATCAAATTCTGGATTTTCGTAATTCGCTGCATTTTCACCGTTGTGACCTACTTTGCTATTAGCGCCATATAACAGGAAAAGAAAGTTTTCAGGGTCAGGATAATCTGCATTCCAACCCCATTCAAAAATCTGTGCATTACCACGGCGCATCTTGTCCTGAAAACGATTGTAATCAGTACCGCGAATCACCAGTTGTATATTCAATTTTGCAAATTGCTTCACCATCCAATCCAGCCTCGCCTTGGCATCTGGGCCGCTAGCTGCAGTATCAAAATAAAGCACCAGTGGTGCACCCGATTTACTATCACGGCCATTGGGATAGCCCGCCTCAGCTAACAAACGCTTTGCATCGGTAATTGGACGACGCACGATCTTGCCATTCACATTTTGATAAACCACAGGGTTCATTCCTGCGACGCCTTCCTGATAACCAAATATCCCTGGTGGAATTGGCCCTTGTGCTGGAATACCACGACCATTGGCAAAGATAGCAATAAACTCTTCATAATCCACCGCAATTGCAATAGCCTGACGCAGCTTACGTGCACGATCTGATAAGCCACCAACCACACTATCTTGCATATTAAAACCCATATAGCGATTGGAGGCTGTCACGGCGGTTACCAGACTCATTCCTTGCGCACTCATTGCATGGGTCAGCTCTGGCTCACCCTGCGCATTAATTTGCACCGCCTGATCAAAACTATCCGAACTTATCCCGGACAAATCATAATAGCCTTGTAAAAACTTATTCCAGTAAGGAATGCTTTCTTTTTCCAGACTGAATACCTCAGCATCAATAAAAGGCATAGCTTTGCCCGCATCACGCAACAACCCTGCTGACTTATCACCCATGTCACCATCACTAGGATAGGCTTCACCATGGTAATTAGGATTACGCGCCAGTACCATTTGTCGATTCGGATCGTTCACTGTCAATTGATAAGGCCCCGTGCCTACCGGATGCCAATCGAGTGTAAAATTATGCTCCGCCATTCCCGGTTGGCTATAAAATGCATCCACTTCAGGTGGCACTGGGGAAAAAAATGGCATAGCTAACCAATAGGCAAACTGTGGATACTTCCCCTTTAAACGTATACGGTAAGTATATCGATCCACCAGCTCGACACCGGCCAATGGATAACGCGTCAAATCCAGATAGGTATTTGCAGGCAATAATTGTGCTTGTTGTGTCAGTACACGATTGAACTCTTTCAAGCCAACTATGTAATCTGCCATCACCCCGAAAATCGGCGAATTAAGCTGTGGTGATGCCAGTCGTTTAATTTGATAAACATAGTCTGCCGCAACTAACTCGCGTGTTCCCACCTGAATGAAATCATGCCAATCGTTAAGTTTCACCCAGTCTTGGGAACTTAAATGAGCATAGCGCAACTGTCCACTTGAATTACGCGCAAACGCAGGGTGTGGTTGATAATAAATTCCAGGACGCACATGTAATTCATAAACACTTTGCGCTATCTTTTGCGCAGGTGCATCATCTGGCAATACCTTACCTGTCACATCCAGATAATGCACGATGGGCAATGCAGTCAAAGTCTGGGGAATCAGCGTATAAGGCCGTTTTAGATAATGATACTGTAATGGCGGCTCGTAAATCTGCGAAATGATTTCGGTTTCATTACTGCTGTATGACAACGCTGGATCTAGGTGTTTGGGACGCTCTTCAAATGACGAATACAGTATATTTGCCCGATTCGTATTAGCAGGATAAGGGCTATTCCAAACTGTGCGCTCACAACCACTCAGCAGCAACAATACTGTTAATAAAAAGATTCGTATCATGGGTATGAGTTTAACCTAGTCACACGACTATGGGTATAATCCTAGTTCTCATTTTATGTATAAGGAAAGCACACATGGGGTTCTTACAAGACAAACGCATACTGATTACTGGTCTAATCAGCGATCGCTCAATTGCTTACGGTATCGCACAAGCATGTCATCGTGAAGGTGCAACTTTGGCCTTTACTTATCAGGGCGAAAAGATCAAAGACCGCGTCACTGCACTTGCCAGCGAATTCGATAGCAGTATTGTTCTTCCATGTGATGTAGCCAGCGATGATGAGATCAATCAGTTATTTGCTGATCTGGGCAAGGAGTGGGACAGTTTGGACGGTATCGTACATGCTATCGCTTTCGTTCCTAAAGTTGCGCTCACGGGTGATTATCTGGAAGCGGTAACACGTGAGTACTTCCAGATTGCCCATGACATCAGCTCATACAGTTTTGCCGCATTAGCAAAAGCAGGCTTGCCGATGATGCAAGGGCGTAATGCTGCAATGCTGACACTGTCCTACTTGGGTTCGATACGTTCTGTACCTAGCTACAATGTCATGGGATTAGCTAAAGCCAGTCTGGAGTCTAACGTCTATTACATGGCACAAAGCCTGGGACCTAAAGGCATACGTGTAAATGGTGTATCAGCTGGCCCGATTAAGACACTGGCTGCCAGCGGTATAGGCGGCTTTAGCAAGATATTGAATCATGTAGAAAAACATGCACCATTGCGCCGCAATGTCACCATCCAGGAAGTTGGCAACACCAGCGCTTTCTTGTTATCCGACTTAGCCAGTGGGATCACCGGTGAAATCACTTATGTTGATGCAGGATTTAATACAACTGTAGGTGCTAGTTTCGATTAAGACATTAAGGTAAGTGCCGAAATATTCACTTCGGCACTTACCTTGATTATGGTGCGGTTTTTTCTAAAGCAGATTTAGCAATTTGTATCTTGGCTGACTTAGTCAAGCTAGCCAAATAGTCGGCAAAAGCCTGTTGAGATACCACATTAGCTAATTGTGTTTGCATAGCAAGCAGTTTGGTAGCATCGGGAGTATTACCAGGCAATACACGTGTAACACGCACCAATTGATAATTTCCATCAACATCCACACCACCAACATAACTCGGCATCGTTTTTTCATCAGCTGCAAAAATCGGTTCAACTAATTTTGGCGTTACTGCCTCAGCATGAGCACGACTAATTAACTCAAATGCACTCCACTTGAGGCCTGCAGACTCTTTACCGGCGCGTAATTCGGACAATACCTGTTCGCCTTGTTTAAGCGCAGCTGCCCGTGTCTGTTGTTGCATTAGCAGGGTAGTAATTTTGCTACTTACTGCTGTCAAAGCCTGAACCGTAGCTGGTTTATAATCCAACAAACGTGCAGATACCAATTTATTAGGCGCAACTTCTATTGCTTCGCTATTGCGCTTATTTTTAAGAACGTCATCAGAAAACAGT